>NZ_CP041335.1:617994-926991 GCF_008033135.1 Chitinolyticbacter meiyuanensis
AAGTCGGCCTCGCCGACCCGGCCGAAGGCGAACGGCTTGCCGGGCTTGATGGCGATCTTCCACATCGCCAGCCAGGCGTTGGTTTCCAGCGCCGCACGCACGTGGTCTTCCTCGCCGACCGACACGCCACCGGTGCTCAGCACCACATCATGGTCTGCGGCGGCTTCGCGCAGGATACGCGTGGTCAAGGCCAGCTCATCGGCGACGATGCCATAGTCGGTCACCACACAGCCCAGCGCCTGCAGCAGTTGCACCAGCTGGTAGCGATTTGAGTTGTAGATCTGCCCCGGCCCCAGCGGCTGGCCCGGCTCGACCAGTTCATCGCCGGTGCACAGCAGTGCCACTCGCAACGGCCGCAGCACCTCCACCTCGGCCAGGCCCACCGCGGCGATCAGGCCGCGTTCGGCCGCCGACAGCCGCCGCCCGGCCGCGACCACGATGCCGCCGGCCGCCACATCCTCGCCGGCACGGCGGATGTGCTGGCCATGGCGCAATGGGCTGCTGACCTGGACCTGGTCGCCCAGCAGCGTGCAATCCTCCTGCATCGCCACCGCATTGGCCCCTGGTGGGATCGGTGCGCCGGTGAAGATGCGCGCCGCCTCGCCAGGCTGCAGGGCCTGGCCGACAGCGCCGGCGGCGATACGCTGGGTGACGATGTACTGCGCCGGCGGCGCAGCGAAATCCGGCACATGCAGCGCATAGCCATCCATCGCACTGTTGTCGAAACCGGGCACCGCCAGTGGCGAGATCAGATCGTGCGCCAGCACCCGGCCCAGCGCCTGCGTCAGCGGCAGGCGTTCGGTTTCAGTGATGCGGCGGGCGGCGGCGGTCAGTTGTTCCAGGGCGTGTTCGACGGTCAGCATGGGGCAGCGTGCAGCAGAATGAAATCGGCAAGGGCCGCAATTTCGGTCAAGCCGAAACGCGGCAGCGTGGTGGCGACGGCATCGTCGCTGGCAATCGCGACGATGGAGCCGTCATCCGGCCAGAGCATAGGCTGGCCCACCGCGGCACGCCATACCTCGAGCTTCGGGCACTTGGCATGCTTGTAGCTCTCGACCAGCGTCAGCTCGGCCGGCGCCAGGCGCGCCAGTATTTCGGCCAGTGATGGTTCGGATTCGGCGCGTAGCTCGTGGACGATGGCGTAGCGGTACGGCGACACGACGGCCACCTCACCCGCCCCGGCCGCGCGCAGCCGGGCGCTGTCCTTATGCGGCGGCTCCAGCGGGATATCGTGGTGCGAATGCTTGATGGCGTTGACCACGATACCGCGGCGGGCGTACTCGGCTATCAGCGCTTCGAGCAGCGTGGTCTTGCCGGCGCCGGACCAACCGGCGAGGCCGAAGGCGCGCGGACTCAACATCCACGCCGGAAAAGGAAATGCATGGTTCAGCCTCCCGTCTGCGACATGAAGCGCATGATCTTCGTCGGCTGCTCGGTGAACTCGTGCCGCTCGGGCTTGAGATCGATCGCATGGCGGATCGCTGCCTCAAGCTCGGCATCGGTCGCGCCGCCGCGCAGCAAGGGCCGGAACTCGAACTTGGCTTCCTGGCCCAGGCACAGGTAGAGCGTGCCATCGACGGCGAGTCGTACCCGGTTGCAGCTGGCACAGAAGTGCTGCGAGATCGGGGTGATGAAGCCGATGCGGCCAGCACCGTCAACGGTACGCCAGTAGCGTGCCGGGCCACCACCCAGCTCCAGCGCCTCGGGCAGCAGCCCGAACTGCGCGACCAGCGTGTCGCGCACCGGGCCGAGATCCAGGTATTGCGCGTTGCGGCCGGTGTCGCCCATCGGCATGGTCTCGATCAGCCGCAGGATGAAGCCGTGCTCGAAACAGAACTCGGCCATGCGGGCGATCTCGTGCTCGTTCACGCCGCGCATTGCCACCATGTTGAGCTTGATCGGCGCCAGCCCCGCCGCCTTGGCGGCCATCAGCCCGTCCATGGTCTGAGCGTAGGCATCGCGGCCGGTGATGTGCTCGAAACAGCCACGATCGAGGGTATCGAGGCTGACATTGATGCGATCGACGCCAGCGGCCTTCAGCGCCTCTGCGTGGCGGGCCAACTGAGTGGCATTGGTCGACAGCGACAGGTCGGCAAGGCCCAGCGCCTTGAGTCGGCCGGCGAGCTGCGGCAGATCGCGCCGCAGCAGCGGTTCGCCGCCGGTGAGCCGCACCCGGGCCACGCCCAGGCGGGCGAATGCACCGATCAGCCGTTCCAGCTCAACAAAGCTGAGCCAGTGTGCCGGCTCCTCGAAGCTGGTGTGGCCCTTGGGCAGGCAGTAGCTGCAGCGCAGGTCGCAGCGGTCGGTGACCGAGACGCGCAGATACCTGATCTGGCGGCCGTAGCGGTCGATCAAGGCAGGGGAGGCGGAAGGATGGGCGAGAGCGTGCACGGCGAAAGCGGCGAATCCGGGTCAGACCGGTAACGACAGCGTATGCGCAGCAGCATACACCGTGGCATCGGGTAAGGGCCTTAGCGCAGCATCGCGCCGATGCGCGTGGACTGTTGCCGGATCAGGGCTTTTCCAGCCGCAGCAGGTGGCCCAGCTTGCTGCGCTTGGTTTCCAGGTACACGCGGTTCTCGCGGTTGGCGGCGATCTCGTGCGCTTCGCGCCGGGCGACTGCGATACCGGCCGCTTCCAATGCAGCAAGCTTGCGCGGATTGTTGCTCATCAAGCGCACGGTGCATACGCCCAAGTCACGCAGGATGGCGGCGGCGGCTTCATAGCTGCGCGCGTCGATCGGCAGGCCCTGCGCGGCGTTGGCCTCGACGGTGTCGAGCCCATCGTCCTGCAGCGCATAGGCGCGAATCTTGTGGGTGATGCCGATGCCGCGCCCTTCCTGGCCACGCAGGTAGAGCAGTACGCCGCGGCCTTCGCGCTCGATCCGCGCCAGTGCCAGCTCCAATTGCTCGCCGCAGTCGCAGCGCAAGGAGCCGAACACGTCGCCGGTCAGGCATTCGGAATGCAGCCGTACCAATACCGGCAGATCGCCCGAAACGTCGCCCTTGACCAGCGCCACATGCTCGACGCCATCGAGGCGGGCGCGGTACACGTGGGAGATGAATTCGCCATGGCGCGTGGGCAGGCGGGCAGAGGCCACCTTGTCGGCGAGCAGCTCACCGTCGCTGGCGCACAGCACCCCGTGGCCGGCAGCGGCAAGGCGTTGGTCGTCGGTGAGGGTGTCGGTGGGGTGGGACATGGCAGGCCTGGAGGTTATGCAACAACACATGGTTGCGCCCGGCCGCTTCTTCAAGCGGCATGCCGAAAACGGACAGCGCAACCCCAAAGCGTACGCCGTCGATTCTGCCTTGTTAGTTCAAATTAGTCTAAAAAATATAATCAACAGAAGAAAACACTTAGATAACGTGGCGTGGGATAGCCGATCTGCATCAGCTGGAATGGTTGCCCCTGCTTGGCCAGCGCTGCAGCGAGTCGTTTGGCCGCGTCCGCTTCGTCAGGGTTGTAGCGGATCAGCCTGCCGCTGATGCGGTAGCCGGGTTGCAGGTTGATTTCGTCCGGCAGCAGTCGAGGGCGCCAGCGCGCCGTGCTGCCGGCGGGGCGCAGGCTCAGCGCGGCATTCGCCGCGGTACGGGTGGCTTCGCCGCCGCGCTCGCAGTGGAAAAAGTCCACGTTGTAGCTGCCATAGGCCTGGCCGGATTCGGCTGGCGCCGTGCTGGTGGCCGGGGCAACGGCGTTCACCGCTTCATCGCGGTAGAAGCTGGCGGTGGTGCCGGCTTTGCGCTGCACGTCCTCACTCGACGCACCGACTGCCAGTGCCTGTAGCAGCTTCCAGCGGAACGGATCGTCGGCCAGCGATTCCACCAGCACGCGGACCGCGTCCTCGCGGCGCGGGTCCTTGCGATCGAGCGCCAGCACCGCCTGCACTTCCTTGTAGAGCTCCAGCGTGAGCTTGCGTTCTGATTCCGCGCGCTGCAGCTCGGCGTTGGCCTGCTTGAGCTGGTTGTCGAGCTCCACGGTGCGCTGGCGTTGCTCCTCGGCAACCTGGCTCAACCGTTTCACTTCTTGGTCCAGCGGCAATGCGCGCCATGCCGCATAGGCTGCGATGGCGAGCGAGAAGAGGGAAATGCCCTTGGTCGAGGCATCGAGCCAGCCACCAATCTTCCCAGGTTCGCCCATCGTCAGGCTCCGAGTAGTGTGCGGGTACGCGCCAGCAGGCGCTTGCGATCGGGCAGGCCGTTGAGCCCGCCGTTGATGGCGCGGGTGACGGCCTCGATGTCGTCGCGATCGGCCAGTGCGTTGATGCGTCGCTTGTCCCAGTACCAGCCGGCCACATCGACCGTCAGCCGATCATCGCTGGCGACAAGGGCGGGCTGTTCCAGCACGTCGACCCCGAAGCGGTTGCTGCGTGCATAGTCGCCGTAGTTGGCACGGCCGGTGAGCTGGATCAGCCCACGGCCCTTGTAGCGCACGCCGTCGCCGGGCTGGGTGTTGCCCAAGTCACGCCGACCTTCGTAGGCAGCGCCGCTGGCGAGCTCTTCGCGAAAGCGCAGCTCACCACTTTCGTGGCCGATCTGGGCGAGGAAATGCGCCTGCCGCAATGGCGTGTTGATGTCGTAGGCCACCATGGTGTCGGCAATCGGCCCGGCGAAGGCCTCGGTCACCGCGTCGGCGGCATTCAGGTACGCCAGGGCGCAGAGCATGGCATCCCACGCCTTGGGCAGCGCCATGCAGAGACCCGCCAGCGTGGCATCGCGTGGCTTGACCACCACGTCGGCTTCGTCGACGCCGAGCACGGCGAGGCGGAAGGCACGCAGTGCGTTCATCGTCTTCTCGCCGATGATGCCGTCGGCCTTGAGCGGAGTGGCGAGGGCAAAGCGGCCTGCATTGAGGTTGAGCAGCCGCTGCAGCGTCTCCACATCGGCGTGCTGGTTGCGGGCGCGAAAGCCGACCGTGTCGGCCAGCAGCGCCAGCCCGCGGGTCGGCGCGGGCGGTACCTCTACCGTTTCGACAACCGCTGGCGGGGCCGGCCGCGCGGCCGGGGCAGCGGCGGCTTCGCGCCGTTCGAAGTGCGGGGCATCCTTGAAGCTTTGCCAGTTGCCGCCCCAACGGTTGGCGGCATCGAGGCTCTCCCAGAACGCGCCCAGCTGGCGCACCGCATCGCTGTCGTAGACGAGGTTGAGCTTGCCGTCCGGCGTGGTCTCGAAGAAGTTGAGGTCGATGGCCAGGCGCTTGAGGTGCTGGCTGTTCATGGTCTGGCTGCGGCCGTTCTTCACGTGCAGCGCCTGCTGCTCCGGCGTGCGGTAGAGCTCGCCCGCCGTCAGCGTCAGGCCCAGGTCCGGCGCTTTGCGGATCAGTTCGGCAACGTGCTGCAGAAAGATGGCCTGTTCCCGGTTGAGCCCCATGTCAGCGCCCTCCCTCGTGATCGAGCCGGCTGGCCGCCATGCGCTGCGTCAGCTCGTCCAGCTGTTTTTGCTTGTTGCTGCTGCCGCGACTGGAGCCGTAGAAGTACTGGATGATGGTGGAGAGGCCCACGCCGAGCAGGAAGCCGACCACGGTATTGATGATCTGCGCCGAATCGCGTGGCAGCTCGTTCGCGCTGAACAGGAAGGGCAGCAGGATGGCGAGCACGATGAAGACGAAGGTCAGGCCGGTGATCAGGTAGGCGTAGTGGTAGGTGAAGCGGCGTACCAGCGGATCGTCGTTGTCATCGCGCTTGCTGCCGGTGGCGCGCGCATCCTGCAGATCGGCGGCGCGCAGCTTTTCCATCTCCAGTTCGTGCGCATCGATCTGCTGGCGCCAGGCGATCAATTGCGCTTGGTTGTCGAGCTCGAACTGCTTGAGCTGCAGCCACTGGTCGTCGGTGAGCTTGTTGTCGGCGACATCAGCGATGTCGATACCGGTCTTTTCCTTGATCAGCTCGGTCACCTGCTCGGCACCCTGGTCAATGGCACCGCGGAAGATGCCGCTGAGCAGGTCGAGACCGCGCTTGGCGAGTTGTGGAGCAATGGCGCTGAGCACGGCGCCGATGAGGGGCAGGGGCATGGCAATCCTCCATGCATGACCATGTCGGAGGCATGCATCTGCCTGCACCCTAGTCGCTTTTGCAAAAATGACGTGTTGCTTCTGACAATCGTTATGAACCAGCAAAACATCATATGCATGCATCCACCCGCCACCAAAGCAAACGCCCCGCTGAGCGGGGCGTTGCGGCGGGTGCTGCTGGCTTACGCCGGCAGTGCGTAGCCTTCAATCGTCGCGGTCTTCACCAAGCCTTGCAGGTACTCGTTCATGGCCTGGCGCTGGGCCATCTCGACCAGGAACTGGGCCAAGCGATCCTTCACTTCCTCAAAGCCCACCGGCTCGCCGGACTGCTTCTTGCCGGCCTTGATGATGTGATAGCCGAACTGGGTTTCCACCAGCTCCGGGCTGATCTCGCCTTCGTTCAGCGCGAATGCGGCGGCCTCGAACTCGGGCACCATCTGGCCGCGGCCGAAGCTGCCGAGCTCGCCACCCTGCGCCTTGGATGGGCAGGACGATTGCTCGCGCGCCACGGCGCTGAAGGTGAACGGCGCGGCTTTCACGTCGGCCAGTACGCGTTCGGCCTTGGCGCGCACCAGCGGCGCGCTGGCGGCGTCTTCGATCGCGAACAGGATGTGGGCGGCCTCGACCTGCTCGCCGCGCACGAAGCTTTGCGGATTGTTCTCGTAGAAGGAGCGGGCATCGGCCTCGGTGGGCGGGGCCACCTTGATTTCCTGTTGCAGCAGCGTGTTGATCGCCTCGTCGCTGTCATCGGCGGCGATGCCGTGCTTGCGCGCTTCCTGGGTGAGCAGCTCGCGCAGGATGAATTCCTGGGTCAGCGCATCGCGCGCGCCCGGTGCATCCTGTGCCTGGGCGATGGCGGCGTTGAGTTCGGCTTCGTCGATGGCGACGCCGTTGACGGTAATGGCCATGGGGGCTCCTGGGCTGACATGAAGAGGCCGTCCACAAGGACGGCCGATGGGGCGATTGTACTCGCTTGAGTGGGGCAGCACGACTTTGGACGGTCGAGCGCGAATAGCCGGTGATCCTGAGAGGTCACCGTAGTGGTTGATGGTCGAGCTGGGGTGCGGATGGGGCCGGCTTGCTGGCGCCTGGCTCGCTTGTCTCGACAAAATGAACCAGTGCGAGGCGTCCTCGGACAAGGGTGGAAAAGCACCATGCGCGTTGCAGCCCGTTCAGCGGCACGGGCGCCGAGCCCTGTGTCGCAATACGCAATTCATTCAGCGATGTTTCACGCATCCCTTTGATCTCACCTGGAACGAGCTCGTCTGCCCATGCCACTGGGGCCTGGACAAAGGACTGGGCGACGACCTGAGATAGATAGGTTCCGCCCTCAAATTCCAGGATGAATGTATAGAGCGGCATTTACGGGGGCTGATCCAACGGGTTTGTCTTGGTTTTCGCTGCTGCTGAATCGGGGTGCGGCACAAACAATCGCAAGTCGATTTGGAGAAGTTCGTTGTCTTCGTGCGCCGGATATTGCGGCCTTGCGTCGAAGGTTTGGCGACTGGGAACCACCACCATGCCAACCTGATGGGGTGCCGCTGCTGCTGCACTGTATACCAGCACCTTGCCAACCCCTGCATCGCCCCGCCATGCGTCAGGGCCAGACAGGATCTTTCCGGCCAGGTGATAGATCACGCGGCAGTGGGCCCCGTCGTCATGTGCCTCATAGGCATAGAGGTCTGACGGACGGGAGACATTGATTGGCAGTCTGCAAAGCTGGTGATAGAGCTTGTCAGGCACGGCCGTGGCGCAAGTGAGCAACCAGTTTGTGCACCACAAGCATGAGCAGGCATAAGCGGGCATTCCCGCCTGGTTCTGCAACAGCCGACTTGCTGCCAAGTCGACTGCGATTTTCCATGGGCCGACTGCGAGAGTCGGCCTTTGCCGCGTTGCGCCGATATCAGCGCGCCCCGGCCAGCTTGGCATTCCAGAATGCCGCCGCCGCATCGAGCGCAGCCTTGGCGCTCTTGCGGCCGGTGACGGCCGATTCCACTTCCTCGCGCAGCTTACGGTAGAGCGGTTCCGGATCGTCGATCCCCAGCAGCGTCAGCGTACGTACGTTGGCAAGGTTGCGCGCACCGATGGCGCGGGCCTTTTCCACGGCGCCGGCGTTGGCCGGCAGCTGCTGGAAGAAGGGATCGAGCGCGGCCTGGCGCACGGACGGGTAGGTGCCGCCGGTGGCCTTGGAGAAGCCCAGCTGGTTGGCATCGTTGGTCAGGAACTTGGCGAACTTGGCCACTTCCGGCAGGGCCTTGGGGTTCACGCCGCGCGGCACGGCGAAGTTGAACAGCCAGCCGCCCTTGACCACGCCGGTGGGGCCTTGCGGCGCCGGCAGCACATCGGTCTTGCCATACACCGCCTTCCCTTCGTCCTTCACCCGGGTGAGCGCGGTGGGCGCGGTTTCCAGCATGGCGAGCTTGCCGGTGTTGTAGGCGCCGATGGCGGCCTGGAAGTTGTCCTCGGTGAACAGCAGCGCCTTCTCGCGCGGCAGTGCGCCGTCGCGATAGGCGGCGGCGTATTTTTCCAGCAACGCCACATGGCGCGGTGAGTTGAACACGGCTTGGCGGTTCTGCGTCAGCGGCAGGCCTTCGGCGAGGAAGATGCGCACCGGCAGCCCGAGTTCGGGGGCGAAGCCGGCCACGCCGGTCTTCTGCTTGATCACGCGCGCGGCGGCGAGCTGCTCGTCCAGCGTCTTCAGCGGTTTCTTCGGATCAAGCCCGGCCTTCTGGAACAGCTCGGTATTCACCGCCAGCACCGATACGCCGTTGTACCAGGGGAAGGCGTAGGTCTTGCCGTCGAAGGTCACGTCGGCCAGCGCCCCCGGCATGTAGCGGCTGCGATCGGCGCCGAGCAGGCTGTCGAGCGGCACGATGTCGTGACGCTGCGCTAGGTCGTACGCCCATTCGACGTTGAGGTTGACGAGGGCGGGCGGCTGCGAGATGGCGATCGCGCCCAGCAGCCGGGCCTGGATTTTGTCCCACGGATGGTCGACCCAGACGATGTCCACATTGGGATTGGCGCGCTCGTAATCCTGCTCGAGCTTCTGGAAATAGCCGTCGAACTTGGGTTTCAAGCTCATGGTCCAGAATTCGATACGCGTTTTCTCGGCGTGGACGGCGGCGCTGGCGAACAGCGCGCAGGCCACGAGGACCGCACGGGTCGGTTTCATGCAACAACTCCAAGGGGATAGTGATGGCGCGGCTGCGTCGTGAGCACGGCGGAACGGCGAGGTGTGCTTGCTTGTCTTGTCAGCCTTTGGGTCGCATTCTGCCACGCTGGCCATGCCGTTGTCACGCCTTCTTCGCAGATAAGACGTTGATTATCCGTAAATATGCCGGTGTTGCGTTGTGGAGGGGCGAGGGCAAAGCTTGCAGCAAGCATGTTGAAACCTGTTTGAAACGCGTTGCTTTCGGCCAGCTCATGCCACTCGCGTAAGCGCGTGGCCATCTGCGTCGAACACATGGCAGCGGGCGGCGGGAAAGGCCAGATGGACGGTGGCGCCAAGCTGGGCGTGGGCTGGCAGCTTTACGGTGACGAAGCCGTCCACGCCGGCGATTTCCACATAGCCGAGCAGGGTGTCGCCCAGGTGCTCGACCAGATCGACCCGCGCGGCGATGGCATCGGGGTGGCCGGCATCGACCAGCGCGATGTGTTCGGGGCGGATGCCGAGTGTGACGCTGGTGGTGACCGGCAGCGCCCGTGCATCGCGCCGGGTGGCGATGGCGCTGAGTGCCAGCCGCACGGTGGCGCCGCCGGCGTCGTTGCCGACCAGCGTAGCCGGCAACAGGTTCATTCGCGGCGAGCCGAGAAAGCCCGCGACGAACAGGTTGCGCGGTTCCTCGTACAGCGCCAGCGGCGTGCCCAGCTGCTCGATGCGGCCGGCGTTGAACACGGCGATGCGATCACCCAGCGTCATCGCTTCGACCTGGTCGTGGGTGACATAGATCATCGTGGTGCCGAGCTCCTGGTGCAGCTTGGCGAGCTCCACCCGCATCTGCAGCCGCAGCGAGGCATCGAGGTTGGACAGCGGCTCGTCGAACAGGAATACCTTGGGCTCGCGCACGATGGCGCGGCCGATCGCCACGCGCTGGCGCTGGCCGCCCGACAGTGCCTTGGGCTTGCGATCGAGCAGGTGGGTGATCTGCAGGATCTCGGCGGCGCGGCCGACGCGGCTGGCGATCTCGTCCTTGGGCGCCTTGGCCAGCTTGAGCGCAAAGCCCATGTTCTGCGCCACCGTCATGTGCGGGTAGAGCGCATAGCTTTGGAACACCATGGCGATGCCGCGCTTGCTGGCGTGCATGTCGTTGGCGGACAGGTTGCCGATGGTGAGCTCGCCGCCACTGATGTCCTCCAGTCCGGCGATCATGCGCAATAGCGTGGATTTGCCGCAGCCGGAAGGGCCGACGAACACCATGAATTCGCCGTCGTCGATGTCGAGATCGAGGCCGGGGATGATGTAGTGGTCGCGGGTGTAGGCTTTCTGGATGTTGCGTAGGTGGACGGCGGCCATGGTGGCGTTCCTCTGCGATATTTGAATGCGGTGTTATGCGCCTGCGGCGCGGGTGTTCAGATGCCGGTTCCGCCCGGCGGACGGGTTCATTTCTTTTGCTTCGCCAAAAGAAACGAACCAAAGAAAAGGCGACCCGCGCCTGCGGCCCTCCGGGCTGCCCTCAGTCGGTCGCGAGCCCGAGGTCTCGCTTCGCTCCCTAGGCGCTGCGAAACGGGAGGAGAAACCCAGTTGTGTGCCGCCGTTTGCACCCCGATCTGGGTTTACGGAGCACACAACGAAGGGTTTAGCCCCGGCTCGTTTGTAGCCAAGTGGCCTACTCATTTCACAGCCCCATCCAGCCCGCGCATGAAGTAGCGCTGGGCGAGCAGGAACAGGATCAGCACCGGCAGGATGGTGAGCACGGTGCCGGCGGCGATGACGCGGGTCTTGGCGGCGAAGGTGCCGGAGAGGTACAGCACACCGACGGCGAGGGGGTACTGGTCGGGGCTTTGCAGTACCACGGCGGGCCAGATGTAGGCGTTCCAGGTGGCGACCAGCGTGAAGATCGCGAGTGCAGCGAGCGCGGGGCCGGCCAGTGGCAGGGCCACGCGCCAGAACAGCTGCCATTCGCTGGCGCCGTCGATGCGCGCGGCGTCGAAGATCTCGGCCGGAATCTCGTCGAAGGCTTGCTTCAAGAGGAAAATGCCGAAGGCGTTGGCGAGTAGCGGCAGCACCACGCCGGTGTGGCTGTTGGTGAGCTTGAGCATCGTCAGCGTGATGAAGTTGACGATGATGTTGAGCTCGGAGGGCAAAATCAGCGTGGCGAGCACAGCGAGGAACACCAGGCGCTGGCCGCGAAACCGCAGCACCGACAGCGCATAGCCGGCGAGACTCGCCAGCACCAGCGTGCCGGCAACGGTGGCGCCGCTGATCAGCACCGAATTCCAGAAAAAGCGGTCGAGCGGAATGCTCTGGCGTGCTTCCTCGATGTGCCTGAGCGTCGGTGCTTCGGGCCACAGTTGCGGCGGGAAGGCGTAGATGTTGCCGGCGTCGCCGAGGGCGGTGGAGAGCGTCCAGAGAAAGGGGAAGGTGGTGAACAGCGCCACCAGCAGCAGCAGGCTGTAACGCGGCGCCCACGACAGCAGCAGTGTGCGGACGAGATGCATGTCAGCGGCCCTCGGTGCGGAAGAAACGGAAGTTGATCCACGCCAGCACGAAGCCGATCAGCGACACCACGGCGCTGGCGGCCAGTGCGCGCGAGAAATCGAAGGCGCGGAACCCCTGGTCGTAGGCGTAGAAGGCCAGGGTGTAGGTGCTGCCGATGGGGCCGCCGCCGGTCATCACCACCACTTCCTCGAAGGCCTTCATCGCCGCCAGCGTGGAGAGCAGCGTGCACAGCAGCAGCGTGGGCCGCAGCATCGGCACGGTGATGCGCCAGAAGCGCTGCCAGCGGTTGGCGCCATCGAGCATGGCTGCTTCCTCCACCTCCTGCGGCAGCGCCTGCAGCCCGGCGATGTAGAGCACCATGTAGTAGCCGAGGCCGCGCCAGAAGGTGACGAACATGACGGAAAAGAGCGCGATGCGCTCGTCGCTGAGCCAGCCGATCGGCGCATCGATCAGCCGCAACCAGGCCAGCAGCTGGTTGAGCATGCCGTCCTCGTTGTACATCCAGCCCCACATGATCCCGACCACCGACACCGAGGTGACCACGGGCACGAAGAAGGCGGTGCGAAACAGCTTCATCGCCGGCAGTTGCGCGTTCACCAGCACCGCCAGCGCCAGCGCGGCCAGCTGGATCACCGGCACCACCAGCAGGTAGAGCAAGGTGTTGACGACGCTGGCGATGAAGGTCGGGTCGTCCCACAGCGCCTGGAAGTTGGCGAGCCCGACCCAGCGCGAGGCGGTCAGATCGAAAATGTTCACCTCGGTGAACGCGAGCATCGCCCCCAGGCCCACCGGCCAGAAGGCGAACAGCAGCAGCACCAAGAGGGCGGGGGCGAGGAACAGCCAGGCACGCGCGTCGTCGCGCCAGCTATGGTGTCGGCTTGGATTGAGTTTGAACGTGGGCTTGGACATGGCGGTCTCGTGGCCGCCACCGGGCATCTGAAAGAAATCCGGCGGCGGCGTGGTCTTGCTTTTCGGACGTACTGCTTGGCGTTACTTCTTCAGCTGCGCATTCCAGAACGCCACGGCAGCGTCGAGCGCGGCCTTGGCATCCTTGCGCCCGGTGACGGCGGCTTCGGTTTCCTCACGCAGGCGCTTGGTGAGGGGGGCCGGATCGTCGATGCCGAGGATGGCCAGCGTGCGCACGTTGGTGAGGTTCTTCGCGCCGATGGCCCGTGCCTGCTCCAGCGGGCCGGCATCGGCCGGCAATTGCTGAAAGTAAGGGTCGAGCGCGGCCTTGCGCGTGGAGGGGTAGGTGCCGCCGGTATCCTTGGAGAACGCCAGCTGGTTGGCATCGTTGGTGAGGAAGCGCGCGAACTTGCCGACCTCGGGCAGCAGCTTGGCATCGACGCCGCGAGGCACCACGAAGTCCATCAGCCAGCCACCCTTGACCACGCCGGTGGCACCGGGCGGCACCGGGAGCATCACGGTCTGGGCATAGATGTCCTTCGCGTCATCGCGCACCCGGGCGATGGCAGGTGGCGTGGTTTCCAGCATCGCCAGACGGCCGCCGTTGTAGGCGGCGATCGACACCTGGAAGTTGTCCTCGGCAAACAGGTTGTCCTTGAGCAGCGCGCCGGCCTTGTAGGCATCGGCAAACTCGCGCAACAGCGCCACATGGCGCGGCGAGTTGAACACCGCCTTGCCGTTTTCCAGTACCGGCAGGCCCTCGCCGAGGAAGATGCTCTCCACGCGCCCGAGCCGTGGCGCGAGGCCTGCAACACCGGCCTTCTGCCGGATGGTCTTGGCCACCTTGAGCTGGGCCGAGAGGTTGGCGATGGGCTGTTTCGGATCGAGCCCGGCCTTCTTGAACAGTGCGCCATTCACCGCCATCACGTCGGCCGAGTTGTACCAGGGGAAGGCGTAGGTCTTGCCGCCCCAGGTCACGTCGGCCAGTGCGCCAGGCATGTAGACGCCACGGTCGGTGCCGAGCAGCGCATCGATCGGTACGATGGCGCCGGTCTGCGCGTAGTCGTAGGCCCATTGCACATTGAGGTTGGCAAGGGCGGGCGGCTGGCCCGCGGCGACTGCGGCGGTGAACTTGGCGCGGATCACGTCCCACGGCAGGTCGGTCCAGACGATGTCGACGTTGGGGTTCTGCGCCTCGTAGGTCTTTTCGATGTTCTGGAAATAGGCTTCGAAGCGCGGCTTCATGCTCATGGTCCAGAACTCGATGCGGGTCTTGTCGGCCTGGGCGGCGCCGCTGGCGACAAGCGCGCCGATCACGAGCGCGATGGTGCTGTGTTTCATGCTTCCTCTCTCCTGTTGAGCGCGGGGTCGGTGCGCGTTTTTCAATCTACGGATCGCCCGGCATCGAACGGAACCGCCACCGGCGCATGCGGGCCATGCACGCAGCGCATGGCGGTGCGGTGCACCGTTCCCGCAAAAAGAAAGCCCCGCACGCGGCGGGGCCAAGGGGGATGGAAGACGTGCAGATGAAGCACCCAGAAGGATGCCGATGCATTAGCGCATGCCACTCACGGCTTTCACAGCGCCAGCGGCGCATTGCCGCAATGCACGCCATGCATGACGGCGGCCTGTAGTTCGGCCGGGCTGCCTACGCCGTCGCCACCGTCCTGCCGGTGATGGGCGGCAAGGTCGGCTTTGCCGGAATTGTGCTGTTGGCCGCGCGGGTGTGGTGAGCGTGCGGCCGAAAGCCGCGTGTTTCATGGCGCCTCGCGCGCGGTGCATGTGCTGCATGCGTGGCGCGCATGCAGCCCGTGCTGCCCGAACGGCATAAAGGGTTTAATGTATTGCCTAGGGCATGACTACATAAAAAAGCCGCACCGCGGCACCCGGAGGATGACCATGCTTGCTGCGAATCTCCAGCTCGATCTCAACCTGCTGCTCAGCCTGCAGGCGCTGCTCACGCAGGGCAGCGTGACGCGTGCCGCCGAAACGCTGGGCGTGACCCAGTCGGCGATGAGCCGTTCGCTCGGCCGGCTGCGCGAGGCCTTCGACGATCCGCTGTTCGTGCGGGCCGCCAACAAGCTGGCGCCGACGCCACGCGCCGAGGCGCTGCGCGAGCCGCTGAATGTGATCCTGCGTCAGATCGACCAACTGGTGGTGGCGCAGGATTTCAACCCGGCCACGGCGCGCGGCCGCTTCCGCGTCGCCTGTGCCGGCAGCGCTGAGCACGCGCTGCTGCCCGCCGTGCTCGGTACTGTGCTGTACGAAGCGCCGCAGCTGGAACTCGACGTGGTGCCATGGGAAGCGCACATCCTGGAGGCGATGTCCGATGACGGGCCGGATCTGGCGCTGGGCCTGGCGTTCGATGCGCCGGCCGATGTCTACCAACGCGTGGTCTGTCGCGACCGGATGATGTGCGCGCTGCGCGCCGATCACCCGGCCCTGGAGGGCGGCGAGCTGACGTTGGCACGCTATTGCGCCGCGCCGCAACTGCAGCTGCGGCTGGGCCAGGAGCTCTCCCGCATGGTCGATGATCGCCTGGTCGCGCTGGGGCAGACGCGCCGCGTCGGGCTGCAGCTGTCGCAATGCACGGCGGCGTTCGACCTGCTGCTCGACAGCGATCTGATCCTGACTGCGCCGGAACTGGTGCTGCGCAGCGCCACCGAGGGCCGACCGCGACTGCGGCTGGTGCCATTGCCGTTCGATGTGCCGCAATTGACGCTGTCGCTGTACTGGCATGCACGGCGTCACCACGATCCGGCGCACGTTTGGCTGCGCAACGCGCTGTGTGGCGGGCTCAAGGCCGAGTTCGACGCGCGGCGCGACACCTGGGCGGCGGTCGACTTGTCGCGCCTGGCTGCCGTGCAGCCGATGCGTCCGTTGCGGGGCGACGACCACGTGCCGTGCGCCGAGCCGCCGCGCTTCCCCCGCATCGGCAGCTTCTACCCGGCGTACCGCTGACATGAGCAATCCCCAAGTCATCCAGCGCCTGAGCGAGGCGGCCGCCACGCTGCTGCTGGCCGGTGTCTGCGCCACCACCGCGCTGATCGCCGGCAGCGAAGGCGCGAGGGCCAGCCTCGTGTGGCTGCCGGCCATCGTGGCGGTGATGCTCGCGCTATTGGGCTGTTCGCTGGCGGGCTCCGGGCTGCGTCGATGGCGGCGCGCCTGGCGCGAGCGCGTGCGGCATTGCCAGCGTTGCGGTGCCCATACCGAGTTCTGCCCGACCAACTGTTACATCCGCTACTACCGCTGCCCGCGCTGCGACGTGGGCCGTTGATCGCGCTGCGCGCTGCGGACCGGGCGGCAGTCTAGACTGAAGCCATTCCTTCGCCCGCCACCACCATGCCCGAAGCGCAATCGTTCTTCCTTGGCCGCCAGCCCATCGTCGATCGCCACCAGCACCTCGTTGCCTACGAGCTGCTGTTCCGCGATGGCACCGCCAACCGCGCCGAGGTGGAGGATGGCCTTGCCGCCAGCGCCAGTGTGATCAGTCACGCCTTCACCGACCTGGGGCTGACCGGCGTGCTGGAGGACAAGCTCGCCTTCATCAATGTCAGCGCCGAGCTGCTCTATTCGGATGTGATCGCGCTGTTGCCACCACAACGCGTGGTGCTGGAGCTGCTGGAGACCATCCCGCTCAGCGAGACAATGTACGCCCGCTGCCACCAGCTCAAGTCCGCTGGCTACCGGCTGGCGCTGGACGACGTGATCGCCGTCTCGCCGCAGCACGAGCCCTTGTTGCCCATGGTCGACATCATCAAGGTCGACCTGCCCGGCGTGCCTGCCGGCAAGCTGCCGGGCCTGGTGCAGCAGCTGCGCCAGCGGCCGGTGCAGCTGCTGGCGGAGAAGGTGGGCGATCCGGAACTGCAGCGCTGCTGCCACGACCTGGGATTCGATCTGTACCAGGGTTACCACTACGCCCGGCCGACCGTGCTGTCCGGCCGCAGGTTGCAGCCGGTGGAGGGGCAGCTGCTGCAACTGATGGCGCTGATCGGCGGCGATGCCGAGGTCGAGGAGATCGAGGCCGCGCTCAAGCGGGCGCCGGATCTGGCGGTGGGCCTGCTCAAGCTGGTGAATTCGGTGGCGAGCGGCCTGCCGGTACATATCCACAGCGTGCGGCACGCCATCACCATGCTGGGTCTTCGCCAGCTCTATCGCTGGCTGCAGATCCTGCTCTACGCGCAACAGGCGGCGCAGGGCCAGGGCGACCTGCTGCTCTATACCTCCGCCACGCGCGGCCGCTTCATGGAGTTGCTGGCGCATGCGCGCGCGCCGGCGGACAAGCGCCTGGGTGACAAGGCCTTCCTCGTCGGCATGCTGTCGTTACTCGATGTGTTGTTTGCCCGCCCGCTCGGCGAATTGCTGGCGGAGCTGCATCTCGCTGGCGATGTGCTGACCGCATTGCGCGATGGCGAAGGCGCGCTGGCCGAACTGCTGACGCTGGCCATCGCGGTGGAGCGCGGCGATCTCATCGCCATCGGGCGCTGGCTGGCGCAGCACCCTGATGCCAGCACCGGCGTGCTGAACCGGCTGCAGGTGGAGGCTCTGCAATGGGCCGCGGCCATCGGCCGCGACGGCATGGTCAACTAGGCGCTTAGTCCGCCATCCGGCGGCGGAATACCCAGGTGTCGGTGTTGCTGGCGTCGGCCACATAGCGGTATCCGTCGAGATCGAATGCCTTCAGCTCATCGACCTCGGTGAGGCCGCGTTGTGCCGCGTAGCGCACCATCAGGCCGCGTGCCCGCTTGGCGTAGAAGCTGATGATCTTGTAGCGATCGCCCTTCCAATCCTCGAACACCGGCGTCACCAGCCGATGCTTCACCCGACGGGCGCCGACCGACTTGAAGTATTCGTCGCTGGCAAGGTTGACCACCACCTTGTCCGCCTGTTTGTTCACCGCCTTGGCCAACGTCTCTCCCCAGAACGCATACAAATCCTTGCCGTGTTCGTTCGCAAGCCGGGTGCCCATTTCCAGCCGGTAGGGCTGGATCAGATCGAACGGCTGCAGCAGACCGTAGAGCCCGGACAGGATGCGCAGGTGACGCTCCAGATACTGGCGTTCGCTATCGTCCAGGCTGTAGGCATCGAGCCCCTCGTACACGTCGCCGTTGAAGGCGAACACGGCGGCGCGGGCGTTGTCCGGCGTGAACGGCGGTTTCCAGCCGTGATAGCGCCCGGCATTGAGCACGGCGAGTTCGTCGGAGATCTCCATCAGCGCGGAGAGTTCGGCTGGCGCCATGGGCTTGAGCAGCTTGACCAGCGTTTTCGACTGCTTCAGGTATTGCGGCTGGGTGTGGTGGCCGGTCGGCAACGGCGAGGCGTAGTCCAGCGACTTGGCCGGAGAGATCAACATCAACATCGGGGCGGATTCTGGAGGGTGGGGGAACGCGGGGCGATGATGCGCGATGCCACCGGTCGCGGTCAAAGGTAGGGTGTCACCTTGCGTTCGAGCAGCGTGACGAGTTCGTCCTGCAAATAGCCGTAGTCGTCCGGGATATCGAGGCAGACCACCTTCTTGCCATTCAAGTGAGCGCGGAACTGTTGCGACAGCTTGCTGCGGTGCTTGCGTTCCATCACGAAGATCACTGTTGCCCAATCGATCTGCTCGGCGGTGAGCAGCACATCGGCATCGTGGCCCAGTCCGGCCGAATCGGTGTCCACGCCCGGCCGCTGCGCGAACACCTGCTCGGCGGTCGGGCTGCGGCGGCGGTTGTGGGTGCAGAGGAACAGCGCCCGGATCATGACTCAGCCCCTTAGCAGCAGATAGAGCACGCTGGCGATCAGCGTGGCGCCCAGCAGTACCAGCACCCGGTACTGTCGGCGTAACCGCAGCGTGAGCTGCGCATTCTGCTGCGCCAGCGCCTCGATCAACCGTGCACTTTCCTCCTGCCGGGTGGAGAGTTCGATCAATACCCGGCGGTTGTCCTCGACCAGCGTTTCCAGCGTGGCGATCCGTTCCTCGGTGGAGCCGCTGGGGTTGATCTCGATCTCCACCGGTGGTGGTGGCGGCGTCTGCGCGCGGCGGAACAGCTTGCGGCTCGCCTCCAGGATGCGCGGTGCGTTCTCGATCAGCACCGCCCAAGGGATGGCGGCAAGCCAGACCGGCGCCGGCATCAGGTTTCCACACCGGCATCGCGCAGCAGCGCGGCCAGCTCCATTGCTGTCTTCACGTGCATCTTTTCCAGGATGCGCGCACGGTGCACTTCGACGGTCTTCATCGAGATCGACAGGTCGTCGGCGATCTGCTTGTTGAGCCGGCCGGTGAGGATGAGCTTCATCACCTCGCGCTCGCGCGGCGTCAGCGCGGAAAGCCGGCCTTCGACCTGGGATTTCGCATGCCACTCGTCACGGTGCGTCGCATCGGCAGAGAGCGCCTTTTCGACCAGGTCGACGATGTCGTTGTCGTTGAACGGCTTCTCGACAAAATCGGTGGCGCCGCCCTTGAGCGCCGACACGGCCATCGGCACGTCGCCGTGGCCGGTGAGGAAGATCACCGGCGGGGTATACGTGTATTCCTTGAGCTTCTCGAACAGCTCCAGCCCGCCCATGCCGGGCATGCGCACGTCCAGGATCAGGCAGCCGAAACGATCGGGGCTGTAGTCGGCCAGCAGGGCCTCGGCGCTGGCGAAGGCCTGGGCCTCGTGATTGCGGGTGGAGAACAGCCAGACCAGCGCATCGCGCAGCGCGTCGTCGTCGTCGACGACGGCAATCCGTCGGTTAAGGCTCATGGGCTTCGGTCTCCTCGGCGAACGGTACGGTGAAGATGAAGCGGCAGCCGCCACCCGGGTTGGCTTCGGCCCACAGCCGCCCGTGATGGTGCTCGATGATGGAACGGCAGATGTTGAGCCCCATCCCCATGCCGCTGTCCTTGGTGGTAAAGAACGGCTTGAACAATTGTTCCAGCTGTTCCGGCGCGATGCCAGTACCGCGATCGGCAATGGCGACACGCAGATTGCCGTCGATGCGGGTCAGCGTGATTGCCAGCTGGCGCTGCTCGGCCGGCGTGGCATCCATCGCCTCGAGCGCATTCTTGATCAGGTTGAAGATCACCTGTTCCAGCATCACCGCATCGGCATAGAGTGGCGGCAATTCGCCGGCCTGGGCGATGGAGACGTCGACACCGCGGCGCACGATCTCGTGGCCCAACAGGCCGAGCACCGTATCGAGCAGCGTGCCGATGTCGCAGCGCTTGCGATGCGGCGCGCGGCGCTGCACGAATTCGCGGATGCCGCGGATGATCTGGCCGGCGCGCTTGGCCTGCTCGCCCATCTTGTCGATGGCCTGGTCGAGCTGGGCGAGGTTGGGCACCGGTGCCGCCAGGATGTTGCGGCAGCCCGAGGCGTAGCTGGTGATGGCGCCGAGCGGCTGGTTGAGTTCGTGTGCCAGGCTCGACGCCATCTCGCCCATGCTGATCAGCCGGGCGGTCTGCTGCAGCGCTTCGTTCTGTCGCCGCTCACGTTCGGCCGCACCCTTGAGCGCGGTGATGTCGGAGGCGATCTCCAGCCACACCGCGGTGCCATCCACCCACACGCTCTGCCGGCTCTTGATCTGGTACCAGTGCTGGCGGTAGCCGTCGTACCACTCGGCATCGATCGGGGGCTCGGCGCGGCGCGGCACGAACGGCACCACGCAGCAGCGGCCGCGCCAGTCCGGCAGGCCGAAGGCACGGTCGAACTGCTGGTTGCTCATCAGCAATTCGCCGCTTTGCGCATCCGACACCGCTACGGCAGCATCGAGCCCGTTCATCACGGTGACGAAGCGCTCGTGCGACGCCTGCAACGCCTCGCGCTCGCGCCGCAGCTCGGTCACGTCGTACATCGAGCCCATCCAGCCGATGTGCTGGCCGTTGCCATCGATCAGTTTGGAGGCGTACACGTGCACGTCAAAGCGCTCGCCGTTGCGGCGCATGAAGCGAGTGGAGAAGCCGTTGCGGTCGAGCCGGCCGGCGAGGATGGCGTCGAACACCGCCTCGCAGCGTTCCAGCTCTTCTGGCGGCCAGTAGGGCATGGGCGGGTGCTGGCCAATCAGCTCCTCGGCGCTGTAGCCGACCATCTCGCAGAAGGCGCGGTTCACGTAGAGCACGCGCCCGTGCTTGTCCATGGCCCTGAGGCCCGTGACCAGCGAATCCTCCATCGCATTGCGCAGCGCGGTTTCCGATCGCAGCCGCGCCTCGGCCTCCTCGCGCACCCGCATCATGCGGCCCAGCGCCCAGGTCGAGGCCAGCATCGCCAACGCCAGCGCGAACACGATCCACGGCAGTGTCTCGGTCACCGGGTTGGTAGGTGTCTGGTAAACCTCGGCCTTCAGCGTGAGGCCGACCGGAGGCTCGTTGAGCGCGATATGGCCGATCACGCCAGCCGGATCGAGCTGGCGCTGGAACTTGGAGGCGAGCGGCGTGTTGTCGGCGCCGTACAGCGTGATCTGATAGCGCTGGGCGATCCACCAGGGCACCTGCTGTTGCAGCAGGCGGTCGAGCGCCAGCACCATCACCAGCACGCGGCGCCGGTCGGCAGTCTGGGCGGCATAGATCACGCGCGGCTGGCCGTGCGATACCCAAACCTCGCCCCAGCCTGGCTCGCCGCGATAGGGCAGCGCCCAAGCGGCCTGCGTCGCGTGCCATTCGATATGGCCGGCGCGGTCCTGCACCGACAGGCCGACCACTTCCGGACTGGTCTGCAGCAGCGACAGCACTCGTGCCTGGAAGATGGGCGAGCGGTAGTCCGAGCCGGACAGCGTGGCCGCAAGGCCATGCACCGCATCGCGGTCGATCGCCACCTGCTGCTCGATCGCCTGCTTTTGCCACAGCAGATCCTGCTCCAGCAGCGAGGCCCGCTGTTCCGCCGCTTCACCCCGGGTCAGCAGCAGGTAGCCGGCGAAGGCAAGCGTCACCAGCGCGGCCAGAAGGCCAGGCACCAGGGCAAGCCAGCGATGGGAGCGGGGAGGAGACACGCTGGAACTCGTTCGATGTTAGGTGAGCAGGTTATCTCAGTTCACATGAGTAGCGCGGCTGGTGAAAACCACAACTTCGGTTCCCGAAAAACATACGATCTACGTTGTATTTGCGCTAATCCTGACAAGTGGAGAAGGGAAGTGCAGTGGGATGTACTAGAATCCGGCCCGTCTTGTTGACCAAGCCCGGCAGAAACGCTTGTCCTAGGTCAAGTTTGTCAGCAAGGGTAGTGGTGCATCATTCCTTGTGATTGGTACACGCATCCATAAGAGAAATAAAAAAACTTACAAAATCTAACCTTGAGTTGCGCATGAGATCGCTTATGGAAGCGACAACAGACATTCAAACATATCGTTCATCAGGGGGTTTATTAATGTCCAATCTATCTACCAAAGTATGGATTGCATCCAGCTTGGCGGTGCTTCTGATTGCTTGCGGCGGTGGCGGTGGCGATGGAGCAGCTCCCACTCCGGCTCCTACGCCCACTCCGACTCCTATACCGGATGCTACTTACGCATCGTGTCTTGACACACTGCCTGCTAACCAATGGGGTGCAGGCACGCCAGCGCCGGGCCGCAACGATTTCTGGCGAGAAAATCGCGTGTTGACTTCAGCTGCGACACCGGTAGTGACGACCAATCGTATCCTGACCGTAGATCGCGCTGCAGCCAATTCGACATTTCAGGGGCAGACCGTTCGCCGGTACGACGTAACCTACTGGGATAATGGCTCGGCGACCCCGAGTGGTACCGAGTTCAACTACGACGTGGTCGACAATGCCGGCGTGACCCAGCGTTACTACGGTTACGAAGACGCAGACAACCTTCCGCCTTTCTATGGGGCCTATAAACCCCAATCGACGTATAGCCTTGCCGCAGTCAACGCAATGGCTAAAGGAGCAAGCTATAGCTACACCAATCGTCGCGAGAATGTGGGTTGGAATGCCGGAGAATTTGTGACCGAAAATGTAACGATCGAATACTTCGGTCTTGCTACGGTGACGACTACCGCAGGCACGTTCAAGACTTGTCATACCAAGACCACCACAACGGCTGATAGTGCTAGTGCACCCAACTTCAAGTTGCAGCTGACTGAAGAAATCTGGCAGACCAAGGATGTTCGCATCAAGCGCGTTTCGTCCGAGCGCCAATACAATCATGCCGATATACTGCAATGGGGACGTGATGCCGATGAGGTCGTAGTTGGCTATATCAAGAATGGTGTGGCGTACGGCAATGTGGCAACGCCCTAATTAAGGAATTTTTAGTTGTGATCGAAAACCGGTGGGCTGTCCCACCGGTTTTTTTTTTGCTCGCGCAATCTGATTGCTTGTCCCTGCACAGTTCGTAGCCGAGTTCTTGTGCGCATCTTACAAGATGAACGCACTAGCCAAAAAACGCCTGAACTTAATAGACGTTTAAGTCCAACGCTGGCATTTGACTTTACGTGGAATATTGGCGACAGGCCCGGAGGCGGCTGGCCCAAATGGGTCTATACCAGAAGGCTTCTGTGATTTATGGCCGGACCGCATTCGCCAGTGGCTTGCCTGCAGCGTAGTCCGCCACGTTCTGCATCACGGTGGTGGCGATGTTCGAGAGGGCTTCGTCGGTGAGGAAGCCCTGGTGCGAGGTGATGACCACGTTGGGGAAGGTGGTCAGCCGCGCCAACACATCGTCCTGCACGGCGGAGCCGGAGAGGTCCTCGAAGAACACGCCTTCCTCGTACTCGTAGACATCGAGCCCCACCCCGCCGAGCTGGCCGCTTTTCAGCGCGTCGAGCAGTGCGGCGCTGTCGATCAGGCCACCGCGGCTGGTATTGATGATGACGGCGCCCGGCTTCATCGTTGCCAGCGAGGTGGCATTGATCATGTGTCGTGTTTCCGGGAACAGCGGCGCGTGCAGGCTGATCACGTCGGCGCTGGCGAGGAGCTCGGGCAGACTGACGAAACGGCAGCCGAGCGCTGCTTCGTGCGCAGGATCCGGCGATCGGTCATACGCAATCACCTGCATGCCGAAGCCGCGGGCGATCTGCATCGCTGCGCGGCCGATCTTGCCGGCGCCGACCACGCCGAAGGTGCGGCCATGGAGGTTGAAGCCGACGAGGCCGTCGAGCGAGAAGTTGGCATCGCGTACCCGGTTGAACGCGCGGTGCGTCTTGCGCACCAGCGTCAGCAACAGCGCGAACACGTGCTCGGCCACCGCTTCGGGCGAGTAGGCCGGCACACGGGTGACCACGATGCCGAGCCGGGCGGCGGCGGCGACATCGACACCGTTGTAGCCGGCGCTGCGCAGCGCCACATGGCCGACGCCGAGGCGCTTCAGTTCGAGCAGCGTGGCTTCGTCGACCCGATCGTTGACGAAGGGGCAGACCACGTCGAAGCCGGCGGCCAGCGGCACCGTGCTGCGGTTGAGCCGATCCTCGAAGAACTCCAGTTCGTAGCCGGCGCCGTTGGCGGCGGTCAGTGCGGCACGGTCATAGCGCTTGCTGTCGAATACGGCGATGCGCATGCGCGGGCTATTCCCAGGAGAAGTTGGTGTGATTGGCGGTCAGATCACGGCCGTTCCAGTGGTGGCCGTTGAGCTGTTTGCACACGGTGGCGATGGCGGTGTCGCCCAGGTCCAGCTTGACCAGGGCACCGGTGCGCTCCGGGCCTTCCTCGATCACGATCTCGCCGATACCGGGCACGCCCTGCTCGGTGAGCAGCGTGCGCACGTCGTCGCTGGAGGTACCAGGGGGCAGGTTGCCGATCAGAATCTGCATGACAAAGTCTCCGGTTGGGAAAGGCGTGGGGGATGCTCAGTGTCGGGCTGGGGTGTGTGCGTGCTGCCGCAGCGTATCGAAGCGCCGGGTGCTGCCGAGGTAGCCGGGCGCCACCGCTTCCAGCGCGGTGGGTGTCCATCCGAGTTCCGGGGCGAAGCCGGGGGCGTGCACGTTGTCGACCTTCATCGAATCGAGGTTGTCGTGACTCAGTGGTGGATTGGGCAGCAGTTGCATGGCGCTGGCCTGCAGGCGTGCGGCCCAGTCCGGCAGGCCGAACACCAGGCGGCGATGCCCGGCTACCCGCCCGGCATAGCGCACCAGCTCGGCTAGGGTATACACCCTGGGCCCGACCAGGTAAAGCGTATGCCCGGCAAGTTGCGCTTGTTCGATGCCGGTGACGAAAGCGCGTGCCACATCGCCCACCCATACCGGTTGGAAACGCGCGGTGCTGCTGGCCAGCGGCACGCAGGGGGCCAGCCGCTGCAGCGCGGCGAACACGGTGAGGAAGCTGTCGCCGCGACCGAACACCACCGAAGGGCGGTAGATAGTCCAGGCGAGACCGCTGGCGCGCACCACAGCCTCGCCATCGCCCTTGCTGCGCTGGTAGCGCGAGGGGCCATTCACGTCGGCGCCGAGTGCGCTCATATGCAGATAGCGCCGCACGCCGGCCATGGCGCAGGCGTTGACAATGCGCTCGGTCAGCTTGACGTGGACCCGCTCGAAATCGGCTGTACTGCCCTGCAGGATGCCGACCAGGTTCACCACCGCGTCATGGCGCGGCACCAGCTCGGCGAGCTGGCTGCTGTCATGCACATTGGCCTCGACCAGCGTCAGCCCTGGCAGCTCGAGTAGTTGCTCGCGGTGCGCTTCACGATTGCGGCTGGGGATGGTCACCGTATGGCCATGGTCGGCCAGCTGGGCGGCGATCTGCCGGCCGATGAAACCACTGCCGCCGATCAACAGCACATTGCTCGTCATGATGGGCTCCTCGCTGCGCGTAGTGTGGCGATGGTGCACCCGCCGCGATTTGTCCTGCGTCAGGGGGCGTCGACGGCGCCACCTCGCGGCGGGATCGCAGCGAGCCGGTCCCGTAGCGCCGGCGCCTTGGGGAAGGCATAGCGGTAGACCTGGGCATTGCCCAGCACCTTCTTCACGTAATCGCGCGTTTCGTCGAACGGAATCGTCTCAATATAGATGGCGGCATCGATCGGTTGGTCGTCCTGCCAGGCGCGTGCGCGGCCAGGGCCCGCGTTGTAGCCGGCGGTGGCAAGCACCGGGTGCTTCTCCAGCCGCTCGAGGATGTAGGAAAGGTAGAACGTGCCCATCTGCAGATTGGATTCGGCGTGATGCACCGCGCTCGGGTCGTAGTTCTTGTCGCCCATCTTGGCGGCCACCCACTTGGCGGTACCTGGCATCAGCTGCATCAGCCCGCCAGCGCCGACGCGTGAGCGCGCATCGGTGACGAAGCGGCTCTCCTGGCGGATCAGGCCGAACACCCAGGCGGCATCGATGCCGTTGAGCAGTGCCTGGCGCTCGACCTCGTCGCGATACGGCACCGGATAGCGCAGTGCGATGTCGGCCATGGTGCGGCCACGCTCGGCGGCGTAGATCGAACGATCGAGCTGGCCGGCGCGCTCGGCCAGCACCGCCGCGGCGATCAGCTCGGGATCGGTGAGGCCGCGCAGCGACCAGTTCCATTCGCGCACCGCCTCGCTGCGCCAGCCGCCGTCGAACAGCGCCAGCGCCCGTGCCACACCGGGGCGCTGCCGTACCCGCGCGATCTCGGTCTCGGTGGGGCGATACGGCAGGTTGTTGGCGCTGGCGATCGGCGTATCGAGCTCAGCCGTGGCCAATTGGCCGTAGTACTCGTCGTGGGTGGCGAGCGCGGCCAGCAGCGCATCGGCCTCCATCTTGCGGTTCTTGGCCTTGAGCGCCTGCGCCTTCCAGTAGCGCCAGACCACTTCGCCTGCCTCGTCGGCGGGCAGCGCATCGATGCGCGTCAGCACGGCATCGACATCCTTGGCGCGTAGCGCCGCGCGGATGGCCCAAGCCCGGCCGCTGGCTGTCTGCGGCGTACCACCGCGGGCGAACCAGCTGCTCGCCTGCGGATGGCGCGATTTGGCTCCGGCTTCGCCGAGCTGCTGCCAACCGAAGCGCACATCGTCCTGCGGCCAGCCCTCGGTGCGGTTTTCCAGCCACGCCGCCGCCGCATCCGGGTTGCTGCGCGCCAACCGGCCGATCGCGTACAGCGCCGCTTCGCGTGCGCCGCGCCGCGCCGGGTTGTAGCCGCCGAGGGCCTTCACCGGGTCGCGCGCGGCCAGCGCCAGCGATTTGGCCTGCAGTTCGGCCGGGTTGCCGACGCGGGCGGCGATCTGGCGGGCGAAATCGGTGTTGTTGCGCAGCAGCGCGTCGCGGATGCGGGCCCAGACATCGCCCTCGCCGAGCTGGCCCTCGGCCAGCAGCCAGTCGAACACCGGGCCGCAGCTTTGCGGCTGGGCACGGCCCTGCAGATACAGCGCCTTGAGCTTGAGTGCCCCCTCACGCTTGCCGCGCGACAGGTTGGCCTGGGCGGCATAGCAATCGAGCTCGGTGGTCGGGGCATCGAGCTTCGGGTATTCGGCGAGCAGGGTGTCCCAGTCGCTGCGCTTGCCCACTTCGGACAGCCATTCGCTGCGCAGCTTGTCGGCGAGCGGGCTGCCGTCGTTGCGGGCGAAGAAGGCCCGCACCTCGTCGTTGGGCACGGTCGGCAGCTGTACGCTCAGCCAGTAGTAGTGCGGGTACATCGCCAGCACGTCGTTGGCATTGGCATCGGTGATGCTGGCCAGCCGGTTCAGGTCCCGCTTCTTGGCCGCGTCACGCACGGCGTCGAGATCGACGGCGGCCTGGGCGGCGAGGCTGCAAAAGGCAAGGGCGAAGACGAAGCGTTTCATGCGGGACGATACCGGGAGAGGGGTCAGAGTGAGGAAGAGCGCCAAGGCGCGACGAGGTTCCGTGCGCATTTTACTGCGAAACGCGGGGAGGGCTGACATGAGCCGTCATCGCCCGTTGGCGAGCTGGGGCATTTGCCATGCCCCGATTAGCGGGGCGCGGGCAAAAACAAGTAGAATCAACCGGTTTACAGGCACACACGCCGCGCATCGCGGTACACGACAACAACATGCTGACCTTCCAGGACATTCTGCTCACGCTGCAAAACTACTGGGGCCGCCAGGGCTGCGCCCTGCTGCAGCCCTACGACATGGAAATGGGCGCCGGCACCAGCCACACCGCCACCTTCCTGCGCGCCATCGGCCCCGAGCCGTGGAATGCCGCCTACGTGCAGCCGAGCCGCCGCCCCAAGGACGGCCGCTATGGCGAGAACCCCAACCGCCTGCAGCACTACTACCAGTTCCAGGTGGTGTTGAAGCCTTCGCCCGACCATATCCAGGAGCTGTACCTCGGTTCGCTCAAGGAACTCGGCATCGATCCGCAGGTGCACGACATCCGCTTCGTCGAGGACGATTGGGAAAACCCCACGCTCGGCGCCTGGGGCCTGGGTTGGGAAGTGTGGCTGAACGGCATGGAAGTCACGCAGTTCACCTATTTCCAGCAGGTGGGCGGCCTCGATTGCAAGCCGGTACTGGGCGAGATCACCTACGGCACTGAGCGGCTGGCGATGTACCTGCAGGGCGTGGAGAACGTCTACGACCTGGTCTGGACCGTGTTCCCCAATGGCCAGAAGGTCACTTACGGCGACATCTATCACCAGAATGAAGTCGAGCAGTCGACCTACAACTTCGAGCATTCCAACGTCGAATTGCTGCTGAGCCTGTTCAACAGCTTCGAAGGCGAGGCCAAGAAGCTCCTGGAAGCCAGCCTGCCACTGCCGGCGTACGAAATGATCCTGAAGGCGGCTCACACCTTCAACCTGCTCGACGCGCGTGGCGCCATCTCGGTGACCGAGCGCGCCGCCTACATCGGCCGCATCCGCAATCTGGCACGCGGCGTGGCGCAGGCGTATTTCGAAAGCCGCGAGCGCCTCGGCTTCCCGATGTGCCAGGCCTGATCCGGAATCCCCGATGAAGACCGCCCTCGTCCTGGCCTGCCTTCTCGCGCTGTCCGCCTGTGGCGACAAGTTCGAGACCGGCACGCGCGGGCCGGAGCCCGTGCCGTACAAGGGCGAGTGGCGCAACTACGGGGAAATGCCCGATTTTGACGTGTGGGTGGATGTCGATTCCATCAGCCACAATGATCGCTTCGCGCCGGACCAATACACCTATGTCTGGATGCGCCAGAACTTCAAGCGCGATCAGGTCGACGGGGTATCGAAGGGAACGTACCGCATCAAGTACGCCCGCGTCGCCATCGACTGCAAGAGCGGTCGCATGGCCGAGACCGCGGCCGAGCTGCGTGACGAGAACGATGGCGATGTGGCGCGCTACGACGTGCCCGGCTACCAGTGGGAATTCTCCACCCCGCAAACCGACAGCTATGGCGCCGATTTCGTGCGCCAGGTCTGCAAGATCATGGCGAGCAAAGACGCCGCAGAGAATCAAGAAGAGTAGAACCCATGTCCCAACAAACGCTGTTGATCGAGCTCCTGACCGAGGAGTTGCCGCCCAAGGCCCTGAAGAAGCTGGGCGACGTGTTCGCCCAGTCCGTGTTCGACGAACTCGCCAAGCTCGGCTTCGTCGACAAGTCGGTCGAGTTCCATCCCTTTGCCAGCCCGCGCCGGCTGGCGGTCAGCATCCCCAACGTGCTCGGCGTGCAGCCGGACCAACAGATCGAACGCAAGGGCCCGGCCGTGGCCGCGGGCTTCAAGGATGGCGCGCCGACCCCGGCGCTGGCCGGCTTTGCCCGCTCGTGCGGCGTGGCGGTCGAGCAGCTGGAACAGGGCTCGGACGGCAAGCAGGACGTGTTCATCTTTCGCTCGGTGAAGACCGGCGAGCCGCTGGCCAATGTGCTGGCCGGCATCGTCGAGGCTGCGCTGAAGAAGCTGCCCGCGCCCAAGATGATGCGCTGGGGTGATCGTGACGGGCAGTTCATCCGCCCGGTACATGGCCTGACGATGTTGCAAGGCGCCGAGGTGATTCCGGGCCAGGTGCTGCACCTGAATGCCGATCGCGTCACTCGCGGTCACCGTTTCCTCTCCAGCGGTGAGATCACGCTGGATCACGCTGACCACTACGCCCGCACGCTGTTCGAAGCGGGCAAGGTCGTGGCGAGTTTTGCCGCGCGCCGTGCACTGATCGGCAAGGAACTCGAAGCGGCAGCGGCCAAGCGTAGCGCCGCCATCGCTGCCGACGAGGCGCTGTTCGATGAGGTGACCGCGTTGGTGGAGTGGCCGGTGGTGCTGGAAGGCGAATTCGAGGCGGACTTCCTCAAGGTGCCGCAGGAATGCCTGATCCTCACCATGCAGCAGAACCAGAAGTACTTCCCGCTGCTCGATGGTAGCGGTCGCCTGACCAATCGCTTCCTGCTGGTGTCCAACCTCGCCAGCCTCGAGCCGGCGCAGATCGTGCAGGGCAACGCCCGCGTGCTGCGCGCACGGTTGTCCGATGCCAAGTTCTTCTACGAGCAGGACCAGAAGAAGACGCTCGACAGCCGCGTCGGCGGTCTTGCCAACGTGGTGTACCACAACAAGATCGGCAGCCAGCTCGAACGTGTCGAGCGGCTGCAGACGATAGCTGGCGCCATCGCCGGCCTGCTGCAGGCCGACGCGGCCCAGGCGCAGCGCGCTGCCCGCTTGGCGAAGGCCGATCTGTTGTCCGACATGGTTGGCGAATTCCCTGAGCTGCAAGGCATCATGGGTCGGTACTACGCCAAGCTGGACGGCGAGACCGATGCGGTGGCCGATGCCATCGAGGGCCACTATCACCCGCGCTTTGCCGGCGACACGCTGCCGCAGGGCACGATCGCTACGGCAGTTGCGCTGGCCGACAAGCTCGAGGCCATCGTCGGCATCTGGGGCATCGGCATGGTGCCGACCGGCGACAAGGATCCGTTCGGCCTGCGCCGCGCCGCGCTCGGTGTGCTGCGCATGCTGCTGAACCTGCCACTCGATGTACGTGAGTTGTTGGCGAAAACCGCAGCGGCCTTTCCGGCGGGCGTGGTCGCCGACGGCACCGTCGAGGGCGTTGCAAGCTTCATGCTGGAGCGGCTGAAGAACTACCTAGCTGCCGACTACCCGGCGGCCGACATCGATGCCGTGCTGGCGCTGGTACCCACCCGCCTCGACGATGTCGAGCGCCGGCTCGCGGCCGTGGCCGAGTTCAAGGCGCTGCCGGAGGCCGCCGCACTCGCCGCCGCCAACAAGCGCATCCGCAATATCCTGAAGAAGGTCGAGGGCGATCTGCCGGCGCTCAATGCCAACTTGTTCGCTGAGGCCGCGGAAAAGTCGCTGTACGATGCGTTGCAGACGGTGCGTGGCCCGGCTGAAACGGCGCTGGCGGCACAGGATTTCACCGGTGCGCTCAAGCAGCTTGCCGCGCTCAAGGCCCCGGTCGATGCGTTCTTCGACGGCGTGATGGTGATGGCCGACGATGCAGCGGTGCGCGGCAACCGCCTTGCCCTGCTGGCCGAGCTTGCTGCGCTGATGAACCGCGTTGCCGAGCTGTCGCTGCTGGCGGAATGATGTTCCGGCGGGGCGGCACGCGCCGTTCCCGCTTTTTCCACTCCGAATCGCCATGAAACTGCTCATTCTCGACCGCGACGGCGTCATCAACGAAGACCGGGCCGATTTCGTCAAATCGCCGGACGAATGGGTGCCGATTCCCGGCAGCCTGCAGGCGATCAGCGAACTGTCGCGCGCCGGCTGGACGCTGGTGGTGGCCACCAACCAGTCGGCGATCGGCCGCGGCATCATCAGCATGGATACGCTCAATGCCATCCATACCAAGATGCACCGCGCAGTGGCCGAGACCGGTGGCCATATCGATGCGGTGTTCTTCTGTCCGCACGCGCCCGATGCCGATTGCCAGTGCCGCAAGCCGCGGCCCGGCATGTTGCTCGACATCGGCCGGCGCTTCCATGCCAACATCGGTGATCGCGCCATGGTCGGCGACAGCCTGCGCGATCTGCAGGCGATCGCCGCGGTCGGCGGCAAGCCGGTGCTGGTGCGCACCGGCAATGGCGCCAAGACCGAGGCCACTGGCAACCTGCCGGTTGGCACCCGCGTCTACGATGACCTAGCTGCCTACGCCAGCGCCCTGCTCAATCCCAGCCTCGAATCCCAACCATGATCTGGTTCCGCTCCGCCCTGTACTGGCTCGGCATGGTCGTGCTGACGCCCCCGTTTGCCATCCTGGCCATCCTGATCCTGCCGTTGCCACCCCAGGTGCGCTATCGCGTGATCACGCTGTGGACCCACTCGCTGCTGTGGTGGCTGCGCGTGACCTGCGGCGTGCGCTATGTGGTCGAAGGGCGCGAGCACATCCCGGCGGGTCCGGCGATGATCCTGTGCAAGCACCAGTCGGCATGGGAAACGATGGCGCTGCAGCAGATCTTTCCGCCCATGGTGTTCGTGCTCAAGCGCGAGCTGTTGAAGATCCCGTTCTTCGGCTGGGGTTTGTGGGCGCTGTCGCCGATCGCAATCGATCGCGGCAACCGCGCCGAAGCGCAGCGCATGTTGATGGATCAGGGGCGTGACCGGCTGGCCAAGGGCTTCTGGATCCTGATCTTCCCCGAGGGTACCCGGGTACCGGCCGGCACCCGCGGCAAGTACAAGCACGGCGGGCCACGGCTGGCGATGGCGCTGGATATTCCCATCGTGCCGGTGGCGCTCAATTCGGGCGAGTTCTGGCCGCGCAACTCCTTCCGCAAGTGGCCGGGCACCATCACCGTGCGCATTGGCCCGACCATCCGGCCGCATGGCACGCCGACGGCGGTGAGCGAACAGGTGGAAAGCTGGATCGAAGGCGCGCTCGCCACCTTCGAAGGCCAGGGGCCGTGCCACCCGCGCAATCGCTGATGCGATGACCGTGCTGCACCGCCTCGTCACGCCAACCCGCACCCTGGAGTATGCGGTGGCGCGCTCCAGCCGGCGGCGCTCGATCGGGCTCAAGATCGATCATCGCGGGCTGACGGTGCAGCTGCCACAACGCGCACCGCTGGCCGAGGCCGAGCGGGTGCTGCGGCTCAAGCTTGACTGGGTGCTCAAGCACCTCGATGCGCAGCCCGCCGCACGGCCAGCCCTGGTGGATGGCAGCAGCGCCTGCTGGCTGGGCCAGCCCCGTGTACTGCGCAGCGGTGCCACCCGCACCCGCTTGAGCGAGCAAGAACTCCACCTGCCGGGTAGCGAGGTACAGCTTGCCGCAGCGCTGGCGCGCTTCCTGCAGCGCAGCGCCCGCACCTACTTCAGCGAGCGCGTGGCCGTCTGGTCCGCCCGCATGGGCCTGGCGCCACGCGCGCTCAAGCTGACTTCGGCGCGTACGCGCTGGGGCAGCTGCACCTCCGCGGGTGACATTCGACTCAATTGGCGTTTGCTGCAAGCGCCGCCCGAAGTGATCGACTACGTGGTGATCCACGAGCTGGCCCATCTGGCCGAGCTCAACCATTCCGAGCGCTTCTGGGCCATCGTCGAGGCGCACAGCCCGGCATGGCGCGTGCACCGCGACTGGCTGCGCCGCGAAGCGGCGCATTTCGCGGTCTAGCCCGGATCGCCTCGCGCAGCCCGTTACAATGGCGTTTTGCCCGCTGGAAGCTGCAATGAGTGATGAATCGATCAGGCTGTCCAAGCGCTTGACCGAGCTGGGCCCCTATTCGCGCCGTGAAGCCGACGAACTGATCGAACAGGGCCGCGTGCGCGTCGATGGTCAGGTGGTCGATACCCTGGGTAGCCGGGTGTTGCCAGGCCAGCGCGTGGAAGTGCTGGCTGCTGCGGCCACGGTGAGCGCATCGCGTGTGACCTTGCTGTTCAACAAGCCGGCAGGTCTGGCCGAGGGCGAAGATGGCGTGGCGGGCTGGCTGAAGCCGGCGCAACGCCAGGCGCATGGCGCCAGCGACATCCTGTTTCTCAAGCGCCACCTGCGGCACCTGCAATTGGCCACGCCGATGGCGGCGGAGGCCAGTGGCCTCGTCGTACTGACGCAGGAGCGGCGGCTGGTAAGCAAACTGCAGCAATCGCGCGATTTCGAGCATGAATGGCTGCTGTGGACCGATAAGCCGGTCGATGCCGCGCAGCTGGCGAGGCTGAATGGCGTGCGTAGCCTGGATGGGGTGGCACTGCGGCCGTTCAAGCTGACGCAGCAGGCCGAACGACAATTGCGGCTGGTCTTGCGCGAAACCCTGCCATCCGGGCTGGCCGCACTGTGCGCTGTGGCAGGAATAAGGCTGGTGCGCAGCCAGCGCATCCGGGTGGGCCAGATCGCCGTGACCGGCCTCGCGCCGGGGCAGTGGCGCTATCTGGGTTTGGGCGAGCGCTTCTGAGCGTTGTCTGGTTACCGGCTTTGTACTGCAATACAGGCGTGCTGGCACCGGTTCGCCAAAACGAGAAAACCACCGCAAGGGTGGTTTTCTCGCTTGGAGCGGGGAAAGTCGCAATTACTTGCGGCACTTCACCCACTTGCCGGCGACGGAGGCGTCCACCAGTTGCGAACCCGGCCATTGCTGTTCGCAGAACGTGATCGGGCTCATGTTGTTCAGCCAGCCGTAGAAAGTTTGCGTCTGCGGTGCGGCGGGGGCGGAAGTATCCTTGCTGCACTTCACCCATTGACCAGAGACGGAAGCATCAACCAAGTTGGAACCCGGCCATTGGCTGGAGCAGAAAGTGATCGGGCTTTGATTGTTCAGCCAGCCATAAAACGTGCGGACTTCCACCGCGGCCGATGCAGCGGTGGACATGCCCATCAGCACGAGTGCGGCGGATACGAAATACTTCTTCATGTTTCCTGTTCTCCATGGAGCAACAAGCCATCCCGGTGGGCATGGTCTTGGGTGAACGTTGCAAGGGGCTGAGTCGATACGCGAATTCAACCACACATGTTTGCATGTGCACGCCAAGAATCAGGATTTTCTACTACACGGTCAATGCACGCGTCATTTGCTGTGGTTGTGCAACAACATGCACGCGTTGCGCTTTCGAGACGGTATCAAGGCCGCACAGTATGGCGGCAGGCGCTGCCGACGCGTTGGCCTGTCGTTGCCATGCCATCAGGCGCTGCAATGCCAGATCAAGTCCGACATGCGCCGGGTGAGGGAGCGTATGCAGGATGGATGTGGGCTTGCCGTACGCATCGCCGTGGCCACGGTGTAGCCCTGCAGTGCCCAACCGTGCGTCCCGTGTTGGTGGATGGCTTAGCGCCGTGGCCGACTGGTGCCGCGGGCGTAATCGCCCACGTCGGCCGTGCCGCCTTCGCTCTGGGCGATGGAGAACTGCGGCTGGGTCTGGGTAATGACCAGCGTGCCGGCCAGTTGCTCGGGCATGCCAAGGCGCAGCGCGTCGCCCTCGATCAGGCCGTCCACTGGCATGCTGCCGGGCTTGAGTCGGTAAAGCTGCAGCCGGTCGCCCGGCTTGAGGCCGGCCATGCTGCCGGCGTCGAGATAAACCTGGCCGCGCTCGGCGCGCACGACCCGGGCCGAGAACGGTAGGCAACCGAGCTCCGCCTGGGTCGTGCGGACCATCTCGTCCAGTTGTTGCGCCACGGCGGCGCCATAGCCGGTGTCGTAGAAGCTGGCGCTGCCGAACTGAGTGCCGCCGCGCATGGCCACCTCGCCACCAGCGCGCGCCGTGAAGCGCTTGCGGCTGATCAGTGCGCCGGATACGCCATCGAACAGCAGCAGGTCGGTGTCGAAATAGCGTGTCCTGGGGGTGGCCTTGAGGCCGGGCTCGAAGAAATCCAGCAATGGCACGATAAAGCCCAGCTTGCGCTCTCCCTGGCGCACGTCATTGGCACCGTAGCTCAGCGTGTAGCGCTCGCCTTCGGTGCTCATGTCGTTGATCACACCGGCAACGACGAACTGGGTGGCGTGCTGCCGTGCCAGCCGGCGCACGTGCTCTGGTTGCTGGCGCAGGTCGGCGAGGCCGGGATCGATGGTGAACGGCGCATCGTTGCCGCTGCGGCTGGCAGCGAAGCCGGCGTCGTCGAGCCGGCTGGTCAGTGCATCCTGCAGGCCGATCTGCAACTGGCCGATGTCGCTACCCTGACCGGGCTGACGGATGCGGAATGGCGTAACCAGTAATTTGCGGCGATAGCCGTCGCTGCAAACGGGTGCTGGGGTGGGCGCAACGGCCGTCGTTGCTGCCGGTGCCGTTTCGGGCGCGGCCGCTGCGGCCGTTGCAGGGGCGGGAGCCGGTGCACTCGTCGGCTCGATTTCAATGTGGTAGAGGCCGCTGGCCTGCCATTCACGCAGCACGCGGTAGCCGGTGGGCTGGCTGCGTGGCCGCAACTGGCTGGCCTGTGCCAGCCGGCCGCCATCACTGTCTTCCATGGCCTGGATTCGGGCACCGTCGGCCAAGCCGGCATTGAGCAGCGCGTCGTCCAAGGCCTGGCTGCGCGCCAAGGCCACGTCGTTGTCGACCGGTGCCACGCCGACCACTGGCGCCGCGGCCAGCGGCGCGATGCAGACGGCGGCAAGTAGCAGGGGCAGCAGGCGTTTCATTGCGCGTAGTAGAAGTTGCTGGTCGGGCTGCGGTCCGGCACCACCTCCACGGCGGCTTCCGCCGTGGCTGCCACCGGCGCGGGTGCAGCGGTGATGGTGGAGACGATCTCGCCGTTCGGATCAGCTGCCGGCGGCGAGGTTTCCGGTAGCTCGCCGCCGGCCAGTGCGGCGACAAAGGACGGCGCCAGCGTCAGTTCCAGCGTGGTGGTGAAGCTGCCATCGGCCGCTTCGCGCACCGCGACGACGCGCGCGCCGCGCAGGTAACCATCGACGAACACGCGCATCCGGTCGTCCGTCAGTACCATCATGCCGACGGTGCTCTGGCTGGACAGCCGCACGCCCGAGACCGTCTCCGTCAAGCTGCGATAGGCATCGAGCTTGGACGCGCGCATTGCCGCGAGCTTGCGTTGGGCCGGCGACAGTTCCTTGGCTTGCGGTGGCGCACCGTGGCCGATGGCTGTGACGACCTGCGGCACGATCACGGCGGGTGCGCTCTCGGTCGGTGCGGGCGACTTGATCCAGCTGCAGGCACCGAGCAGCAGGCTGAGCGCGAGGAGGGCGATGCGTGGGGTCATGTCGGATAGAAGGCGGCTGGATGCGGCTAGTCTAGGGCCTGTCACCAACGAATGCCATGGCGACAGGCCGCGCTGTGCCGCCAGCGGGACAGCCTTAGCTGCCGCGCACCCGGAACACCAGGTCCCACACGCCATGACCCAGCTTGATGCCCCGGTTCTCGAACTTGGTAAGCGGGCGATAGTCCGGGCGTGGCGCATAGCCGTCGGCGGTGTTTTCCAGCAGCGGCTCGGCGGACAGCACCTCCAGCATCTGGATGGCGTAGTCCTCCCAGTCGGTGGCCAGATGCAGATAGCCGCCGGGACGGATGCGCGAGACCAGCTGCTTCACAAACTCGGGCTGGATCAGCCGGCGCTTGTTGTGCCGCTTCTTGTGCCAGGGGTCGGGGAAGAACACGTGGGCGCCATCCAGGCTGCCCGGCGCGATCATGTGCTCCAGCACCTCGACTGCGTCGTGATGGACGATGCGGATGTTGCCGAGGTTCTGCTCGCCGATCAGCTTGAGCAGGCTGCCGACACCGGGGGTGTGCACTTCGATGCCGAGGTAATTGGTCTCGGGGGCGGCGGCGGCGATCTCGGCGGTGGCATTGCCCATGCCGAAGCCGATCTCCAGCACGGTGGGGGCACTGCGGCCGAATGCGGTGGCAAGGTCCAGCGGCTCGGCGACATAAGGCACCAGGAAGCGCGGGCCCAGTTCTTCGAGTGCACGCTCCTGCCCCTTGGACAGATGGCCTTGGCGCAGCACGAAGCTGCGGATGCGGCGCATGAATTGCGGTTGGTCGTCTTGCGGTTGATCGGTGGTCATCATCGGGTACTCAAAGCAAAAGGCGCCGCTCGCGGCGCCTGCGAACGAGGGCGGATTATACCTGCAGGCAGCGCGGCGTTTGCCGTGGCCGCCCGGCGGGAATCAGAGCGTCAGCCCGTAGTAGCGATACACCGTATCGAGCTCGTAGCCCAGTGATTCGTACAGCGCCTGTGCGCGGGTGTTGCTGTGTGCGGTGGAGAGCTCCAGCCGGATTGCGTCGCTCGCCCTGCCATGATCGCGCGCCTTGTCCATCAACTGCCGGGCCACGCCGTGCTGCCGGGCATCCGGCGTGACATAGAGATCGGACAGGATCCAGATGCGCGCTGCAGCGGTCGAGCAGAACGAGGGATAGAGCTGGATGAAGCCCGCTGCTTGTCCGGCCTGCTCGGCGAGCAGCAGCACCGATTCCTGCCGCGCCAGCCGCTGCTGCAGGAAGGCGCGTGCGGCGGGTACATCGTGCGGCTGTTCGTAGAACACCCGGTAGGCGGCGAACAGCGGCGCCAGGGCGTCCAGATCATCGAGGCAGGCGTAGCGGACAAGCGCGGACATCGGTTTCCTTATTGGGTGGCAATCAGCCCTTGGAGCGGGCTGCTGGGGTCGCCACTATATAGCTTCCTCGGCATGCGTCCGGCCAGATAGGCATCACGCCCAGCCTCGACCGCCAGCTTCATCGCGCGGGCCATGCGGATCGGGTCGCGGGCGCCGGCAATTGCGGTATTCATCAGCACGCCGTCGCAGCCCAGCTCCATGCCGATGGCGGCGTCCGACGCTGTACCGACGCCGGCATCGACCAGTACCGGTACCGACGATTGCTCGATGATCAGCCGCAGGTTCCACGGGTTGAGGATGCCCATGCCCGAGCCGATCAGGCTGGCGAGCGGCATGATGGCGCAGCAGCCGATCTGTTCCAGCTCGCGGGCGATGATGGGATCGTCCGAGGTGTAGACCATCACATCGAAGCCTTCCTTCACCAGCACTTCGGCGGCCTTCAGCGTTTCGCGCACATTGGGGTAGAGCGTGTTCGGATCGCCCAGCACTTCCAGCTTCACCAGCCGATGGTCATCCAGCAGTTCGCGGGCGAGGCGCAGCGTACGGATGGCGTCTTCGCTGCTGTAGCAGCCGGCGGTATTGGGCAGGTAGGTGAATTCGGATGGCGGCAGGTAGTCGAGCAGGCTGGGCTCGCCGGCGGTCTGGCCGATGTTCACGCGGCGGATTGCCACGGTGATGATCTCGGCGCCCGAGGCGTCGATCGCGGCGCGCGTCTCGGTGAAATCCTTGTATTTGCCGGTGCCGACCAGCAGGCGCGAGTTGTAGTTTTTGCCTGCGATCTGGAATAGGTCTGGACCGGCGAGGTCTGGGGTCTGGGCGTTCTGGGTCATTCTGGCCTCATGGAAAGCATCGAAAGCACGTTTTTGCCCGAAGCAAGCGTAGCGAGCGGGGGCAGGGCAAGGAATAGCACTGGAGCAACCGAAATGGGCGTGTGGCCCATGAGGATTGTGAAGCGCGCATGACGCCGCAATGCGCCCGCGCAGTAGCGTTGCCGGGTAAAAATCAGCCGCCGCCGACGGCGACGACCAGCTCCAGCACATCACCGTCGGCGAGTTCGATCGCGGCATGCTGGCTGCGCGGCACGATCTCGCCATTGCGCTCCAGCGCAACGCGCTTGCCGGCAAAACCGAGTTGTTCGATCAGCGTGGTGACGGTGAGCGGGCCGGCGAAGGTCTTGGCCTCGCCGTTGATGGAGAGCTGGAGCACGGGGCGATCCTGAGAATGGAATACCGGCGGCGATTTTAACATGGGGTGGCATGGCCCCCCTTGATCTGACACAGTCGGTGCAGGCTACGGGGGCTGCGAACGTGTTCGCAAGGCGGAGTTCGCGTGAGGCGCTTAGTTGCTGCGCGTGCGCTGGATACGGTAAACCGAAGGCAGCGCGCGCAGGCGTTTCATCACCTGGGCAAGGTGGACCCGATCATGCACCTGTAGCGTGAACTGGATCTGGATGTAGCGCTCGTCACCGCTCTGTTCCTGGGTAGCGACCGAGGCGATGTTGGCGTTGGCTTCGGCAATGGATGCGGCGATCTCGGCGAGCGCGCCGCGGGTGTTTTCGGCCAGCACCCGGGCCGGCACGTCGAACAGCCGGGCCACGGCCGGATCCCATTCGACGTCGATCAGCTTGTCCGAATCGACGCGCCCGCCCGACAGCAGCGGACAGTCGTGGGTGTGGATGACGAGGCCCTGGTCCTTCTTGAAGAAGCCGATGATGGGGTCGCCCGGGATCGGGTTGCAGCAGCGGGCAAACTGGATCGCCATGCCCTCGGTGCCGCGGATGGTGACCGCGGTGGCCTTCTTGCCCGGCGCGGGCTCTTCCAGCCATTGGCCGGACAGCTGCAGCAGGCGCTTGGCGACCACCACGGCGAGGCGCTTGCCGAGGCCCACCTCGGCCAGAGCCTCTTCGCGGCTCTTGGCGTTGTTCTCGCGGATCCAGCGCTCCCACACGTCTTCCGACGGCATGGTGGCATTGGGCAGCAGCGTGGTCATGGCCTGCAGCAGCAGCCGCTCACCGAGCAGCACCGCTTCCTCGTGCCGCATGTTCTTGAGGAAGTGGCGGATATGGCTGCGTGCCTTGCCGGTGGTGACGAAGGTCAGCCAACTCGGATTGGGTTTGGCGTGAGCAGCGGTGACGATCTCGACCTGGTCGCCGTTCCTGAGCTTGGTGCGCAGCGGCACCAGCTCGTGGTTGACCTTGGCGGCGATGCAGCGGTTGCCGATGTCCGAGTGCACGGCATAGGCGAAGTCGACGCAAGTGGCGCCGGACGGCATCGACAGGATCTTGCCCTTGGGCGTGAACACGTAGACTTCGTCGGGGAACAGGTCGACCTTGATGTGCTCGAGGAATTCGACTGCGTCGCCCGATTCCGATTGCAGCTCCAGCAGCGATTGCAGCCACTGGTGGGTCTTCTGCTGCACATCGGAAAAGCTTTCGTCGCCGGACTTGTACATCCAGTGGCTGGCTACGCCGGCATCGGCGACGCGGTGCATCTCCTGGGTGCGGATCTGGATCTCGATCGGCGTGCCATAGGGGCCAAACAGCGTGGTGTGCAGGCTCTGGTAGCCGTTGGACTTCGCGATCGCGATGTAGTCCTTGAACTTGCCGGCGATCGGTTTGAACAGGCTGTGCAATGCGCCAAGTGCCAGGTAACAGGTGGGCACGTCGCGTACGATGACGCGAAAACCGTAGATGTCGAACACCTCGGAGAAGCTGAGCTGCTTTTCCTGCATCTTGCGGTAGATGCTGAAGAGGTTCTTTTCACGGCCGGTGACGCTGGCATCGATGCCGGCATCCGACAGCTTGAGCTTGATGCTGTCGAGGATCTTGCCGACCACCTCGCGCCGGTTGCCGCGTGCGGCCTTCAGCGCCTTGGACAGCACGTCGTAGCGGCGCGGATGCAGGTACTTGAACGACAGGTCGTCCAGTTCCTGGTAGATGCTGTTGAGGCCGATGCGGTTGGCGATCGGCGCGTAGATTTCCATGGTCTCGCGGGCGATGCGCTTTTGCTTGTCCTCGCGCATCGCGTCCATGGTGCGCATATTGTGCAGCCGGTCGGCGAGCTTGATCAGGATCACCCGCAAGTCGCGCGCCATCGCCAGCAGCATCTTGCGGAAGTTCTCCGCCTGCGCCTCTTCCTTGCTCTGGAACTCCAGCTTGTCGATCTTGCTCATGCCGTCGACCAGCTCGGCCACATGACGGCCGAATTTTTCGGTGAGCTCGAGCTTGGAGACGCCAGTGTCCTCCATCACGTCGTGCAGCAGCGCGGCGGCGAGGGCCTGGGCATCGAGGTGCCAGTGAGTCAGGATGCCGGCGACGGCCAGCGGATGGGAGATGTACGGATCGCCAGTACGGCGCATCTGGCCGCGGTGCGCGGCCTCGGAAAACTTGAAGGCGGTGGCGAGGAAGGCCCGGTCTTCCGGGCGGAGGTAGGCGGTTTCCTCACTGAGGAACCGGTTGGCCGCTGCCAGCACCGCCGGCGCGGAGCCGGCAAGTTCGGGCACATCTGCAGCGGCCAGTGCCGGCTCCATGACGACGGTTCCGGCGATCAGGTCCGGTTGCGCGTCAGGATCTCGCGGCCGACGAGGCCGGAGGCGATTTCGCGCAGCGCGAGCACGGTGGGTTTGTCACGGCCCGGGGCATCGATCTGCGGTGTGGCGCCGTTGGCGATCTGGCGAGCGCGATAGGCGGCAGCCAGGGTCAGGTCGAAGCGGTTCTCGATGCGGGGCAGGCAGTCGTCTACGGTCACGCGGGCCATGGGAAATCCTTGTCTTGAAAGGGGAAACAGTTAGCTTGGATTGTACCAGAAACGCAGACCGCCCCGCGAGGCGGGGCGGCAGGGGAGCACCTGGGCTCAGGCCTTCAGTGCGTCGAGCAGGGCGCCGTGGCGGATGCGCTGCGTCGGCAGGCGCAGGCGCATCGCCCGCACCACCGAGACGATGTCGCGCACGGCTTCGTCGATGTGCTCGTTGACGATGATGAAGTCGGCCTCGCCGTAGTGGCTCATTTCCTCGCGGGCGGCGGCCATGCGTTCGGCGATCACCGCCTCGCTGTCCTTGCCGCGATTGCGCAGCCGCGCTTCCAGTGCTTCGATGGCGGGCGGCAGCACGAAGATGCCGACGGCGTCCGGGAACAGGCGCTTGACCTGTTGCGCGCCCTGCCAGTCGATCTCGAGCAGGATGTCGCGGCCATTGTCGAGTACCGACGCGATCCAGGTCTTGGACGTGCCGTAGTAGTTGCCGTAGACCTCGGCGTACTCCAGCAGCTCATTGGCGGCGATCATGCGCTCGAATTCGGCGCGCTCGACGAAATGGTAGTCCTGGCCGTCCACTTCGCCGGTGCGCGGGGCACGGGTGGTGAAGGAAATCGACAGCTGCACATTCTGGTCCGCCGCCAGCAGGGCGGCCACCAGCGTGGTCTTGCCTGCACCGGAAGGGGCCGTGACTACGAAAATATTGCCTCTCGCCATCGTGAAAATCCGTAAAAAACTAAGGGGCAGGTTAGCACATTCATTGCGTCCGCAAACAGCACCGCCATTGCGTCGACGGGCCATGCAACGAAAAAGGGCGACCGAATGGTCGCCCTGGCTTGGCTGGCCCGTGATCAGCCTTGCAACAGGCTTAGCACTTGTTGCGGCAACTGGTTGGCCTGCGACAGCATCGCAGTGCCGGCCTGCTGCAGGATCTGCGCGCGGGTCAGGCTGGCGGTTTCCGCCGCGAAATCCGCATCCTGGATCCGGCTGCGTGCGGCCGAGAGGTTCTCGGTGGTGGTTGCCAGATTGGAGATGGTGGCCGAGAAGCGGCTTTGCAGGGCGCCGAACTTGGCGCGCTGGTCGTTGATGGTGGTCAGCGCGTCGTCGACGATGCGCAGTGCCTGACTGGCGTTTTCCACAGTCGAGACGTCCAGCGTTTCCACTGTCTTCAAATCGGCCTGGAAGGACGAGCCCGAGGCGAATACCGTCGAGTTGTCCACTGCCGTGAAGAACACCCCCGAGGTGAAGGCGGCGCTGGCCGTGGTGATCGAGTATGAATCGGCTGCATTCAGCACCACTTGGCCACCAAAGTACACGGAGCCGGTGGTGCCGCCGGTGAACACGCTGGCGCTGGCGAGGTACTGGCTCGAGCCGCTCGACGACACAGGATCGTAGTTCCAGATGTTGAGGTCGCCGCCGATGCCGCTGGCGATGCCGCTGGCCGAACTCAGCGCGATATTGGAGCCATCCTCGGCCACCAGCTTCACGCCGTAGCGGGTGGTACCGGTGGTGTCGGTGAAGGTTTCCACCTGCGCAGTCACGCCGGTTTGCGACGCCTTGGCATTGAAGGCGGCGACGGCCTGCGAGTATTCGTCGGCATCGATGGCGCCATTGTTGTTGCCATCAGCCACGTTGAAGGTCACCGACTGGAAGGTGCTGCTCTTGGAAGCGAGCGCCAGCGAGAAGGTGCCGCTACCCATCGACAACACGGTCTCGGTGCGGGCGCTGGCTTTTACGCCGGTGCCAGCCTGGTTGATCTTGGCGGCGATCTCGCGCGCCATGTCGGTATCCTCGACCGAGATCGAGATGCCGTTGATGCTGAAGGTGCCCGAGGCCGAGACCGCGACGCCTGCGGCATTGACGATGCCGGTGGCACCCGGCGAGAAGGCGGTGCCGGAGGTCAGGAAGTTGCTGATGGTCTTGGCGCCAGTGCCGTTGCCGTTGCCGATCTGGTAGGTACCGTATTGGTTGGTCTTCAGATTGGACGTCGTTGCCAGAATGGTTTCGTTGGCATTGGCACCGATCTGGTAGACCGCAGCGGTGAAGCTGCCGTCGAACAGCTTCTGGCCGTTGAACTGGGTGGTCTGCGCGAAGCGTTCCAGTTCGCTGGTGAGCTGGGTGACTTCGGCATTGATCGCTTCGCGGTCGCCGGCCGAGTTGGTGGCATTGCCCGATTGCACCGCGAGTTCGCGGATGCGCTGCAGGATGTCGCCCATCTGCGCGAGCGCGCCTTCACCGGTCTGGGCCAGCGAGATGCCGTCGTTGGCATTGCGCTGCGCCTGGGTGGAGCCACGGATCTGGCTGGTCATGCGCTCCGAGATGGCGAGCCCGGCGGCATCGTCTTTGGCGCTGTTGATGCGCAGGCCGGACGACAACCGTTGCAGCGATTGCTGCAGGTCGCCCTGACTCTTGTCGAGGTTGCGCTGCGCATTCAGCGACGGAATATTGGTGTTGATGACTTGCATCACGGTTCTCCTTGGCGGGCCTGCGACGGTCCGTCTGTCGGCCGACGACAAGCGCCGTGCCCGGTTCGGCAGCCACGCCACGCGTGCCACCCATTGCGGGGCGTGTCATGCAAAAGCCATGCCAAGAATATTTTCGCCAGATGACGGACGGCATTGCCGCCCGGAAATGCGCACCAATGCTCGCTGTTCCCTGCCGGGATGGGGCGGGATACGCCATTGAATCAAGGCACTAACCGCGTCTGGCTACAGGGCGGCAATCCCAGGCGGCAAAGCCCACCACGGGATGACGCGGCAAAACTTGCCGCCGCGAGGGCGGCAAGGATGTCGGCGCGCTTGGCAGGCAAAGGCTGGATGGGAAACCGCATTTCGCAACCCGCGAGCGGATCGACGTGGGCATTGCCGTGCCGCTTGCGCGTGCTCCTTTCCCCAAGGCTTCGCGCCAGAAGCTGCAACGAACCCGCGCGAACGCAGGGTGCGACCTAGTCGGCGATCAGCTGGATGCCCGGCAGGCTGGCCAGGCTGACCTCACGGGTGATGGCGACGAACTCGGTGAGGTAGGCGGTGCTGGCGCGTTCCTGCGGCACGGCAGCATAAAGCTCGGAAGTGAGCCCTGCGGCGGTGATCGGCTTGGCCACGATGTAGCCGCGCTCCAGATAGGGCTGCACGCTCCAGCGTGGCAAGGCAGCGATGCCGCGCCGGCTGGCCACCAGCTGCAGCATCGCCACCGTGAGCTCGGTGGTGCGGCGCTTCGGGTTCACGCCCGCCGGTCGCAGCACCTTGCGTATCAGGTCCAGCATGTCGTCCGGCACCGGGTAGGTGATCAGCATTTCGTCGGCGAAGTCGGCGGCGTCCAGCAGCGGCTTGCTGGCGAGCGGATGGTCGCGGGCGAGAAGGGCGACCATGTCGTAGGCGAACAGCGGAAAGTGGGTGATGCGGGCCTCAATCTCGCGCTCGGACACGATGGCGAGGTCGGCGCGGTCTTCGAAGATCAGCCCGACCGGATCGGCATGAAAGCCGGAAACGATGTCGAGCTCCACCTCCGGCCAGCGCTCGCGAAAGGTGTCCATTGCCGGCATCAGCCAGTCGAAGCAGGTGTGGCATTCCACGGCGATGCGCAGGCTGCCGGCCTCGCCTTCGCGCAGCTTGGCGATGTCACGCTCGCTCGCCGCCACGCGCGGCAGTACGTCCTCGGCGAGCTGCACCAACTTGTCGCCGGCCGGCGAGAGCTTGAGCGGCTGCTTGCGCACGAACAGCGGCAAGCCGTAGTGCTCTTCTAGCAGGCGGATCTGGTGCGACAGCGCTGACTGCGTCAGGTGCAGGCGTTCTGCCGCGCGGGTGAGGCTGCCGGCGTCGCGGATTGCCAGCAGCGTTTTCAGGTGGCGCAATTCGAGCAGCGATTGCATTGAGCAAAACTCATGATGATCGTGAAAAGAATGAGTTTGAATCATATGAAAGTCGGGCGGATCATGCAAACCACATTCATGGATGTTGGAGTTTGCAATGACTACTGCTCATGTATTGGGCTTTCCCCGCATCGGCGGCCAGCGCGAGCTGAAGTTCGCCATCGAGGCGTTCTGGCGCGGCGAGATTGCCGAGACCGAGCTCGCCGCTGTCGGTAGCACGCTGCGCCGCCGCCACTGGCAATGGCAGAAGGATGCTGGGCTCGACTTCGCCAGCGTCGGCGATTTCGCTTGGTACGACCAAGTGCTGAACACTGCGGCGCTGCTCGGTGCGCTGCCGTCCCGCTTCGGCTTCGACGCCAAAGCGCTCAATCTCAAGCAGTACTTCGAGCTGGCGCGCGGCAATGCCGGCCAGCCGGCGCTGGAAATGACCAAGTGGTTCGATACCAACTACCACTACCTCGTGCCGGAACTGGACGACCACACCCGCTTCGACGGCGGCGTGGACTGGTTCTTCCACGAGGTGCAGGAGGCGCTGGCCCAGGGCCACGCGGTGAAGCCGGTGCTGCTGGGGCCGCTGTCCTTCCTGTATCTCGCCAAGACCAAGGCGGCGGGTCTTAACAAGCTGGGGCTGGCTGCCCGCATCGTGCCGGCATATCGCCGCATCATCGACAAGCTGGCGGCGCAGGGTGTGACATGGCTGCAGATCGACGAACCCATCCTTGGTCTCGAACTCGATGCCAGCTGGCTCGCCGCATTCGAGCCGGTGTACCGCGAGTTGGCGCAAGGTGGCATGAAGCTGTTGCTGGCTACCTACTTCGACAGCGTCGCCGCGCATGCTGAGCTGCTGGCTGAGCTGCCGGTGGCTGGCGTGCATATCGATCTGGTGCGCGCGCCGGAACAACTCGATGCACTGATCACCCACTGGCCGCAGGACAAAATCTTGTCGGCTGGCGTGATCGACGGCCGCAACATCTGGGCGGCCGATCTTTCCGCCAAGCTGGCCACGCTGGAAACGGCCCAAGCGCGGCTCGGCGAGCGGCTGTGGGTAGCGTCGAGCTGCTCCTTGCTGCACAGCCCGGTCGATCTGGATTCCGAGGACGCGCTCGATGGCGAGCTCAAGTCTTGGCTGGCCTTTGCCAAGCAGAAGCTCTCGGAAGTGGCGCTGCTCAAGACCGCGTTGGTGCAGGGCCGTGCCGCAGTGGCCGAGCAGCTCGCCGCGAGCGATGCGGTGGCCAAGGCGCGCCTGACCTCGCGCCGCATCCACAATCTGGCGGTGAAGGCCCGTGTTGCCGCCCTGACAGCGGGCGATGCCCAGCGCACCAGCACCTATTCGCGCCGCGCCGAACAACAACAGGCCTGGCTCAAGCTGCCGTCGCTGCCGACCACCACCATCGGCTCCTTCCCGCAAACCCGCGAAATCCGCGCCGCCCGCGCTGCGTTCAAGCGCGGCGAGTTGCCCGAGGCTGATTACATCACCGCAATGCAGGCCGAAATCCGTCTGGTGGTGGAGAAGCAGGACGCGCTGGGCCTTGACGTGCCGGTGCACGGCGAAGCCGAGCGCAACGACATGGTCGAGTACTTCGGCGAGCAGCTGGCCGGCTTCACCTTCACCCGCTTCGGCTGGGTGCAGAGCTACGGCAGCCGCTGCGTGAAGCCGCCCATCATCTTCGGCGATGTGTCGCGCCCCAAGGCGATGACGGTCGAATGGAGCCGCTACGCGCAATCGCTGACCACCAAGCCAATGAAGGGCATGCTCACCGGCCCGGTGACCATTCTGCAGTGGTCGTTTGTGCGCGATGACCAGCCGCGCGAGCAGACCTGCCTGCAGATTGCGCTGGCGATCCGCGACGAGGTGGTCGATCTGGAACAGGCGGGCATCAAGGTGATCCAGATCGACGAGCCGGCGTTCCGTGAAGGCCTGCCGCTCAAGCGCGGCGACTGGGATGCCTACCTGGAATGGGCTGGGCGCGCCTTTCGCGTATCGGCCTCCGGCGTGGTGGACAGTACGCAGATCCACACCCACATGTGCTATTCGGAGTTCAACGACATCCTGCCGGCGATCGCCGCGATGGATGCGGATGTGATCACCATCGAGACCAGCCGCTCGGACATGGAACTGCTCGAAGCTTTCGGCACCTTCCACTACCCGAACGAGATCGGTCCGGGCGTGTACGACATCCACAGCCCACGCGTACCGCCGGTGGCCGAGATGCTGCGGCTGATCGCCAAGGCGCTGGACGTGGTCCCGTTTGATCGGCTGTGGATCAACCCGGATTGCGGCTTGAAGACCCGCGGCTGGCCGGAGACCGAGGCGGCACTGCAGAACATGCTGGATGCTACCCGCCAGGCGCGCGCCGCGCTGGCCGAGGGCCGCAAGCTGGTGGTCGATGCCGCGCAGGCCTATACGCCAGTGCACGGCAGCGGCGCCTGCAGTTGCCACTAGGAGCGGCCAACAAAACCCTTCTGGCTATGTCGCACTCCCCTGCCGTACGCCGTGTACTTTCTGCGACCGAAGGAAGTCCGGTTTATCGCCTTTCAGGGCGCTTCGTGCTCCTTGCCAGAACCGCTGCATTGGGTTTTCAGCCGCTTAGAGCCATCGAAGAAAACCCGGCAATGCCGGGTTTTCTTTTCCTGGAATGACGAGAGACCGCGATGTTTAGCCAGATCGTGCAGTTCCGTCTGATGGTTGAAGCCGATGCCGATCACTTCGAGGCGCTGATCGACCAGATGATCACCTGGCTGCAGCAACGCTCCGGCTTTATCGGCTACCAGCTGTTCCGTACCGGGCGGGACGGTATCGACCTGATCCACTGGCAGGATGAAGCCAGCTGCCGGGCCGGCTTGGCCGCTTTCCTCGAAACCGGGCTCGCCCAGGCGCTGATGGCACTGTGCGAGTCGGAGTGCAGCAGCTTCTTCGGCACGTGCCGCCGCAACGTTTGATCGGCGTCATGCATCGGAGATAGCAGCTTGCTGCGTTGCAGCATATGCTGGGATGCGACCCATCCTGAGGAGGAAGCTGCCGTGTCCTATGCCTTTGAAGACCTTTCCGTCGGCTTGACGGCCGAGTACCGCAAGACACTGACCGAGACGGACGTGGTGCTGTTTGCCGGCCTCACCGGCGACAACAACCCCATGCACATCGATGCCGAGTTCGCCGCCGAGACGCGCTTCGGCGAGCGGGTGGTGCACGGCATGCTCACGGCCAGCATGCTGTCATCGGTGATCGGCATGAAGCTGCCAGGCCCAGGCTGCATCTACATGTCGCAGAGCCTGCGTTTTCTGAAGCCAGTGCATATCGGCGAGACGGTGACTGCAACCGCCGAAGTGATCGAGTTGCTGCCTGAGAAACAGCGGGTACGGCTCAAGACCACCTGCTCGGTGCGTGGCGAGCCGGTGCTCGATGGCGAGGCGCTGATCTGGGTGCCGAAGCACGATTGAGTTTGCGCTGCCGCGTGCCGATGGGCTCAAGCCGATAGCGGCTTGCCCATCACCACCAGATCCTGCGTCCGGTAGCCATTCCTTTGGTAAAAATCGCGCGCTGGTACCACTGCACCGGTCATCAGGAATGCTTCGCCATAATCCACGGCGGCGAGCTGGTGCTCGAACTCGGCGAGCAGTCGTTGGCCGTGGCCTTGCCCCTGCACTTGCGGCGCCACGCACAGCTCCTTCAGGTGAAAGCTCCAGTGGTCGATCCAGCGCTCGCCCCAGCCAAAGACCAGGGCAATGGGCGTGGCGCCATCGTGCAGCGCCAAACCGACAAAGCGTGGAAAGGCGGCGAAGTGCTGCAGCCGTTCGCGGGCTGCGGCTTCGCTCCAGCCGTCACACCAGGGCGGGGCGTTGAACACCGTGCAGTAGAGCGGGGCATGGTCGGCGATATTGGCAGTGGTCAGCGATACGAACATGGCGGCGATGAAAAAGCCCGGCGAGGCCGGGCTGTGTGGTTGGCAGGAGGGCGGTCTTACAACCCGATCGCCTCGTCCTGGCCCAGGAGGATGTTCAGATTCTGCACCGCCGCGCCGGATGCGCCCTTGCCCAGGTTGTCGAGGCGGGCGATCAGCACCAGCTCGCCGCCGCTCTTGCTGGCGTAGGGCAGGATCTGCAGCTGGTTGGTGTTGGATAGCGTATCGGCGCGCAGGAAGGCGCCGCGCTCCAGCACGTCCTGGCTGCCCAGCGGGGCCACGGTCACGAAGCGCTCGCCCGCATACCAGTCGGTCAGTGCCTTGGCCACGTCTTCTGCCGAACCGTTCAGTTGCGAGGCATGCAGCGGGATCGCCACCAGCATGCCGGTGGGGAAGTGGCCGACGCTGGGCAGGAACACCGGCTTGGTGGCAAGGCCCGTGCAATGCTGGATTTCCGGCAGGTGCTTGTGTGACAGCCCCAGCGCGTAGAACGCGAACGGTTCGGCGTCCGCGTTTTCATGCACCTCGATCAGTGCCTTGCCGCCGCCGGTATAGCCGGAAACGCCGAGGATGTTGAGGGCGGTATCGGCCGGCAGTACGCCGCGTTCGATCAGTGGGCGCAGCAGCGCGATGGCGCCGGTGGCGTAGCAGCCTGGGTTGGCGATCCGGGTGCTGGCGCGGATTTTCTCGCGCTGGTCGGCGGCGAGTTCGGGAAAACCATAGACCCAGGTCGGATCGATGCGGTGGGCGGTGGAGGCATCGATCACGCGCACGGCTGGGTTCTCGATCATCGCAACCGATTCGATAGCGGCATCATCGGGCAGGCAGAGGATGACCACATCGGCCTCGTTCAGCAGCGCCTTGCGGTGTTCGACCGAACGGCGCAGCGCGACGGGCAGGCTCAACAGCTGCAGATCGGTGCGCCCGGCAAGGCGTTCGACGATCTGCAAACCGGTGGTTCCGTGTTCACCGTCGATGAAAATCTTGGGCAGGCTGGCCATCTCGTTCTCCTCATTGCGCGAACTGGGGAGCTTAGCGGCAGATGCCGCAGCGCATCAACGACGGTGGCGTGACAAAACGTCAGCGCTTGAGCCTGTGGGTGATCTCGAAGCATCGACCCTCGCGGAACCAGACGTCGTATGCCACCTGGCCCCTGCCAGGTGGCATACGCATCGCCGTGATCCCACGCATCCCACTGCGTGCAAGGCCCGGCGCGCGTTTCAAGTTGCTCCAGCGTCAAACCGAGCAAGGTATCTGGCTGTGAAAAGGTCTCTTCCAGACGGGCTTGCGCGATGCGGCGCTCCCGACTGGCGTGCGGCCAGCCGATCGCGCAAAGCAGGCCCAATGCGCACAGCAAACCGAGGGTGATCAACATAGGTCATCGTGCGCGTTCCGGTCAGTACTCAACAACTGCGCGATGATGAGCTTCTGGCCTGCCTCATCGTGAAGCCGTCTCTGTCGCGTTCGGTAGGCTTTAACGGCCGGGTGAGCGTGACTAGGTGCACCGTTCAGCGTTGATCTGATGCACTGTGTTATTCAGAAACACAAATTGCCGCAAGCCCTTTGAACGCCTGATTGTTGATGTAGGTAACGGGTTCTGTTTTCTGGCCTTGGATGAATTTTTTAAATAATTCAAGTGTGGTTTCGATGGGGGATTCGCCGCGAAATTGTACGAGAATGCGGGTGTCTCTGTCATTTTTGTCCTTGAATTTGTAGGGCTCACTTGTTGGATCCCAAGCCCAGAAACCCGTATCGGCCGTTCTGCCATCGGAATAATGCAAAACAAACTGCGTTTGAGGGACTTGGGGCTTTCCATAGATATTGACATTCAAGGTGTCTTTCAGGCTGCCCAACTTCATTTTCGGTTCCAGAAGTTGGCAAAACTGCAGCGCATGGTGACGATCATTGAAAAGAATCTTGGAAACAACGACGTTGTATTCGCTGCCAATTTCGATCACGTAAGACTGCTCATTCCAGAAATTGGTCGCAAATGCGCTGGAAGTACCCAGTAATAAAACGGGGGCAAGCAAAAGCGATTTCATGAAATCCTCTACAAGGGCTTGGGGGTCGAAGGGGGTTCCAATTGCAACACAGGGAAGTAGTCTCCAATTGACTGACGGCGATCAATTAAATGGGTTGAATGCCAGCCAAAAAATCCTTGACCGCCTTGGGGCGACGTCACCCCCTCATGAATAGCATTTCGCTTTAGAGTCCGGCCCCCGATATTACCGGTTTCTTCCTCGCTAGCTGCCGGGCATAGGCCGATGGCGTCAGCCCGCCCAACGCCTTCTTCGGCCGCTCCTCGTTGTATTCCCGTCGCCAGGCTTCGATCACCACCCGCGCATGCGCCAAGCTGGTGAACCAGTGCTCGTTCAGACATTCGTCCCGCAGCCGGCCATTGAATGATTCGATGTAAGCGTTCTGGTTCGGTTTGCCCGGTTCAATCTGCCGCAGCGTGATGCCGCGCCGGTACGCCCAGTGCAGCATCGCTCGACCGCAGAACTCCTTGCCGTTGTCAGTGCGAATCACCTGCGGCAAGCCGCGTGAGACCGCTAATCGATCCAGTTGCCGCGTCAGAATTTCGCCACTGATGGCTCGCTCCGGGATCACCGCAATGGCTTCATGCGTGGCATCGTCGACAACGGTCAGGCATTTGATCACTCGTCCTTCGGCCGTGCGATCAAACACGAAGTCCATCGACCAGACCGCATTGGCGACCTGCGGCCGGATCAGCGGCTGCCGCTCCGATGGCGGCACCTTCTTGCGCTTGCGTCGCCGCACTTGCAGCCCGGCCAGTGCATATAGCCGTTCTACCCGCTTGTGGTTCACTGCCCAGCCGCTCTGGCGCAGCTTCAGATAGATCATCCCTGCACCGTAGCGACGATGGCGCTGCGCCAGTTCGACGATCCGCTGCCGTAACATGCCGTTCCGATCCGGCTTGGGCCGGTAGCGCAAGGCGCTCGGACTCATTCGGGCGATGCGCAACGCCCAGCGCTCACTCAGACCCCGTCCGGCGAGGAACCGCACCAGCTCGCGTCGCGTTGGTGCGGTCACCACTTTTTTTGCAGTGCTTCCTTGATGACCTCGTTTTCGAGCATCGAATTGGCCAGCATGCGCTTGAGCCGAGCATTCTCGGCCTCGAGTTCCTTGAGCCGCTTGGCGTCGGAGACGCTCATGCCACCGAACTTGCTGCGCCAGAGATAGTAACTGGCTTCGGAGAAACCGTGCCGGCGGCACAGTTCCTTGATGGGCAAGCCCGCTTCGGCCTCGCGCAGGAAGCCGATGATTTGTTCTTCGGAAAAGCGTTTCTTCACGTCCAGTCTCCTTGATGGAAGGGATTGGACTCTAAAGCTGCGTGCTACTCAAACTTGGGGGGACGTCGGTTGTACTTTTTTATTTGGGAGAAACCATTTTTCTTGAAGAGATGAAAGGCTTTCCCAGATGGTCTGCAAGAATGCGTCAAGCGCACTCTGCAGCTCCGGCTTGAAACAGATGGGGCTCAAAAGCGCGATCGTTGACATTTGCTGAGGTGCGAAAGAGGTTGAGCAATCGGTTGGAAAAGGTGCCAGCCGCTCGACTTCGCGATACTCACCTTGCATTTGGCTGCTGCATGGCGACTGCGATCATGAACTTGAAGCAATATTGCATAATGTCTGCTTCGGTGGAGGCACTGCGCTTGCTCAACTGAGTGCGTCGGCGAGAGCGAGGTTCTGTCTAACACAGTGCCAACCCTAGGTCATGCAGTCGTCTCTTTTCGAGGGCAGTCGCGCGGTGTCGGGCTTCCAGGCAGGAACGGGCTTAAGGCCAAAGCAAAACCGGGGCACTGCCCCGGTTTTTCTGTATCAGGCCGCCAGCTTGGCTGCCGCATCGCGCAGTGCGGTGCGCAACCCTTCCTCGATCACCGGATGGTAGAACGGCATGTCGAGCATCTGCGGCACGGTCAGCTGCATCTGGTGTGCCCAGGCGAGCAGGTGGGCGATGTGCTCGGCGCGCGGGCCGATCCATTCGGCGCCGAGGAAACGACCACTCTCCTTGTCGGCATAGACATGCATCAGGCCCTTGTTCTTCAGCATCACGCGGCTACGGCCCTGGTCCTCGAAGCTGACTTCGCCCACCACGATGGTCGCGGGATCGAGATCGGCGTAGCGGGCGCCGACCATGGCGATCTGCGGATCGCTGAACACGATGGCGATCGGCGAGCGGCGCAGGCCGGGACCAACTTCCGGGTAGCGGGCGGCGTTGTTGCCGGCGGTCTTGCCTTCGTCGGCTGCCTCGTGCAGCAGTGGCAGCACGTTGTTGGCGTCGCCGGCGAGGAAGATGGGGCTGTTGCCACATCGCAGCGTATCGGCATCGAACAGCGGCACGCCGCGTTCATCCAGCGCGATGTCGGTGTGCTCAAGGCCGAGGTTCTTCACGTTCGGTGTGCGGCCGGTGGCGAGCAGCACATAGTCGAAACGCTCGGTCACCGGTTCGCCATCGCGGCCGGCAAAGCGGATCACCGCCTCGTCGCCATCGCGGCTCATCGCTTCGATCTGCGCGTGCGCACTCAGGGCGAAATCGGCGGAGAGCACGGTGTTGGCATAGTCGCGGATGGCTGGGTCGGTCAGTGGGCCGATGTGGCCGCTGCGGCCGAACACGCGCACGATCACGCCGAGCCGCGACAGCGCCTGCCCGAGCTCCAGCCCGATCACGCCGGGGCCGAACACCGCTACGCGGCGTGGCAGCGCATCCCAGGCGAACACGTCGTCGTTCACTACCAGGCGGTCACCGAACACGGTGAAGGCATCAGGCACGCTGGGGCTGGAGCCGGTGGCGATGACCACGCTGCCGGCGTGTACGCGGGTGGCGCCGACCTGCAGGGTGGTGGTGTCGACAAACTGGGCGTAGCCGGCGAGCTTGTCCTCTGCAGGAATGCCGTCGACGCTGCGCAGCACGAAACCGACGAAGCGATCGCGTTCGCGCTTCACCCGGTCCATCACCTCGCGGCCGTTGATCACGATGTCGCCATCGACACGCACGCCAAAGGCTGCCGTGTGGCGCAGCTCGTGCGCGGCTTCGGCGGCAGCAATCAGGAGCTTGGACGGCATGCAGCCGACACGGGCGCAGGTGGTGCCGCCCGGGCCGCCTTCGATCAGCAGCGCAGTCTTGCCGGAGGCCTTGGCGGCGCGATAGGCAGCAAGGCCAGCGGTGCCGGCGCCGATCACGGCAACATCGACTTGGCGGGTGTTCTGGGTCATGGCGGGCTCCTGTTCTTGATTTGGCGCTGTTGCTGCTGGTGCAACCGTCGCACCCGGCATCACTCGCTGGGAATGGGGCCGGGTCCGACGACTGTCGGACCGATCGCCTGCTGTTCGCTGGCGATTGAGGGGAGCGAAACTTCGACCCCCTTGCTTCGCACGGTTACGCGGCCGCGAGGTATTCCTCGAGCTGTTCCGAACCACCGATGAGCTGGCCATTGATGAACACCTGTGGGGCGGTCATCTTGCCGGAGACGGCACCGAGCACCTTGCCGCGTGTCTTGTGTTCCAGCGCCACGTCAATGAAGTCGAAGCCCTTGTTGGTCAGCAGTTCCTTGGCCTTGGCGCAGAACGGGCAACCTTCCTTGGAGAACACCACGACCTGGTCCGGCTTCTTGGCGTTCGGTGCAACGTGGGCCAGCATGGTGTCGGCATCGGATACCTCGAACGGATCGCCTTCCTTCTGTGGCTCGACGAACATCTTTTCGACCACGCCATCCTTCACCAGCATCGAGTAGCGCCAGCTGCGCTTGCCAAAGCCGAGGTCGGCCTTGTCCACCAGCATGCCCATGCCTTCGGTGAATTCGCCGTTGCCGTCCGGGATCATCACGATGTTCTGCGATTCCTGATCCTTGGCCCATTCGTTCATCACGAAGGTGTCATTCACCGACACGCAGAGGATGGCGTCGACGCCGTGCTTGGCGAACACCGGCGCCAGTTCGTTGTAGCGCGGCAGGTGGGTGGAGGAACACGTCGGGGTGAAGGCGCCAGGTAGCGAGAACACCACCACGGTCTTGCCGTTGAACAGCTCGTCGGTGGTGACGTTCTTCCATTCGTTGTTCTCGCGGACGCGGAAGGTGACATTGGGGACGCGTTGGCCTTCGTGGTTCTTCAACATGCGGGTTCTCCTGTTTTGAGCGGGGATGCTGCGTTGCAGCGACGGAACGAAGTATCCCGTCCCAGTGGATGATTGGTCCAATTGATCGTTTAAAAGTTTTTAGTGAAAAAAAACTATTGATCGCGATCAAGCAGAGGCTGATCAGCCATGGTGTGGCCGTTGAGCTAGAACGCGCTCCTACTCCTGCTTGAGAGCGCTTCTAGGAAGGAAAGTGACTGTGCAAACTACCGCACAGGTGCACGGATCAGGCGAGGAAGAGGTCGAGAAACCAGTAATCGCCATGGCGCTGTCGTGCACCGTGACGTACAGCGAGCGGTGCGGCGAACGCGGGCGCATCGAGCACCGCGGTGTGGTACTCGCCGTTCTCGCCACAGGCGTCGATGCCCAGCGCCTCGAGTTCGGCCAGCAGTGCGCGGTCGATGGCACGGCCGAGGAAGTCGGGCCCCATCGCGGCATGGCACGAGACGATGTGCGCCACGATGCCGCTCTCCACCATCTCCTCGACCAGTTCGCGCCGACTGCGTTGCCACAGCGGCAGCAGCGGCGTGATGCCGGCGTGTGCGCAGACCATTTCCTCCCAGTCGCGGTGTGGCTGCAGATCGATGTCGCCGAACACTGCCGCCCTGGCGCCGTGTCGCTCGCGTGCTTCGACCAGTCGGGCGATGAATTCGGCTTCATAGTCGCCCCAGCTGGCGCTGCCGGTGAGCAAGGGCAGTCCGAGTGCCGTGGCCTGCGCCTGCAACAACGCTGGCGTGAGGCCGTGCGAGCGCGAGCGCTCCCCGGTTTCGTTCAGCATGTTGAGCAGGGCGACGGGGCGATGGCCGGCGGCAAGGGCGAGCTGTAATGCGTGGCAGCTATCCTTGCCGCCACTCCATGAGGCAACGAAGGGGAGGGGCATGGCGGCGATTGTCGCACCGCTTGGCGCAACTACGTAAGCAAAGTATTCCAAGCTTACAAACTTCGAGCTATAGTGTGGGGCAAATGGTTTGAAGTTAACCCAATGAATCTGCGCGGTTTTTGGCTGTTTTCCGCAGCCTTCCTCTTTGCTGTCCCGGTGCTGTCTCAAGCAGCGTCTGACCCTGTATTAAAGGTGGCGCACACTTCGGGCACCGGGTACCCGCTGGTGACGCTGGACGGCAATCGGGTGAACGGTGGCCTGCTGCGCGATCTGGGCGAGCTGATCGCCCTGCGGCTGGGCACCCGCGCCCAGCACGTGCTGATGCCGCGCGGTCGCATGGAGAAGGCGATCGAGGTCGGTGAGGCGCATATCGTCTGCTATTCCAGCCCCGGCTGGTCGTCCGGCGCGGTCGGCAACTGGACCCGCCACGTGCTGCCGCAGATCGAGCGTGCGGTCACCCTGGCCGAAAACGCGCCGCCGCAAAAAACGCCTGACGATTTCATCGGCAAGCGCATGGCGGTGATGACGGGCTACCACTTCGCGCCGATCCAGCCCTTGTTCGAGCGCGGCGAAACGCAGCGCGTCAACGATACTAAGGTCGAGAATCTGTTCCAGCGGGTCAAGCATGGCCAGGCTGATGCGCTGATCGCGTCCGAGGCGGAAATCGAGGGCTACTTCAAGCAACGGCCGAAGGAGCGTGCCCGCTATGCGATCGGCCGCTTGCCATTCACCGTGGTGCAGACCCAATGCCTGGTCTCGCCGCGCTCGCCCTGGAGCGTGGCGGCGATCAATACCGCGCTTGCCGAGATGGAACAGGCCGGCGAGATCGAGCGCCTGGCCCGCCGCTATGGCATGTCGGTGCGCTAGCCCAGGCGCTTGAGGAACACCTTCATCTCACGCGCGGCCTGGATGTCGCCGCGTGCCTCGGCCACCGCAACCCCGTCGCGGTAGGCTTCGGCCGCTCCCGCGGCATCCCCCGTCGTTGCCAGTGCCTTGCCCAAGAGCTTATAGGCAGCTGAATACTTCGCGTCGTGTGCAATGGCGGCGCGCAGGTGCGTGACCGCCTCCGCGGCCTGGCCGTCGGCAAGCAGTGCCTGGCCCAGACCGAAGCGCAGCAACGCGTTGTCCTGGCCACGCGCCAGCATGGCGCTGAAGGCGGCGATCTGGCGAGCGTGATCCATCATTGCCCCAGTTTGCGTGCCACCCACGCCAGCAGTGCCCAGCCGACGATGAAGGCGGTGCCGCCGAGCGGGGTGATCGCACCGAACCAGCGCGGCGCGCCGAGCGCCATCGCGTAGAGCGAGCCCGAGAACAGCACGATGCCGATCTGCAGCGCCCAGCCGGCCGGGCGCACTGCGGCGGCGGGTTGTTGCAGCAGCAACAGACCGATGGCGACGAGGCCGAGCGCATGCCAGCTATGGTATTGCACGCCGGTCTGCCACCAGCCGAGCTGTTCCACCGACAGCCGGGCCTTGAGGCCATGTGCGCCGAAGGCGCCGAGCACCACGGCGAGCAGCAGGTTGAGGGCGCCAAGGGCGATGAAGTTGGGCATGGCAGGTTCCGGGTGAGGCAAAAACGAAGGGGCCGTTGCCGGCCCCTTGCGGTGATCGTCGCTGGCCACCGGCAGTGCCGCGGCCAGGCCGTGCCGGCTTACTTCTCGACGAAGGCGCGCTCGATCACGTAGTCACCGGGCTGGCCGATACGCTTGGAGACTTTGAAGCCGCGGGCGTCCAGCAGATCGCAGGTGTCCTTCAGCATGGCCGGGCTGCCACACAGCATGGCGCGGTCGGTTTCCGGATTCAGCGGTGGCAGGCCGATGTCGCTGAACAACTTGCCCGATTCGATCAGGTCGGTGAGGCGACCCTGATTGCGGAACGGCTCGCGGGTCACGGTGGGGTAGTAGATCAGCTTCTCGCGTACCGCATCACCGAAGAATTCGTTGTTCGGCAGTTCCTTCTCGATGAAGTCGGCGTAGGCGAGCTCGCTGACCTGGCGTACACCGTGCACCAGGATGATCTTGTCGTATTGCTCGTACGCTTCCGGATCCTGGATCAGGCTCATGAACGGGGCGAGACCGGTGCCGGTGGAGAGGTAGTACAGGTGCTTGCCCGGGTTCAGGTCGGACAGCACCAGCGTGCCGGTTGGCTTGCGCGACACCAGCAGCTCGTCGCCCACCTGGATCTTCTGCAGGATGGAGGTCAGCGGGCCGTCCTGCACCTTGATGCTGAAGAATTCCAGATGCTCTTCGTAGTTCGGGCTGGCGATCGAATAGGCGCGCATCAGCGGCTTGCCGTTCACCTGCAGGCCGATCATCACGAACTGGCCGTTCTCGAAGCGCAGGGCGGGGTCGCGCGTGGTCTTGAAGCTGAACAGCGTGTCGTTCCAGTGGTGTACCGAGAGAACGCGTTCGGAAGCGAAGGCACTCATTGCAAATCCTGGTTGTGATGTTCGTTGGCGCCGTCGCAACGCCGGGGGCGGTGACGGCGAAGGCCGGGATTATCCCGGCCCGTGCTTACTGTTTCAATGCGGCGGTGAGCTGCGGCACGGCGTCAAAGAGGTCGGCAACGATGCCGAAGTCGGCCACCTGGAAGATGGCCGCGTCTGGATCATGGTTGATCGCCACGATGACCTTGCTGTCCTTCATGCCGGCCAGATGCTGCGCGGCACCGGAAATACCTGCGGCGATATAGAGCTCGGGCGCGACCACGGTGCCGGTCTGACCGACCTGGATGTCGTTGGGTGCGAAGCCGGCATCGACCGCGGCGCGGGTGGCGCCCAAAGCGCCGTTCAGCTGTTGTGCCAATGGTCCGAGCACCGATTCGAAGCGCTCACCGAGGCTACGGCCGCCGGAGATCACGACGCGGGCGGTAGCAAGCTCGGGGCGGTCGCTGACATTGCGGGTTTCCGCCACCCAGCGCGACAGCGTGCCGGCGGCAGGCGCGGCCAGCGTGGTCACGGCGGCGCTGCCGCCGTTGCCGGCGGCATCGAACGCGGTGGTACGGATCGTGACGAGCTGCAGGCCGGCGGCGTTGGTTACCGAAGCGAGCACGTTGCCGGCATAGATCGGGCGCACATAGCTGTTGTTGCCCTTGATCTCGATGACATCGGCGATCAGCGCCACATCCAGCAGCGCGGCGGCGCGCGGCAAGGCGTTCTTCACGAAGGCGGTGTGGGCACCGACGATGGCCTGGTAGTCGCCGGCCAGGGCAACCAGCACGCTGGCGATGTCTTCGGCCAGCGGGTGTTCCAGATGCGCTGCGTCGACGCGGATCACCTGCGCCACGCCGGCTACCCGGGCGGCATCGGCTGCCACAGCGGCAGTGTCGCCCCCCAGCAGCAGCAGGTGGACCGGCGCATTCCATGCCTGCGCGGCGGTCACGGCCTGGCGGGTGGATTGCTTCAGTTGCTGGCCGTCGTGTTCGGCAAGAATCAGGATGCTCATCAAATCACCTTCGCTTCGCGCAGTTTCTGGACCAGCTCGGCAACGCTGCCGACCTTGATGCCGGCGGCGCGCACGGGCGGCTCGGCGGCGGCGGTGCGCGCGACGCGCGGCGCGAAATCGACGCCCAGGCTGTCGGCAGCCAGCGTCTCGATCGGTTTCTTCTTGGCCATCATCAGGTTCGGCAGCTTGACGAAGCGCGGTTCGGCCAAGCGCAGGTCGGCTGTGATCACGGCGGGCAGCTTCAGCGCTACGGTCTCGGTGCCGCCTTCGACTTCACGTACCACTATGGCTTCGCCGTTCTCGATGTCGATCTTGGAGGCGAAGGTGCCCTGCGCGGTGCCAAGCAGGGCGGCCAGCATCTGGCCAACCTGGCCGGCGTCGTCATCGATCGCCTGCTTGCCCAGCAGCACCAGTTGCGGCGCTTCGCGCTCGGCAACGGCCTTCAACAGCTTGGCCACGCCCAAGGGCTGCAGCTCGGTGGCGGTCTCGACCAGGATCACCCGGTCCACGCCCATGGCCAGCGCATGGCGCAGCACGTCCTGGCTGGTGGCTTCGCCCAGCGTCACGGCGACGATCTCGCTGACGAGACCGCGCTCTTTCAGGCGCAGCGCTTCCTCGACGGCGATCTCGTCGAAGGGGTTGATGCTCATCTTGACGCCGGCGGTATCGACGCCGGAGCCGTCCGCTTTGATCCGTACGCGCACGTTGTGATCGACAACGCGCTTTACGGCCACGAGTGCTTTCATCTTTGCAAGTCCTGGCTATCCCACGATTGCTGCGGATTATATGGCGGGGTGGGGTTATCTGTGAAGTAGATTTGTTAGAACGTTTTTATCTGAGTTAATGATATAGATCAGGATGCTACCCCGTTGTTGATGCCTGCACAGGCCTGCCAACGCACGAGCGGATCGCGCTATGTCCTTGGAATTATTAATCATTGTTAATGATCGAGAATGAATCTCGATACGGTTCAAGGCTTACAATCTCGGGCAGTCCCATCTGTCAGGAGTGCTCCGATGAAGTCCATGCTGTTTGCCCTGCTGTGCGTCGCCGGCCTTGCCCAGGCTGCCGAATACCCGATCGGCAAGCCCGCGATCAAGGCAGGCATGGAGATCGGCGCCGTCTACCTGCAGCCGATCAAGATGGACCCGCCGGGCATGATGCGTGCCGTCGAGCAATCGGATGTGCACCTGGAAGCCGACATCCATGCGGTGAAGGACAACCCGAACGGCTTCGCCGAGGGCGAGTGGATGCCCTACCTGCTGGTGAGGTACGAGATCCAGAAGGTCGGCAGCAAGAACGTGCTCAAGGGCGACTTCATGCCGATGGTGGCGAGCGATGGCCCGCATTACGGCGACAACGTGAAGCTGGAAGGCCCGGGCAAGTACAAGCTCAAGTACACCATCCTGCCGCCATCGCAGAACCCGATGGCGCACTTTGGCCGCCACGTGGACAAGGAAACCGGCGTCGGCCCTTGGTTTGCACCGTTCGAACTCAACTACGAGTTCACCTACGCCGGCACCGGCAAGAAGGGCGGTTACTGAGATGGGGAGCGCGGTGGCCCGCAGCGGTGCGCTCGCGGCCGTGCTGCTGCTGAGCGCCGTTGGCGCGCGGGCTGCCGACATGCCGGTGTTCAAGATCACGATCCGCGACGGCACCATCAGCCCAACCCGGATCGAAGCGCCGGCGGGCACCCGCTTCAAGCTCGAGATCACCAATGCCGGCAAGTCACCGGCGGAGTTCGAGAGCATCTCGCTGCGCAAGGAAAAGGTGCTGGGCCCTGGCGTGACCTCCTTCGTGGTGGTGAACCCGACCAGCCCAGCACAGCATGTCTATTTCGATGATTTCCACCCGCAGGCCAAGGGCGTGCTGGTGATCAAGTAGCGATCCGCCAAGGCATTCATGGAACAGGTTCTCTTCATCGTCTGGCGCGAAAGCGTCGAGGCGCTCTTGGTCGTCGGCATCCTCTATGCCTGGCTGCGCGCCAATCCGGCCGGTCGGCCGGGGCTGCGCTACCTGTGGGGGGGCGTCGCGGCGGGTCTGGCGCTGTCAGGCGTGCTGGCGCTGTTGATCCTCGGCGTGGCCACCTTTTTGTCGGACGATGGCCAGCAGTATTTCCAGGCCGGCATGAGCCTGGTTGCTGCGGCGCTGATCGTGCAGATGGTGTACTGGATGCGCCGCCACGGCCGCACGCTCAAGCGCGAGCTCGAATCCGGGCTGGCGTATAACGTGGCGCGGGCCAACTGGTGGAGGCTGTTCCTGCTGGTGACCATTGCCGTGGCGCGCGAAGGCAGCGAGACCGTGGTGTTCCTCTACGGCACCATCGCCACCGCGCAGGGCGGCGAGCTGCTGCACTATGCCATGGCCGGCACCGTGGGCCTTGCGGCCGCGTTCGGCACGTTCTGGCTGCTGCAGCTCTCAAGCCGCTTTGTCACCTGGCGGCTGTTCTTCCGCGTGACCGAGGTATTGCTGCTGCTGCTGGCGGGCTCGCTCTTGGTTGGCGGGTTGGAGAAGCTGGTGTCCATCGGCACGCTGCCGGGCTTGGTCGATCCGCTGTGGAACAGCTCGGCGTTGCTCGACGACAGTGGCGGCCTTGGTAAGCTGTTGGCTGATTTCGCCGGCTACCGCGCGCAACCGGCGCTGTCGGTGCTGCTGGCCTGGCTGGTGTTCTGGGCCGCATCGGTGTCGCTGCTGCGGCGCGCGGCGCGCTGACATGACGGCGCTGTCCCACGCCACGTTCGCCTTCGGCGACTTCCTGCGCCGGCACCAGCGTGCGCTGCGCCGGCTGCAATGGGGCGTGGTGCTGGTCTATGTCGCGCTGATCGTGGTGCCGGTGTTCCTGCCGCTGCCCGATGAGCACGCGCGGGTGTTCAACCACCTGACGGTGGCGGCGCAGTTCGCGTTCTGGGGCATCTGGTGGCCGTTCGTGCTGGTGTCGATGCCACTCTTGGGCCGCGCCTGGTGCGGCTGGCTGTGCCCGGAGGGCATGCTCACCGAGTGGGCCAGCGAGCGCGGCCGTGGGCGGCCGATCCCGCGCTGGGTGCGCTGGGGCGGCTGGCCGCTGGTGGCGTTCGCGCTGACCACCATCTACGGCCAACTGGTCAGCGTCTATCAATACCCGCTCGCGGTGCTGCTGGTGCTGGGCGGCTCCACCGCCGGGGCCATTGCCGTCGGCTTCTGGTATGGCCGCAGCAAACGGGTGTGGTGTCGCTACCTGTGCCCGGTGAATGGCGTGTTCACCGTGCTCGCCAAGCTCGCGCCATGGCGCTACCGCGTCGATGAGCAGCAGTGGCGTCGACACGGCAACGCCCGGGTGATCCCGGTGAACTGCGCGCCGCTGCTGCCACTGCGGCATATGCAGGGCGCCGGTGATTGCCATATGTGCGGCCGCTGCAGCGGCCATCGCGACGCCATCGCGCTGGTTGCCCGCAGCCCGGAGCAGGAAATCGTCGAGGTCGCTGCCGGCGATCACTGGCAGACCGCGCTGATCGTGTTCGGCATGATGGGCCTCGCCGTCGGCGCCTTCCTGTGGAGCGCCAGCCCGTGGTTCGTCACCGCCAAGCAGTGGATCGCCACTTGGCTGATCGAGCGCGACATCTACTGGCCGCTGAACGACAACGCCCCCTGGTGGCTGCTCACCCATTACCCCGAAGTCGCCGACAGCTTCTCCTGGCTCGATGGCGCGCTCATCGTCGGCTTCATCGCGGCAAGCGCTGCAGCCATCGGTGGTGCGCTGCTGGCCGCGCTGTGGCTGGCGGACCGGCTGTTGCCCGGACGCGATGCGCTGAGCCTGCACCGGCTGGCACAGGGGCTGATCCCGGCTGCCGGCTGTGGCGTGTTCCTGGGGCTGTCGGCCACGACGATCACGCTGCTCAAGCACGAGGCGGTACCGGTCGGCTGGGCCAACGACGCGCGCTTCGCACTGCTGGCGCTGGCGCTGGCGTGGTCACTGCGGCTGCTGTGGCGCATTGCCGGGCAACGCGGCGCGTCGATGGCGCGGCGTGGTGTGGCCATGCTGCCGTTGCTGGCCGGGCTCGCGCCGTTTGCCGCGGCGTGGTGGTTGTTGTTCGTCGCCTGGTAACCCGGGATGAATTCGCCCGGCCGCGGCTGTCGGGTTTGCCGCGGGTTCGGGGCGCGGATAGAATATCTAAAATACAGATTCTTTCCGCATCCCTTATCGGGGATGGCAATATATCCGACATGAGATACACGCTGCGCCAGTTGGAAATCTTCGTCACCGTGGGACGGCTCGAGAACGTCTCGAGTGCTGCGCGCGAGCTCAATCTGTCGCAATCGGCCACCAGCACCGCACTTGGCGAGTTCGAGCGCCAGTTCAACGTGCAGCTGTTCGACCGCGTCGGCAAGACGCTGCAGCTCAACACGCTGGGCCGCCGGCTGTTGCCGCGTGCCTCCGCGCTGATCGATCAGGCGCGCGAAGTGGAAACGCTGCTGGAGGGGCGCGAGGGCTTCGGCAAGCTGCATATCGGCGCCACGCTGACCATCGGCAACTACCTCGCCACCATCCTGATCTCGCAGTTCATGCAGCGCCACCCGGAAAGCCGGGTGAAGCTCGACGTGCACAACACCGCCACCATCGTGCAGAACCTCGCCGACTACAGCATCGACCTGGGGTTGATCGAGGGTGAGACCCACCACCCAGAGCTGGAAGTGCAGCCCTGGGTGGCCGACGAGCTGGTGGTGTTCGCGGCGCCCGGACACCCGCTGGCGCGGGCCGGCCGGGCCTCGATCGCCGCGCTGCTGGCCGAGCCGTGGATCCTGCGCGAGCACGGTTCGGGCACGCGCGAAACCTTCGACCAGGCGCTGCGCAACCAGCACAACGGCCTCAATATCCGGCTGGAGCTGGAGCACACCGAGGCGATCAAGCGCGCGGTGGAGTCCGGCCTTGGCATCGGCTGCATCTCGCGGCTGGCGCTGCGCGAGGATTTCCAGCGCGGCAACCTCGCGCCGATCGAGGTACCGGAGCTCGACCTGCGCCGGCAGTTCCGCTTTGTCTGGCACAAGCAGAAATACCAGAGCCCCGGCATGCGTGAGTTCGTCGCGCTGTGCCGCGCCATGACTGAGGACGTGCGCCGCAGCGACGAGATCCGCCTGCCGGCCCTGGCCTGAACACCGCGTCCGGCGGTCGTTTTCCCGTTTGACCTCGCGCAGTTTTTCCGGCCCCGCCGCTGACCTGGGCCATGCCGCCCGTTAGAATGGCGGACTATCCAGATTGAATGCCAAGGGTGTGTGATGGAACGCGATGTGATGCAGTATGACCTCCTGATCGTCGGCGCAGGGCCGGCCGGCCTGTCAGCCGCGATCCGCGCCAAACAGCTGGCGGGCGAGCGTGGCCAGGAAGTGAGCGTCTGCGTGCTGGAGAAGGGCGCCGAGGTCGGCGCGCACATCCTTTCGGGGGCAGTGATCGATCCCATCGCGCTCAATGAGCTGATCCCGGACTGGCAGGCCCGCCGTGCGCCGCTGCACACCGCCGTCACCGACGACGAATTCCTCGTCCTTGACGAGGACCAGTCGTACGGCCTGCCGAGCTGGGGCCTGCCGCCGATGCTGCGCAACCACGGCACCTACATCGCCAGCCTGGGCGACACCTGTAAGTGGCTGGCCGCCGAGGCCGAGGCGCTGGGCGTCGAGATCTACGCCGGTTTCGCCGCCGCGCAGGTGCTGTTCGACGACGCCGGCCGCGTGGCCGGCGTGATCACCGGCGACATGGGGCGTGACGCACAGGGCAAGGAAACCACGCAATTCGCGCTGGGCATGGAAATCCGCGCCGCCTACACGCTGTTCGGCGAAGGCGTGCGCGGCTCGCTCACCCGCCAACTCGAGGAAAAGCTCGGCCTGCGCGCCGAATCGGGCCCGCAGAAGCACGGCATCGGCATCAAGGAAGTGTGGCGCATTCCGGCGGACCAGCATCGGCCGGGCCTGGTGCAGCACACGCTGGGCTGGCCGCTCGACAACCGCACCGGCGGCGGCTCCTTCATCTATCACTATGGCGAGCAATTGCTGGCCATCGGCTTCGTCGTCCATCTCGACTATGCCAACCCGCACCTGTCGCCGTTCGACGAGTTCCAGCGCTTCAAGACCCATCCGGCCATCCGCAAGCTGCTGGCAGGTGGCGAGCGACTGTCGTATGGCGCACGCGCCATCAGCGAGGGTGGTATCCAGGCCTGGCCGAAGTTCGTGTTCCCTGGTGGCGCACTGATCGGCTGTGCGGCCGGCATGGTGAATGTGCCGCGGATCAAGGGCACGCACAACGCGATGAAGTCCGGCATGCTGGCGGCCGAATCGGCCGTCGCCGCGCTGGCGGCCGGTCGTGCACAGGACGAGCTCGCCGACTATCCGGCGGCGCTGCATGCGTCGTGGGTGGGCAAGGAGCTCGACATGGTGCGCAACATCAAGCCCATGCTGTCGCGGCTTGGCACCTTCGGCGGCATGGCCGCGGCCGGCGCCGAGCTGTGGCTGGGCGCGGCCGGCATCCGCCTGCCGTGGACGCTCAAGCACCGCAAGGCCGACCACGAGAGCCTCAAGCCCGCCGCCGAGATGCCGAGGATCGCCTATCCGAAGCCGGATAACGTGGTCAGCTTCGATCGCATGAGCTCGGTAGCACTGTCCAACCTCGCGCACGACACCAACCAGCCGGTGCACCTCACGTTGAAGGATGCCAGCGTGCCGGTGGCATACAACCTGCCACGGTTCGATGCGCCCGAGCAGCGTTATTGCCCGGCCGGCGTCTACGAGATCCTCGCCGATGCGAACGGCACGCGGCTGCAGATCAATGCGCAGAACTGCGTGCATTGCAAGACCTGCGACATCAAGGACCCGACCCAGAATATCGTCTGGGTCACACCTGAGGGTGGCAGCGGCCCGGTATATACCGCTATGTAAGCGTTTTCAAGGCGTTGCGCGTGGCGACGGCCCGTGTACGCTTGGCGATTGTCGCTTGCAAAGCGCTGTCGTGATCTGCACTATCGCCGCAAAAGATCGCGCCAGTTCGTTGCATGACTTCCCGGTTTCAGCTTCCATCATCCCCATCTGACCCGTCATCGTCGCCCGAGGACGTGCCACGCCCGCGCCTGGCGTCGGCCGACACCTCGCTCGATGCGCAGCTGGCACAGGCGGCGGCATTGGTCGCCAAGGGCCAGGCTGCGTCGGCGTTGCCGACCCTGCGTCGCTTGCTGAGTGCTGCCCGCCGCCGCGACGCCGCCAGTGGCATGCGCACGCTGCTGTTGATCGGCCGCGCCCATGCGGTGCTGGGGGCGTGGAACGAGGCAATCGCCCACTGGGCCCGCGCACTGGAGCTGGCGCTGGCCGAGCAGGATCGCGATGCCTGCATCGAGGGCTGGTTGTCGCTCGGCGAGCTCTACCTGGAACACGACGATGCCGCGCATGGCTACGAATGCATCGAGCTCGCCTGTAGCCTGGCGCAGGGCACGCCAGCGGCGATGCGCGCGCATATCGACCTGGCCGCCGCACTGATCGCATTGGGTGACCCTGACCTTGCCCGCGCCGCGCTCGACGTGGCCCGTGATGCGCTGGTCGCCGACCAGCCCGGCCTGCGGGCCCGGCTGCAGCAGCTCTATGGCACGCTGGCTGAAGCCACCGGTGACCTCGCTGCCGCCCGTCGCCATGTCGAATCGGCGCTGGCGCTGCAGGTCGAGGCGCGCAGCACGGCCGGCCAAGCGCAATGCCAGCTGGCGCTGGGCCGGCTGGCGCTGGCCGCCGGTGAGGACGTGCCGGCCGAGCAGGCGCTGCTCGCGGCGCTGCGCTTGTCCGAGCAGCTCAGCGCGCCGCAACCGGGACGCGATGCCCACCTTGCGCTGTCCGGCCTCTACGAGGGGCGGGGCGATTACGTCGCGGCGACGCGCCACTATGCCGAGTATTACCAGCGCCAGCTGCGCATCGCCGGCCAGCGCCGCCGCAGTGCGGTATCGAACCAGCGGCTGGCGCATATCGAGATGCGGCTCAAGCTGCTTACCTCCGAGATCGAACTGTGGCAGCTGCGCGAGGAAAGCGATGCCGGCCGCGTGCGCATGCGCGAGCTGCAGGAGGCTGCGTATCGCGATGCGCTTACCGGCGTCTACAACCGCCGTGCGCTGAACGAGCGGCTGCCCGAGCTGCTGGCGGAAGCGGAAAACCGCCAGCAGTCGCTGTCGCTGCTGTTGATCGATTTTGACCATTTCAAGCAGGTGAATGATCGTTACTCGCACGCCGTGGGCGATATGGTGCTGCGCGCCGGCGCCACGCTGTTCCGCGACGAGCGCCGCAGCGTCGACCTGCTGGCGCGCTATGGCGGCGAGGAGTTCGCGCTGCTGCTGCCCGGTGCCGACCTTGCCCGGGCGCGCGAGGCGGCCGAGCGGCTGCGCGAGCGGGTGGAGCATTTCCAGTGGTCGACGCTGGAGCCGGGCCTGACGGTAACGGTGAGCGTGGGCTGCGCCGAGCTGGGACCGGGCGACAGCGCCGACATCCTGTTCTCGCGCGCGGACCTCGCGCTCTACATGGCCAAGCGCAACGGCCGCAACCGCGTGTCGGTGGAGTCCGGCTTCTGATGCAGACCCCCGAACAGTTCCTTGCGGAGTTCGAACCGTTGGCTGCGGCAGCGCGCAATGGCTCGCCTGAGCGGCCCGAAGTAATGGCCGACTGGCTGGCGCGCGCCAAGCGGCTGGGCGATGCGGTGACCATCGCCCGCGTCTATGTCACGCTGGGGCATGCGCACCAGCATGTCGGCGCCTTGCCACGGGCACAGGCCGCGTTCCGCGCGGCGATCCCGCTGTTCGACGAGGCGCGGCACGACCGCGACATGATCGAGGCCCAGCTGCAGCTCGGGCATGCGTATTACGTGGCCGGCGCCTACCAGCGCGCACTCAGTGTGTGGCTGGACAGCCTGTCGCGGGTGCATGCGATGCACGACATCGAGAACGGCGCCCGCGTCTACTTGGGCGTCGGCAAGGTGTATTACGCGATCGAGGACTATGCCACCGCGCTGGCCTATCACGAGTTCGCGCTCAAGCTCGCCGAGCCGCAGGGCGATCCGTACCTCAGTTGCGAAGTGCTGATCAATATCGCTGGCGACGCGTATCGCCAGCAGGTGTACGACCGTGCACTGGCGGCACTGAAGGAGGCTGGCGGCCTGCTGCGCGGCGCGGTGCGCAACCAGGTGTGGGAGGCCGAGGTGCGCAGCTACCACGGCCTGATCCACTATGCGCGCGGTGATTACCCGGCCGCGCGCACGGCGCTGGAGGGCGCGCTTGCCATCCATAGGCTGAACCAGAACCGTTGGGGGTTGGCCCATGTGCTGCTGGCGCTGGGCCGCACGCTGTTGCGGCTCGATCAGCACGACGAGGCTGAGGCCGCATTGCAGGAGGCGATGCAGCTGGCCGGCGATGCCGGGATGACCACGGTGCAGCGCGACGCGGCGGACCTGCTGGCCGACTTGGCGCTGCGGCGCAACGATCACCGGGCCGCGCTCGCGGCCTACAAGCATCTGGCTGCGTTGGCCTGCCCGGACGATGGCAGCGCGATGTCGCTGCGCACTGGTGCGGCGGTGGCCGAGCGGCTGCGCCGCGCCATGCTGCAGACCCGCATCGAGCAGACGCGATTGCGGCTGGGCGCATGAAGCCCTGCCAACGAAAAAAGCCCGCGGACGCGGGCTTTTTCATCAGTGCGCTGATTCAGGCTGCGAGCGGCGTTGCGTCGTACTGCGCTTCGCCGAAGGCCAGGATCGGGAAGAAGATGAAGGGCAGAAACAACATGCCCAGTGCGAAACCGACACCGCGGCCGAAGTGCTTGGCGATATCGAAGATCAGCACGATGGTGATCAGGTTGAGGATGGGGATCAGCGCCAGGATGATCCACCAGTCCGGGCGCTTGGCGATCTTCACCATCAGGTAGAGGTTGTAGATCGGCACCAGCGAGCCCCAGCCCGGCTGGCCGGCCTTGGTGAAGATTTTCCACATCGCGACGAAATAGAACGCCACAAACGCCAGCGTGAACAACATGCCCAGCAATCCCGCCATTTTCCTGCTCCCTGATCATGTATTGGTCTGCGGGCGCCTGGGGCGTCCCGGCTGCCCGGCGGAAAGTGTATTTTCGTGCTCGGGCAAGCAAGGGGATATTGCAGGAAAGTTACCAGAAAGCAAAATAATGCCATCGGCGTGCAGCAGCGCTGCAACAGCGGATGGCGGTGCGTCAGAAGCAAGCAGCCCGGCGTGGGGTCGGGCTGCTTGGCATGGCGAGCGGCTGGGGCTTACGCGCCGTAGACGCGGGCCTCGCGTGGAGTCAGCCAGACAGCGTCGCCCACCGCCCAGCGCTCGCCCTGGTAGCGCTCGCGGGTGAGTTCCACTTCCAGCGCCTCGTGCGCATCGGTCTTCACTTCCAGTCGCACCGTCGCACCCAACAGGCGCACATGGGTGACGACGCCGGCGAGCGCATCGCTGCTGGCGCTGCGGGCAAGATCGATTTCGTGGGGGCGCACATAGATCACCGCCTTGTCGCCGGCTTCGGGCGCGGCGAAGCGGGTGCCGCCGACTTCGGCCCAGCCATCGTGCACGCGGGAATGGAACAGGTTCACGTCGCCAAGGAACTGGTAGACGAAGGGCGAGGCCGGTGCGTCGTAGACTTCCGCTGGCGTACCCGATTGCTCGATCTGGCCCTTGTTCATCACTACCACCCGGTCGGCCACTTCCAGCGCCTCTTCCTGGTCGTGGGTGACGAACACCGAGGTGATGTGCATCTCGTCGTGCAGCCGGCGCAACCAGCGGCGCAGCTCCTTGCGCACCTTGGTGTCGAGTGCGCCAAAGGGCTCATCGAGCAGCAGCACGCGCGGCTCCACTGCCAGCGCGCGGGCCAGGGCGATGCGCTGGCGCTGGCCACCGGAGAGCTGGGCCGGATAGCGGTCGGCCAGCCAGTCGAGCTGCACCAGATCCAGGAGCTCGTGCACCTTTTTCTTGATCGCTTCCTCGCTTGGCCGGGTCTTCTTCGGCCGCACGCGCAGGCCGAAGGCCACGTTCTCGAACACGGTCATATGGCGGAACAGCGCGTAGTGCTGGAACACGAAGCCGACCTGGCGCTCGCGCACGTGAGTGTCGGTGGCGTCCTCGCCGTGGAACAGGATCTGGCCGGCATCCGGCGTTTCCAGCCCGGCGATCACGCGCAACAGCGTGGTCTTGCCGCAGCCGGAGGGGCCGAGCAGGGCCAGGAGTTCGCCGCTTCGGATGTCGAGGTTGATGTCGTTCAGCGCCTGGAACTGGCCGAAGCGCTTGCTGATGTTCTTGATTTCGATGCTCATGATCTTTTTGTCCGATAAGGGGCGCGTACGCTCATTGATCGCTCAGGGCATTGCGCTGGTCTTCGAGGGCGAGGCGCGCGCTGCGCCATTCCACATAGCTCTTGGCCACCAGCGTCACCAGCGCCAACAGGGCGAGGACGGACGCGCAGGCGAAGGCGCCGACGAAGTTGTATTCGTTGTAAAGAATCTCGACGTGCAGCGGCACCGTGTTGGTCAGGCCGCGGATATGGCCGGACACCACCGACACCGCGCCGAACTCGCCCATGGCGCGGGCGTTGGCGAGGATCACGCCGTAGAGCAGGCCCCACTTGATGTTGGGCAGCGTCACCCGCCAGAACGTCTGCCAGCCCGAGGCGCCGAGCACCATGGCGGCCTGTTCCTCGTCGCTGCCTTGCGCTTCCATCAGCGGGATCAGCTCGCGAGCGACGAAGGGGAAGGTAACGAACACGGTGGCGAGCACGATGCCGGGCACGGCGAAGATGACCTTCACGTTGTGGTCGGACAGCCACGGCCCCCACCAGCCCTGCGCGCCAAACAGCAGCACGTAGATCAGGCCGGCGACCACCGGGGAGACCGAGAACGGCAGGTCGATCAGCGTGATCAACAGGCTCTTGCCGCGGAACTCGAATTTGGCGATGGCCCAGGCGGCGGCCACGCCGAACACCAGATTCAGCGGCACGGCGATCACGGCGACCAGCAACGTGAGCTTGATCGCGGACAGGGCATCGGGCTCGACGAGGGCCGCCAGGTAGAGATTCCAGCCCTGGCGCAGTGCTTCGACGAACACCGACACCAGCGGGATCACCAGGAACAGGCCGACGAACAGCAGTGCGAGGCCGGTCAGGAGATAGCGCACCGGTCGTGACTCGGTGGTCACGATGGAGCGCGGGGTATTGTTGATGGCACCAGCCATGTTATTTCCTCCTGCCCAGGCGCTTGGCCGACCACCACTGCAGGCCGTTGATGATGAACAGCAGCGCGAACGACACCACCAGCATCACCACGGCGATGGCGGTGGCGCCCAGGTAGTCGTACTGCTCCAGTTTGGAGATGATCATCAGCGGCGTGATCTCGGATACGAAGGGCATGTTGCCGGCGATGAAGATCACCGAGCCGTATTCGCCGACGGCACGGGCGAAGGCCAGCGCGAAGCCGGTGAGCAGCGCCGGCAGCAGCATCGGCAGGATCACCTTCCAGAAGATCTGCCAGCGGGTGGCACCGAGGCTGGCCGCGGCTTCCTCCAGCTCGTGCTCCAGATCTTCCAGCACCGGCTGCACCGTGCGTACCACGAAGGGCAGCGTGACGAAGGTCAGCGCCACCACGATACCCAGCGGCGTGAACGCCACCTTGATGCCGAGCGGATCGAGGTATTGGCCGAGCCAGCCATTGGGGGCATACAGCGTGGCGAGCGCGATGCCGGCCACGGCGGTGGGCAACGCGAACGGCAGGTCGACCAGCGCATCGATCAGCCGCTTGCCGGGGAAGGGATAGCGCACCAGCACCCAGGCCAGCAGCAGGCCGGCGAACAGGTTGAGCGTGGCGGCAATCGCGGAGGCGCCGAAGGTCACCTTGTAGGTGGCGACCACCCGTGGATCGGCCACCGCTGCCCAGAACGCCGTCCAGGTCAAATCCGAGGACTTGACCACCAGCGCCGTCAAGGGCAACAGCACGATGATGGAGAGATAGAGCAGCGTGTAGCCCAGTGACAGGCCAAAGCCCGGCAGCACGCTGTGTTGTTTGAAAGCCATGGGGACTCCAGGCGGAAAAGCTTGTCGTTATGAATGCGGTGTGAAGCAGGGCGGCGCGAGTGGGGGCTCGCGCCTTGCCCGGTAGGCTTACTTGCCGGCGACCTTGGCCGCGATCTGGTCGTAGATGCCGCCGTCGTCGAAGTGAGTCTTCTGGGCCTTGGCCCAACCACCGAAGTCGGCGACGGTGAAGAGCTTCACGGCTGGGAACTGCTTGGCGAACTTGGCGGCAACGCCTGCATCACGCGGGCGCAGGTAGTTCTGCGCGGCCACGGTCTGGCCTTCCGGGCTCCACAGGTACTTCAGGTATTCCTCAGCCGCCTTGCGGGTACCCTTCTTGTCGACCACCTTGTCGACCACGGCCACCGGCAGGTCGGCATCGATCGAGATCGACGGGTAGACCACCTCGAAGCCGCCACGGCCGAATTCGCGGGCGATCATCTCGGCCTCGTTCTCGAAGGTGATCAGCACATCGCCGATCTGGCGCTGCATGAAGGTGGTGGTGGCGGCACGGCCACCCGAATCGAGCACCGGCACGTTCTTGAACAGTGCGGTCACGAAATCGCGCGCCTTGGCATCGTTGCCGCCCGGCAGCTTGGCGGCATAGCCCCAGGCCGCGAGGTAGGTGTAGCGACCGTTGCCGCTGGTCTTGGGGTTGGGCACGATGATCTGTACACCCGGCTTCACCAGGTCGTTCCAGTCGCGGATAGCCTTGGGGTTGCCCTTGCGCACGATCAGCACCTGCAGGCTGGAGAACGGCGAGGCCTCGTTCGGCAGCTTCTTCTCCCAGCCCGCGTTCACCTGCTTGCCCTTGTCGACGATGGCGTCGATATCGAGGCTCTGGTTCATCGTCACCACGTCCGCTTCCAGCCCGTCGATCACCGAGCGCGCCTGCTTGGACGAGCCACCGTGCGATTGCTGGATGGTGACCTTGTCCTTGAACTTGGCTTCGTAATATTTGGCGAAGACCGGGTTGTAGTCCTTGTAGAAGTCGCGCATCACGTCGTAAGAAACGTTGAGCAACGTCACGTCGGCGAGGGCCGGTTGGGCGACGAGCGCAAGGGCGACGAGCAGGGCGGAGGCACGCTTGATCATGATGGGTTCCGGAAAGTAGGACCTGCCGATTATCGCCGCGCTTGATATCTCGCCAAAGACTATAAAATTCGATGTGTATGGCGCAGCGGAATAAGGCTGGCCGTCGCTACAGACTGACTTTGACGGTCAGCAAATTCAGGCGCGCTGCGGCTTGACCGGCCTTGCCATGCATGCCAAGGTTCATCCCGCTCGGGGGGCCGCAGTCGCGGCTGAGAGGCGCAGGGCGCCGACCCGTTGAACCTGATCTGGGTCGTGCCAGCGTAGGGAAGCCCGTGTGCGTCGTTGAACACCTCTTCCTGGCCGATCCGTTTTGCATCCTGCTTGGATAGGCCATGTCCCAACCCGTCAATTCCGCGCTCAGCGCGATTCCTGCCGCCGAGCGCCGCTTCGGCTTCCTAGATCATCTCACGTTGTGGGGCAGCCTCGGCGTCGGCCTCTTGGTGATCCAGCTCGGCACCTTCCTCGTGCCGGCGCTGTCGTTTGCCGAGGCGCTGTCCGCCATCGCGCTGGGCTCGCTGGTGGGGGTGGCGCTGCTGGCGTGGGTGGGCCGGCTGGGCGCGCAATCGGGCCTGGCGAGCGCCGGGCTGATCCATGGCGCGCTCGGCAGCAAGCTGGCGGCGCTGCCGGTGTCGGCCAATGTGTTGCAGCTGATGGGCTGGGCGGTATTCGAGATCGTGGTGCTGCGCGATGGCATCGGCGCCATCGCCAAACAGCAATGGGGCGTGACGGCGCCGCTGGCGACCACGGTGTTCGTCGGCGCCATCCTGTTTGCGCTGCTTTCCCTCTCCATGGTTGGCGTGGTGCGCAAGCTGGTGCGCCACATCGGCCTGCCCTTGATGGTGCTGGCGCTGGGCTGGCTCACCTGGCAGTTCCTCGGTGAAGCATCGCGTACCGGCTGGGACGTGCTGTTCGCGCGCGCCGGCACCGGTGTCATGGGCTTTGGCGCGGCGGTCGATCTGGCGATTGCGATGCCAATCAGCTGGCTGCCGCTGGTGGCCGACTACAGCCGCTACGGCAAGAGCAGTCGCGGCGCGGCCGGCGGCATTGCTGTCGGTTATCTGCTGGCCAACACCTGGTGCCTGTCGCTCGGCGTGCTGATCGCCATGCTGCATCCGGGCGGCGAGATGATGGCGACCATCCTGCTCGCCAGCGGCGGCGCCATCGCGCTGGCGCTGGTGCTGTGCGACGAAATCGACAATGCCTATGGCGACCTGTATTCGGGCTCCGTGTCCACGCACAGCCTTGCGCCATGGCTTCCCCTGCGCCGGCTGGGCCCGGTGCTGGCGGTACTGGCCACGGCGCTCGCCTGCTTCGTGCCGATCCACGACTACGAAGGGTTCCTGCTGATGATCGGTTCGGTGTTCGTGCCACTGTTCGGCGTGGTGATCGCGCACCACGGCCTGCATGCCAAGCAGCCGGATGGCCGCGCCGTGGCATGGCCGGCACTGATTGCCTGGCTGGCCGGCATTGCGGTGTACCAGCTGGTGAGCCGCGCCGCCGGCGACATCGGCGCCTCGTTGCCGTCACTGGCCACGGCGTTCTGCCTGCAGCTGGCCTTGTCCGGCGTGGCAGCACGCCGGCTGCAACCGGCGTAGCGACCGGTTCTCACCCGCCCGCCGAGTGATCGGTGCAGCGGCTAACAAAGAACCCGGATGTGTCCGGGTTCTTTGTTTGGTGGCGAGCAAACTATAGCGTGGCGATCGAGACTTCGGTCGATTTGACGAAGGCGATCACCTCGCTGCCCGGCTTCAGATCGAGCTCCTTGACCGAGCGCGTGGTGATCACCGAGGTGACGATGCCGGCGGGCGTGGCCACATCGACTTCGGAGACCACCGGGCCTTCGATGATTTCCTGGATGGTGCCGCGGAACTGGTTGCGTACGTTGATCGACTTGATGCTCATGGTGTTGCTCCTGGTGGTGAGGTCAGAGCGCCCAGCGCAGAGCGCCGGGGGCGATGGCAGGTTCGACGGGTGCGGCGGCAGGCTGGCCTTCGGGTTGCTGCAGCACGCGGTTGAGGATGCTTTCTTCCAATGTGGCAAAGGTGGCGGCGCCACGGGTGCGCGGGCGCGACAGCGCCACGGGGGTATCGAGACCGATGCGACCCTGCTCGATCAGGATCACCCGGTCGGCGAGGGCAACGGCCTCCTGCACGTCGTGCGTCACCAGCAGCACGGTGAAGCGGTGGTGCTGCCAGATGCGTTCGATCAGCTGCTGCATCTCGATGCGGGTCAGGGCATCGAGCGCGCCCAGCGGCTCGTCGAGCAGCAATAGCTGTGGCTGGTGGATCAGCGCGCGCGCCAGCGCCACGCGTTGCCGCTGGCCGCCGGAAAGCTGGCTCGGCCACTTGTCGGCGTGCTCGGCGAGGCCGACTTCGGCCAGCGCGTCGCGTGCCTTGGCCTGCCAGTTGCCGGTAAGGCCAAGGCCGACGTTGGCCAGCACCGTCTTCCACGGTAGCAGCCGTGCATCCTGGAACATCAGCCGGGTATCGATGCCGGAGCGGGCCAGCGGTGCGCCATCGGCGTGGATGACGCCGCCACTGGCGGTGTCGAGCTGGGCGATCAGCCGCAGCAGCGTCGATTTGCCGCAGCCGGAGCGGCCGACGATGGCGACGAACTCACCGGCAGCGATGTCGAGATCGAGGTCGTGCAGCACGGTCTGCGTGCCGAAGCGGCGCGCGAGCCCACGGATGGCGAGCGCGACGCCAAGGCCGGGTTGAAGCGTGGTCTGGGTCATGGCGTTCATCCTTGGTAGGCCGGGTGCCAGCGCAGCCAGACGCGTTCCAGCTGGCGGGCCAGCACATCGCTGGCCTTGCCGAGCAGCGCGTACAGCAGGATGGCGAGCACCACGATGTCGGTCTGCAGGAATTCGCGTGCATTCATCGCGAGGTAGCCGATGCCGGAACTCGCCGAAATGGTCTCGGCCACGATCAGCAGGATCCAGGCAAAGCCGATGGCGAAGCGCACGCCGACGAGGATGCTGGGCAGCGCACCCGGCAGGATCACGTCGCGGAACAGTGGCCAGCCTTTCACGCCATAGCTCCTGGCCATTTCGACGAGGCCAGTGTCCACTGATTTGATGCCGTGATAGGTGTTGATGTAGACCGGGAACAGCGTGCCGAAGGCGACCAGGAACAGCTTGGCGCCCTCGTCGATGCCGAACCACAGGATCACCAGCGGGATCAGCGCCAGCGGCGGGATGTTGCGGATCATCTGCACGCTGGTATCGAGCAGTAGCTCGCCACGGCGCGACAGGCCGGTGATCAGCCCCAGCAGCAGCCCAAGGCCCCCGCCGATGGCAAAGCCGATGGTGGCGCGCCAGAAGCTGATCTTGAGATGGGTCCACAGCTCGCCCGATTGTGCGAGCGTCACGCCGGCCTTCAGCACGTCGAACGGCGGCGGCAGGATGCGGCTGCCGATCAGGCCGGCCACGGCCGCCCACTGCCAGCCGGCGATCAGCAGCACGGGCACCGCCCAAGGCGCCAGTCGCTTGTAGAGGGTGTTGGCAATGCTCATCACACTGCCCTCAAGCAACCGGCGCGGGTTGGCGCGCAGCCGGCACGATATCGTTGGCGATCACCTCGCCGAACGGGCCGGTCAGGTTCTGCTTCTGCGGCGGCGGCACATGATCGAGCGGCAGCAGCGGGAACAGCAGCTCGGCCACGCGATACGATTCCTCCAGGTGCGGGTAGCCCGAGAGAATGAAGGTCTCGATGCCGAGCGCGTGGTATTCCTTTACCAGCGCCGCCACTTCCTCGGCGCTGCCGACCAGGGCCGTGCCCGCGCCACCGCGCACCAAGCCGACGCCAGCCCACAGGTTGGGGTGGATTTCGAGTTGGTCACGGCGGCCGCCGTGCAGCTCGGCCATGCGGCGCTGGCCTTCCGAATCGAAGCGTGCGAAGGCCTTCTGCGCGGCGGCGATGGTGTCGTCGGTTACGTACTGGATCAGCGCGTCGGCCGCCTTCCACGCTTCCTCGCTGGTTTCGCGCACGATGATGTGCAGGCGGATGCCGAACTTCACCGTGCGGCCCTGCGCCGCGGCGAGTTCGCGCACTTCGCGGATCTTCTCGGCGACAGCGGCCGGTGGCTCGCCCCAGGTGAGGTAGACGTCGACCTGCTCGGCAGCCAGCGCCTTGGCAGGCTCGGACGAACCGCCAAACCACAGTGGCGGATATGGCTGCTGCACCGGCGGGAACAGCGTCTTGGCGTTCTTCACCGTGAGGTGCTTGCCTTCGAAATCGACAGCCTCACCGGAGAGCACGCCGCGCCAGATGCGCAGGAACTCGTCGGTCACTTCATAGCGCTCGGCGTGGGTGAGGAAGCTGCCGTCGCCGTGCTGCTCGTCCGGGTCGCCGCCGGTCACCACGTTGATTAGCAGGCGGCCGTTCGAGATGCGATCGAGCGTGGCGGCCTGGCGGGCCGAGACCGTGGGCGAAATGATGCCGGGGCGGATCGCCACCAGGAACTTCAGCCGTTCGGTCAACGGCGCGAGCGAGGCGGCCACTACCCAGGAATCCTCGCAAGAGCGGCCGGTGGGAATCAGCACGCCCTCGAAACCAAGGCGGTCGGCTGCCTGGGCGATCTGCGCGAGATAGCGGTGATCGACGGTGCGGGCACCATGCTGGGTACCGAGGTAGCGGCCGTCGCCGTGGGTGGGGAGGAACCAGAACAGTTTCATGATCGTTATCCTTGTTCGCCATACACAAAACCGAAGCTGGCGGCGTTGTACTCGCTTGCCGTACGACTTGTACTGTCTACGACCGAAGGAAGTCCGGTTTATCGCAATACAGGACGCTTCGTACGCCTTGCCAGCACCGCTGCGCTGGGTTTTGCGTGTGGCTATTGATGTGGTTCGCTTTGAGGTGATCCGCTTGCTAGCGATAAGTCGCCGGGGGAAGCGGAGCGGATCACGGTTGCCAGACGATGTCCTTCACGGCGACCGGCTTCGGGATGAGCTTGAGCTCGGCGAAGCGGTCGGCGATGCGTTGTTGTTCGGCCACCACCTGCGGCGTGAGCCAGGTGACCTTGAAGCTGGGGCGGCGCTCGATCACCCGTTCGAAGGTGGGCACATCAAGGCCGACGGAGCGGGACAGCACCTGCGCCGCCTCGGCCGGCTGCTTTTCCAGGAAGTCGTCGTTGTCGGTCAGCGCGTCGAACACGATCTGCAGCAACTTGGTTTCCTTGCTCGCGAACGGTCGCGCGGCGAGATAGAACGACTGGTTGGCCGACAGGCCTTCGCCCGTGGTCAGCACGCGTGGCTTCACCGTTTTCTCGGCGGCGGCGTAGAACGGATCCCAGATCGCCCAGGCGTCAATCGAGCCGCGCTCGAACGCGGCGCGCGCCTCGGCCGGGGTCAGGTAGGCGGGCTGGATGTCTTCCCACTTGAGACCGGCCTTGTCGAGCGCACGCACCAAGAGGTAATGCGCGCTCGATCCCTTTTGCAGTGCCACACGCTTGCCCTTGAGCTCGGCGAGCTTCTTGATCGGCGAATCGCTCGGCACCAGGATGGCCGAGGCCTGTGGCTTGGGCGGCTCGAAGCCGACGTAGACCAGTGGCGAGCCGGCGGACTGGGCGAAGATCGGCGGGGTATCGCCGGTCATGCCCACGTCGACCGAACCGGCGGCCAGCGCCTCCAGCAATTGCGGGCCGGCGGCGAACTCGTGCCACTTCACCGTGTGGCCGCCCTCGGCCAGTCGCTTTTCCAGGATGCCCCGGCTTTTCAGCACGATCAGGTTGAGCGAGCTTTTCTGGTAGCCGATGCGTACTTCGGTGGCATGGGCACTGGCAGCGACGAGCGCGACGGCCAGCAAGGGAGCGAGGAGGCGCTTCATGGCGTGATCCTTATTTCTGCGAGACCAGCGCGTCCTTCACCTTGATCGGCTTCGGGATCAGCTTGAGCTCATGGAACACGTCGGCGATCTTCTGCTGGGCGTCGGCCACCTTGGCGGTTACCGGCACCACGCCGTAGCTGTAGCGGGCAACGGCCAGCTGCACGATGTCGGTCGGCAGGCCCAACAGCGGCGCGATTTCCTTCACCACTTCGGCCTGGTTCTTTGCGGCCCACTCGTCGGTCTTGTCGAGCTCGTCGAGCACGGCGGCCAGCACCTTGGGGTTCTTCTCGGCAAAGGGGCGGGCGGCGAGGAAGAACTGGTGGTTGGCAACGAGGCCCTTGCCATCGCGCAGCGTGCGGGCACCCAGCTGCTTCTCGGCGGCGGCGAGGAACGGGTCCCAGATCACCCAGGCGTCGACCGAACCGCGCTCGAACGCGGCGCGTGCGTCAGCCGGCGGCAGGTAGACGGGGGTGATGTCGGTCCACTTGAGGCCGGCTTCCTCCAGCGCCTTCACCAAGAGGTAATGCACGTTGGAGCCCTTGTTCAGCACCACCTTCTTGCCCTTGAGCTCCTTCACCGACTTGATCGGCGAATCCTTGGGGATGACGATGGCTTCGGAGATCGGTGCCGGCGGCTCGTTGCCGACATAGACCAGGTTGGCGCCGGCGGCTTGGGCGAAGATGGGCGGCGCTTCGCCGGTGGTGCCGAAATCGATGGCGCCCACGTTGAGGCCTTCCAGCAATTGCGGGCCGGCGGGGAATTCCACCCAGCGTACGGTGAAGCCCAGCGGCTTCAGGCGGGTTTCCAGCGTGCCGCGTGCCTTGAGCACGGTCAGCGTGCCGTATTTCTGGAAGCCGACGCGCAGTTCTTCTGCGGCGGCGCCGGTGGCAACGCTGATCGCGGCGGCAAGCAGCAGGGGTTTGATCAGTCGGGACAACATGGGCAGGGCTCCTCGGTCTTGGTATGGCGGGTCAGATGCTGATGCGCGCCGCGGCCACCTGCCGCGACAGCGCTTCCGGATGCAGCTCGACGCTGCCCGGGTTCGGTAGATGGGCGATCAGGCGGCCGATGGCGTGGTGCAGCCGGGTGTCGATGTCCTCGCCCACCTGGTAGCTGCCGTCTTCCTGCGGCGTGAAATCGCGGTCGGTGGCGTAGACGCCGCCGACGATGTGGCGGGCTTTCAAGGCGGAGAGCACCGGTTGCAGCGCGTAGTCGACTGCCAGCAGGTGGCCGGGGCTGCCGCCGGTGGCCAGCGCCAGTGCCGCTTTCTGTTCCAGCGCGCGCTCGGGCAGGAGGTCGAGCACGGCCTTGACCGCACCGCCGTAGGCCGCCTTGTAGACCGGCGTGGCGACGACGAGGCCGTCGGCCGCGGCCAGCGTTTCATTGAAGCGGCGCACCGCTGGGCTGTCCCAGCGCGCATAGATCAGGTCGTCGCTGGGGAAGTCGGTCAGCGCGAACGACTGCGTTTCTACGCCGTAGCTGGCGAGCAGGGCACTGGCGCGATGCAGCAGCGTGCTGGAGCGGGAGCGCTGGCTGGGGCTGCCGGCAAGCAGGACGACACGAGTCATGGACATACACTCCGGCGCGCACGGCGCAATGAAATCACCGGAGCCAATATAAAGACCCGTCTTTATTGCTGAAAATACTTTGTAATTTGATTGATATAACAACTTGCCGCTATTGAAACCCGCAGTGCTGATTTTTGCGCAACTCCTTGGGCGATGTCGGCAGTTGCTTGACGACCATGTCCGGCCAGAGGCGCTTGCATTTAATAATCATGTTTATAATAATCTCGGCTATGAAAACACCGGATTTCTCCCGCCGCTTCGGCTTTATCGTCAACGACGTGGCACGGCTCTATGGCCGGCGCTTCGATCAGCTTGCCCGTGCGCAGCTCGGCGTATCGCGGGCGCAATGCCGGGTGATGGGGGCGCTGCATCTGGAGCCGGGGCTGTCGCAGGCGCAGCTGGCACAGCGGCTCGACCTGACTGCAATGGCGGTGGCGCGCATCACCGACCGGATGGAAGCGGCCGGCTGGCTGCGGCGTGAACCCAGTGCGGCGGATCGGCGGGTGAACCTGCTCTACCTCAACCCGCCGGCCGAAGCGGCGTTGCAGCGCGCGATGGCAATCGGCGATGCGATGCAGCAGGAGGCACTGGCCGGCCTTGATGCCGCCGAACAGGCGCAATTGCTCGATCTGCTGGGCCGCGCCCGCGCCAACCTTGCCGCGCTCGATCGCGACGGACCGCTTGATCACGAAGACTGAAGCACCATGAACACCGCGCAGCATCCCACCGTCGCCCACAAGGGCATGATCACGCTGTCCATCATGCTGGCGACCATCATGCAGGCGCTGGACACCACCATCGCCAATGTGGCGCTGCCGCACATGCAAGGTGCGTTGCAGGCCTCGCAGGACCAGATCACCTGGGTGCTCACCTCGTACATCGTTGCCGCCGCCATTGCCACGCCGCTGACCGGCTGGCTATGCGGGCGCTTCGGCCGCAAGCAGGTGTTCCTGGCTGCGGTGGTCGGCTTCACGGTGGCGTCTGCGCTGTGCGGCCTCGCCGAATCGCTGACGCAGATCGTGCTGGCGCGGCTGCTGCAGGGCGTCTTCGGCGCCGCACTGGTGCCGCTGTCGCAAGCGGTGCTGCTGGACATCAACCCGCGCGAGAAGGTGGGGCAGGCGATGGCGTTGTGGGGCGCCGGCATCATGGTCGGGCCCATCATGGGGCCGATGCTGGGCGGCTGGCTGACCGAGTACTACAACTGGCGCTGGGTGTTCTACATCAACCTGCCGGTGGGGCTTTTCGCCTTCTACGGCATCTGGCGCTATCTGCCGGACAGCCGCCCGGCGCGCACCCGGCTCGATCTGTTCGGCTTTGCCACACTGAGCCTCTCGGTCGGCTTCCTGCAGCTGTTCCTCGACCGGGGCGAGCAGCTCGACTGGTTCGCCTCGACCGAGATCCGCATCGAGGCGGTCGGCGCACTGGTGTGCTTCGCCTATTTCGTGGTCCACACCTGGACCGCCGGCGCGCAATCGTTCTTCAACCGCGCGCTGCTGCGCGATCGCAACTTCGTCACCGGGCTGGTGTTCGCCTTCATTGTCGGCGTGATCCTGTACGCGACGATGGCCTTGCTGCCCTCGCTGCTGCAGGGCCTGCTCGGCTATCCGGTGATCGATACCGGCCTCATCACCGCACCGTCCGGCGTGGGCACCATGATCGCGATGGTGCTGGTCGGCCGGCTGATCCATCGCTTCGACATCCGCGCCATCATGGCGCTGGGCTTTGCGCTGACCGCGTTCTCGCTGTGGCAGATGTCGACGATGACGCTGGAGATGGGCGAGAGCCTCATCGTCTGGTCCGGCTTCATCCGGGGTCTTGGCATCGGCTTCGTGTTCGTGCCGCTGTCCACTGCCACCTTCGCCACGCTGCCGGCGCAGCTACGCAACGAAGGCACCCCCATATACAGCCTGCTGCGCAATCTCGGCAGCAGCGTCGGCATCTCCATCGTGCAGGCGCTGCTGATCCAGGGCACCGGCCGTGCCCACGCCCACCTGGCCGAGCAGGTGAACCCCGCCAACCCGGCCGTACAGCAGCTGCCGGCACTGCTCGATCCGCACACGCCCCTTGGCGTTGCGCTGCTCAATGGCGAGGTGGACCGCCAGGCCGCCATGATCGGCTACCTCGACGATTTCCACCTGATGATGTGGGTCACGCTGGCGGCGATGCCGTTGCTGCTGCTGATCCGTACGCCTGGCCGGCAGCCGGCGCAGGCCAAGGATGATGCCGTGGCGCACGCGGTGCTGGAGTAGACCGGCCCCGGCTGGAGCCTAGGCGGCCAGCGAGAGCGGCAGTGGCTCCTCGCGCAACTGCTCGCGTGCCAGCCGGCGCAGCCATTGCCGCCCCAGCGGCCACGGCCCGTGGCCGGAATCGACGTTGATATGGCCAACGCCGCGTAGCATCACCAGCCGGCTGCCCCAGGTATCGGCAAGCTGGCTGGCGCGCTCGGCACTGCACGCCTCGTCGTTGTCGCTGGCGATCAGCACCGACGGGAAATCGAGCCGGCGATGCGGCAGCGGCAAAAAGCCGCGGAATTCCACCGGCGCATGCGGCCGCGCCACATCGGCCGGCGCTACCAGCAAGGCGGCGACCACCGGGTGATGGCCGCCGGCGAGTGCCGCCCAGTGCGCAACGGTGACGCAACCGAGGCTGTGGGCAATGAGCAGCGTCGGTGCCGTCGATTCGGCGATCTTGTGTCGCAGCGCCACCACCCAGTCGGCTGCATGCGGGTGCTCCCAGTCCGCCTGCACCAGCCGCTCGCTGCCCGGATAGCGGCGGTGCCAGCGGCTTTGCCAGTGGGTGGGGCCGGAATCGCGCCAGCCCGGCACGATCAGGACCCGACCGCCTTCAGCAATGAATTGTTCGACGCTGTCCATCTGTCTCTCCCTGGTTCGATGTCCGCCGTCAATGGCGATAGCCGGGCTCGCCCAGCAGAAAGCCCTGCAGCGCGTCCACACCGGCATCGCGGGCGATGGCGAGCTCAGTGGCGGTTTCCACGCCCTCGGCCACGATGCGTGCGCCGGTATCGCGCAGTAGCGCCACCAGCTGGCGATAGCCGCGCGCTGCCTTGTCGTCGCGACCGGCAAGGCGCAGCAGCTCGCGGTCTAGCTTCACGTAGTCCGGCGCGGTGGCCCACAGCCGGTCGAAATTGGCATGGCCGTGGCCGAAATCGTCGAGCGCGATGCGATAGCCGCGGCTGCGGAAATTGGCCACGGCCCGGGTCAGCGCCTCGGGCTCGGCCGCGGTCACGTCGCTCTCCAGGAGCTCCAGCACCACGTCGGCAGGCTTGAAGCCCTGGCTTTCCAGAATGCGTTCGAAGTAGGCGCCATGCGCCTCCACGGCCGGCAACAGCTCGGGGTGCACGTTGAGGAACAGCGTGCGGTTGGGGCGGGCGTAGGCGGCGAAATTGATCAGGTGCAGCGTGCGGCACAGCCGGTCGAACCCCACCAGCACGTCGCTCGCGCGCGCGGCGGAGAACGCGGTTGGCGGCGCCAGCGACTTGCGCCTGAGGCTGGCACGCAGCAGCGCCTCCTCGCCCAGCACCGTGCGGCCGTCCGGCGCGAAGATGGGCTGGAACGCCGACGCCAGCCGCATGCCGAGTGCCTCGGTCACCACGCCTTCGATGGCGTCGATGCTGAACTGGCTGCGGGGCCAGTCGCGGCGGATTTCGGGCGGGACCGGGAAGGTCGGCGGACGCAGGGTATCGTTCATGGCAATGGCGGTGACAAAAAAGCCAGGTCAGGGCCCATTGTTGCGGGGACCCCAAGCCTGGCCTGAGTCGTGCTCCAGGAGGAAAGGCGATTACAGGTTCGGTTGCGGCGTCAGGCGCAGGTAGGGGCGCACGGCGCGGTAGCCCTTGGGGAAGCGCTGGGCGATCTCGGCCTCGTCGGTGAGCGAGGGCACGATCACCACGTCGTCGCCGTGTTCCCAGTCGGCGGGCGTGGCCACCTTGTGGTATTCGGTGAGCTGCAGCGAATCGATCACGCGCAGGATCTCGTTGAAGTTGCGGCCGGTGCTGGCCGGGTAGGTCAGCGTCAGGCGGATCTTCCTGGCCGGATCGATGATGAACACCGAGCGCACGGTGGCGGTGGTCGAGGCGTTCGGATGGATCAGGTCATAGAGTTCCGACACCTTGCGGTCCGCGTCCGCCAGGATGGGGAAGTTCACCGTGGTCTCTTGCGTGTCGTTGATGTCGGCGATCCACTTCAGGTGCGATTCGACCGGATCGACGCTGATCGCCAGCGCCTTCACGTTGCGCTTGGCGAATTCGTCCTTCAGCTTGGCGGTCTTGCCGAGCTCGGTGGTGCACACCGGGGTGAAATCGGCCGGGTGCGAGAACAGCACCACCCAGTGATCGCCGGCCCACTCGTGGAACCGGATCTCCCCTTCGGAAGATTGCTGGGTGAAGTCGGGGGCGATGTCGCCTAAACGCAAGGTCATGTCGATACTCCTGAGGATGATGCCGCGATCGCGTGAACTCGCAGCGGTAGTCAGCGAACGGTCCGAATCGAGCGAGCGATCCGGGGATCGGATGGCTTGCTCGCCCCGGCGGTTAGGAGGACGCACCGCAGCGACCGGAGTGGACTGGCTGTCCATGAGGATCGCGAGGAGCGCCCGACAACGCAGCCGGGGATGAGCAATCCATACGATTTATTTGGCGTTGGCGGCCTGGATCTGGTCGAACACGCCCCCATCACTGAAGTGGGTCTTCTGCGCCTTGCCCCAGCCACCGAACAGGTCGTCGATGTCGAACAGCTTCACGTTCGGGAACTGTTTGGCGTACTTGGCATAGATGGCCTTGTCGATCGGGCGGTAGTAGTTCTTCGCGGCGATTTCCTGGCCTTCCGGCGAGTACAGGTACTTCAGGTATTCCTCGGCCACCTTGCGGGTGCCCTTCTTGTCGACCACCTTGTCGACCACGGCGACCGGCGGTTCGGCCTTGATCGACAGCGACGGTGCAACGATGTCGAACTTGTCCGGACCGAATTCCTTGACCGACAGCACGGCTTCGTTTTCCCAGGCCAGCAGCACGTCGCCCTGGCCGCGTTGGGTGAAGGTCACCGTCGAGCCGCGGGCACCGGTATCCAGGACCGGTACGTTCTTGAAGATCTTCTGCACGAACTCACGCGCCTTGGCGTCGTTGCCGCCCGGCTGCTTCAGCGCATAGCCCCACGCCGCCAGGTAGTTCCAGCGCGCACCGCCGCTGGTCTTCGGGTTCGGGGTGATCACCTTCACGTCCGCACGGATCAGGTCGTTCCAGTCCTTGATGTTCTTCGGATTGCCCTTGCGCACCAGGAACACGATGGTCGAGGTATAGGGGCTGGCGTTGTCCGGCAGCTTCTTCTGCCAGTCGGGCGTGAGCAGCTTGCCCTTCTCGTTCAGCTCGTCGATGTCGTAGGCCAATGCCAGCGTCACCACGTCGGCTTCCAGACCATCCAGCACCGAGCGGGCCTGCTTGCCCGAGCCGCCGTGCGACTGGCGGACGGTGACGTCGTCACCGGTCTTCTTCTTCCAGTAGGCGGAGAAGGCTTTGTTGTAATCCTGATAGAGCTCGCGGGTCGGATCGTACGACACGTTCAGGAGTTCGACCGAGGCGGCCCAGCCGCTGGCGGCGGTCAAGGCAAGAGTGACGGCGAGGACGGTTTTGCGCAGCGACATGTTTTTGCTCCCTGGGGTGTTTGATGCGAACGGGAGCCAGTGTGGCAGCGCGGCCTATATTCTGTGAAATACCAATATTTTGTTTTTTTATGAATTTTGGAAATAAACGATCGTGTCGCGGTCCAGCGTCACATGGCAGGCCAGTCGCGGCGTGTCCGCGCGATCCGGCTGGACCAGTGGTGCATCCACCGGTAGCGCGCCACGTCGCGCCAGGACGTTGCGTTCCATCGCCGTCAAAACCATGCCATCAGGATTTATTTCCGCATGGGAAAGGAATACCAAGCAGGTGCCGCAGGTGCCCTGGGCGCAACGCCAAGGCAGGTCCAGATGGCCATTACGGCTTTGCTCGCGCACCACATCGATCAGTCGCTGGCCGGCGCGCACGTCCGTTTGTAAGATTTCTTCGCCGTCGCGAACAAATTTAAGGTGGATCATGGATGCACATGACGGGGTGCTTGGCATAGGCTTATAGCGTCATCTTGCGCGGGCGGTGCGTTCCATGATCAAGAAGATTCCAGCCACGGCACTCCGGATCGGCATGTTCGTCCACGACCTCAATGCCGGCTGGATGTCGCATCCCTTCGTGCTCTCGCAATTCAAGGTGACCACGGGCGACGAGATTGCCAAGGTGATCGGCGCCGGCATCCGCGAGCTCTACATCGATACCGCGCGCGGGCTGGATGTGGAAGGGGCGCCGGTGCAGGCCGAGGTGGATGCGCACATCATGGATGAAATGGTGGCCGCCGTGCAAAAGCCGGCACCCGCGCGCGTCGATGCCGCGGCCGAGCTCGGCCGGGCTGGGCGGATCAAGCAGCAGGCCACCAGCGTGGTGCGTGCGATGATGCACGATGCGCGGCTCGGGCGCGCCATCGAGATCGCGCAGGCCGAGGCGGTGGTCGAGACCATCAACGAATCGGTGTTGCGCAACGGCGGCGCGCTGATCGGCCTCTTGGGCATCAAGAACAAGGATGAATACACCTTCCTGCATTCGGTCAGCGTCTGCGCGCTGATGGTGGCGTTTGCCCGGGCGCAGGGCTTCGACGACGAGACGGTGCGCATCGCGGGTCTGGGCGCCCTGCTGCACGACACCGGCAAGATGATGGTGCCCGAGTCCATCCTCAACAAACCGGGCCGCTATACCGACGACGAGTTCGCCATCATGAAGCGCCATCCCGAGGAGGGCTGGAAGCTGCTGCAGGCGATGCCGGGGCTGGAGGAGATGGTGCTCGACATCGCGCTGCATCACCACGAGCGCGTCGACGGCACCGGCTATCCGCACGGCCTCAAGGGTGAAGCGATCGCGCTGACCACGCAGATGTCGTCCATCGTCGATGTCTATGACGCCATCACCTCGGATCGCTGCTACCACCGCGGCATGCCGGCGCCGGAGGGCCTGAAGAAGCTGTGGGAGTGGAGCCGCCATCATTTCGATCCACAGCTGGTACAGGCCTTCATCCGCACGCTGGGTATCTATCCGGTGGGCAGCCTGGTGCGGCTGGAATCGGGCCGGCTCGCCATCGTGATCGAGCAGAACGAAGCGCAGCTGATAAGCCCCGAGGTCAAGGTGGTGTTCTCCACCCGCTCCAACGCCTATGTGCGCCCGGAGCGGCTGGAGCTGGCGCGCAGCCAGGACCGTATCGTCGGCCACGAGGATCCCCAGCAATGGGGCATCGACGTGGCGCGTTTCCTCACCGCCTAGTCGATCGCCTCCAGCACGCCGTCGCGATAGCGCACCCGCCGGCCCTGCCAGTGGACCGGCGCATCCGGCAGCACCGCCGCGGGGATTCCCAGTTCGCGCAGCAGCGTGGCGCCATGCGACAGCTTGCCGCCGCTACGGGCGATCACCGCGCGGGCTTGGCGGTACGCGTCGTACTGGCCGGGGTCCAGCGTATCGACCAGCAGGATGTCGTCACCGACCACGCCGTCGACGCTACCCGGCACGATGACGAAGCCGAACTGCTGCGCCGTGCCGCCGCTGCCGTCCTGCCAGAAGCTGCCCGATTGCGTGCGCGGCGCCGGATGCGGCGCGAACCAGTACTCGCGCTCCGTTTCCGGCATCGCGTGGTGCAGCTTGTAGAGCAGCCGCATCAGATTGTCGCGATACCACTCGCGCACCTCCGCATACCAGCCGCGCAGCCCCGGCAAGCCCAGCTTGTGCGCCACTTGCACTGCCAGCGGCCAGTGCGGGAACGGCTGCAGCGGCAGGTCGGCGCCGGGCTGGCGCGGCGTGGCCGGATCGCTCTCAAAGGGCAGACGATGCGGTGCATCGGCAAGGCCGGCGTACACCGTGCGCGGCCGGCCCAGCCAGGCACCGCCACTGCTGGCGATGGCCGGGGCAATGCACAGGTTGCCCTGTACCGTGTGCACGTAGTGGCGGGTCAGCCAGCGCGCTAGCGCCTTGCCGTCGGCACCTGAATCGATCAGCGCGTCGAGCTCGGCATCGAGCCGGCGCAAGCCCGTTTCCAGCTGCGGCAACGCGGCACGGCTGGCGTAGTGCATGGCCAGCAGTTGCGGCAGGTTGCGCAGCAAGCGCCAGGGGCGCAGCGGCAGCGCGGGCACGGCACCACCCACTTCGTCGGCGTAGCGGTGCGTCGGCAGGCCCCAGTCGGCCAGCCGGGCCAGGAACAGGTCGTTGTTGATATAGCTGGCGTCGCCAAAGCAGGCGGTGAACGGCTCGTTGTCGGCGAGCACCCGGCCATCCCAGCGTGCCCAGACCGCGGGGATGCTGGCGGCGGCGTGGCGCTGCGCCGCCTCGATCAGCCGGCTGGGCTGCGGCGGCAGGATCTCGCCGATGTTGGCGGCGGTGAGGTGGCGCCGCCACGGATAGGAGGTCACCGGCCGCGCCTGCAACAGGTGCAGCGCGCGGCCATCCCATGCCCATTCGATGTCGAGGTGGGCGTAGTGGAAGGTGCGCACCACTGCCTGCAGGAAATCCCACAGACGGGTCTCGGTCAGCCCTGCGTGCTCGCCGAAGCCAGCCTGCGCCCAGTCGCCGCCGAGGCGCGACAACACGGCGCGCTGCGGCGTCACTTCGCCATCAGCCAGCACGGCGAGGTGGCCGTCCACCCATTCGATTTCTGCGCCCAGGTGGCGGGCAAAGGCGATGCCGGACAGCACCGGTTCGACAAAGCGCTGCACCACCACGTCGCCGATGCCATCGGCCAGCAGCTCGGCGATCCGCGCCGCGACTTCCCCGGCCGGAACGCGCAGGAAGGTGCGGGTGAGGCCGGCATTGGCGTGATCGATCTGGTCCTCATGCGCGCCGGATGAGCGCACCGCCCAGCGGGCATCGGGTTGTGTAGCAAGGAAGGCGGCCAGCCTATCATCGTCGGGCGAGGCAACGGTCAAGCGAGCCGGCACTGGCAGGCCCGCGAGCTCGGCCAGCTGCAGCCGTCCGGCTTTGCCATGGGCGACGAAGCCCGTGGCGCCGCTTTCCAGCCAGTGCGCGAAGCCGGTTGCATCGTCGATCCACGGGTAGTGGCCCCAGTCGGGCTGGATGGCGACAGTAAGCGCGGCACGCGGCAGGATGGCCTCCCACGCGGCGGCCTGGTTAGCCGGGATCACGCCGTCGTGCGCACCCCACACCAACTCGATGCGATCGGTGATGTGGTCGAACAGCGTCAGCGCGGTATCGGCACGCACGATGTCCCAATAGCTGTTGAAGGCGCGGCAGGCGCGATAGCCGGCGCCCATGCGGACGATCCGCTCCTGCGACCAGTTCTGGCGCGAGAACTTGCGGCGCATCAGCCCAGGTGCATGGCCTAGCAGCAGGTGCACCAGCTGCCGTAGTGGTCGAAAGCGCATCAGCCGTGGCAGGCGGCGCTGCCACAGATACGCGCCGATCGGCGACTGGATCACCACGCGGCCGAAATGGCCCGGCTGGCGCACCAGCGCATGCAGCACCACCAGCGCGTTCACGCCGACCGCATAGATGGCGGCGCCCGGCGCGGTGCTCGCGAGCAGCACGGTGGTGAGCTCATCCAGATCACGGCACAGCCGCGCCGTGTTGCTGCCAAAGCCCGGCAGCTCGATCACCTGTGGCGTGTAGCGGCGAAAGTGCGGCAGGACGTCTTCCCACCAGGCGGCGCAGCTGCCGTTGCCGCCGAGCAGATAGAGTGCTTGGGTCATGCGTGTTCGATCCTGTGCTTGAGCGCAATCAGCCGGCGCCGGGTTTCAAACTGGAAGTAGCGCTGCAGCAATCCATCCAGCCAGCGCCAGCGCGCCGAGAGCGTATAGCGAAACTGCACTTCGGTCATGCCATCGGCTTGTGGCAGGAAGCGCCAGCTGCCGGCAAAGCTGCGCAGCAGGCCGGGGCCGGCCACCATGCGGATCGCGGCGCACTGGCCCGGCTGGAACGACACATACTCAACCAGCATGCGGCTGCCCAGCCACGAGCGCACCGCCACCCGCACACCCACCGCCGGGGCCTCGGCGCCATCCTGGTAAACCAGCGCCTTTGTGAATGGGTCCCAGCTGCGGCGCCGGCTTGAATCCTGAGTCAGCGCGAACAGCGCTTGCGGCGTGGCGTGGATGTGAGCGCGAGATTCGGCGATGGGCATGGCGTGTTCCTCGGCTTCGGTTCTCAGGCTTCGGCACGCAAGGCATCGCGCAGCGTCGGGTAGCGGAAGCGGAATCCGGCGGCGAGCAGCCGTTGCGGCACCACGCGCTGGCCGCCGACGAACAGCTCGGCCATCTCGCCCGCCAGCAGGCGGATCGGCCACACCGGCAGGTGCAGCCATACCGGGCGGCGCAGCACCTGGCCAGCGAGGCGGGCGAATTCGGCCTGCGGCTGCGCATCGGGCGCGACGGCGTTGTAGGCGCCCTTGTACTGTGGATCGGCCAGCGCGCGGGCGATCAGCGCCAGCACATCGTCACGATGGATCCAGCTCATCACCTGCGCGCCGTTGCCCATGCGGCCACCGGCAAACAGCCGGAATGGCAGCAACAGCATGGGCAGCGCGCCACCGGCGCCGAACACCACGCCGAAGCGCAGCACCACCCGGCGCACGTCCAGCGCATCGACTCGCGCCGCGGCGGCTTCCCAGCGCTGGCACAGCGTGCTCATGAATTCATCCTGCGGGCCGGTCGATTCATCGACCGGTGCACCATCCAGCCGGTTGCCGTAGTAGCCGATGGCCGAGGCGTTGATCAGCACGGCCGGCCGCTGGCGGGCGCGGCCCAGCCAGGCGATCAGTGCTTCGGTGGTGCCGATCCGGCTTTGCAGCAGCGCGGCCTTGCGGCGGGCGGTCCAGCGACCGCCGGCAATGGGCGCACCGGCGAGGTTGATCACTGCGTCGAAGGCCGTGGCGGGCGAGAGCGCATCGAGGCTGGCAATGCAGCGGGCTCGGCCCTGGAACAGGTAGGCGGCGCGCAATGGATCGCGCGTCAGCAGCGTCACTTCATGGCCGGCATCGAGCAACTGCCGGACCAGCGCCTCGCCGATGAAGCCGGTGCCGCCGGTGACCAGCACCCGGCGATGGGCGCCCTCGAAAGGGTTGGGCACGGCATCTTGCTGGCGCAGCCGCCATGCGGCGATGCCGTCACGCACACCTGATAGCGCCACGCCGGCAGCGAATAGCGTCAGTACCCAGGCGATCCAGCCATGCTGCGCCGATAGGAGCGCGGTTGGCTGCGGCCACCAGTACTGCGCGGCATGCACGGCCAGCAGGCCGAACACGGCGCCGCCGTTGATGGCGAGCACTGTGTGCAGTACCCGCTCGCTGGCCGGCAGCTTGCGTGAGTCGTCCTCGATCACGAAATCCCACAGCGTCAGCCCGATCTCGACACCGATCAGCAGCGCCAATACCAGCAGCCACAGGCCATGCCACTCCAGCCAGGCAAGCCCGGCGAACACCACGCCGTAGAGCAGCGCGCGCACCGCGTGAATGGCGAGCTCCAGTCGGGCCGACGCCTGCCTGGGCAGTGCGACGGTAAGTTCGTGGTGGTACAGCGTATCAAAGGCCCCCATCAGGCCTTGCAGCAGCAACAGGGCGAGAACGACTTCCATGGCGCGCTCCTTCAGCTTGGCGATGATGGAAGTATATTCCGTAATTTCTGTTTAAACAGAAATAAATGTCGGGGATGGATTGGAACGGACTGCTACTGCTACGGGCCAGCAAAGTGCTGCTGGTTGCCAAATCATCCAGCGTTTCCCGTGGCGGGAGGGGGAAGTCCGGCGGCAAGGGCAACGGGCCGGCGTCAGCGCAGCACCGGCCACTGCCTGGGAGCGGAGCCCGAATTTACGGCTCGACCACTTCCCCGGTCTGCAGCCGCCACAGCGCGGCATAGACACCATCCTCGGCCAGCAGCGCCTCGTGCGTACCGGATTCGACGACGCGGCCCTGTTCCAGCACATGGATCATGTCGGCGTGGCGCACGGTGGAAAGCCGGTGGGCGATCACCAGCGTGGTACGGTCGCGCGCCACGTGCGACAGCGAGCGCTGTATTGCTGCCTCGGTTTCGTTGTCGACCGCACTGGTTGCCTCGTCCAGCACCAGGATGGGGGGATTCTTGAGGATGGCGCGCGCCAGGGCGATGCGCTGGCGTTGGCCGCCGGACAGCTTCTGGCCGCGCTCGCCTACCGGCGTGGCGTAGCCTTGTGGCAAGCGGGCGATGAAGTCGTGTGCCTCGGCGGCGCGGGCGGCGGTTTCGATGTCGGCTGCGCTGGCATCCGGCATGCCATAGCCGATGTTGTCGGCGATGCTGCCGTCGGTGAGGAAGGGCTCCTGCGCCACATAGCCGATGGCGCGGCGCAGATCCTGCAGCGCCAGACCGGCGATGTCGTGGCCATCGAGCAGGATACGGCCGTGCTGTGGCGTGTAGAAGCGCAGCAGCAGCTTGATCAGCGTGCTCTTGCCCGCGCCGGTGCTGCCGACGAAGCCGATGGTGGCGCCGGCTGGCACGGTGAGGTCGATGCTGGCGAGTGTGCGCTGTTGCGCGTCGTAGCCGAAGTCCACCCCCTCGAAGCGCACCTCGCCCTGCACCGCGGCGCGCGGCAATGCAGTGCCGGCGTAGGGGATGGCGATGGGCGTCTGCACCAGATCCAGCACCCGGGTGATCGACGCCATCGAGCGCTGGTACAGATCGGCAATCTCTGCGAGCCCGGTGAACGGCCACAACAGCCGCTGGGTGAGGAACACCAGCACGCTGTAGCTGCCGACAGCGATTTTGCCTTCGAGTGCCAGCCAGCCGCCGTAGACCAGGGTGACGACAAAGCCCGCCAGGATGGCCATGCGGATCACCGGGGTGATGGCAGCGGCCAGCGCGATGGCTGCGGCATTGGCGCGCACGTAGTCTTCACTTGCCGCGCGGACGTGCTCGGTCTCGAAATCCTCGGCGGCGTAGCTCTTGATGGTGGCGATGCCGTGCAGGTTGTTGTTGATGCGGCCGTTGATTGCGCCGGCCGCCTCGCGCACGGCGGCGTAGCGCGGTGCCAGCCGGCGCTGGAACCAGAAGGCGCTGATCAGGATGAAGGGCACGGGCGCGAGGGCGATCAGCGCCAGCTTGGGCGCCAGCGCGAAGAAAATGGCCGATACCAGGATGGAGGACATCAGCACCTGCAGGATGGCATTGGCGCCGCTATTGAGAAAACGCTCCATCTGGTTGATGTCGTCGTTCATCACCGACAGCAGCTTGCCGCTGGAGCGGTTTTCGAACCATGCCAGTTCCAGCTGCTGTACATGGGCATACGCCTCCAGCCGCAGGCTGTGCTGCAGGTTCTGCGCCAGGTTGCGCCATTCGCGGGTGTAGAGGAATTCGAACAGCGACTCTCCCCCCCAGATCAGCACGGTGAGCACGCCCAGCAGCAGCAATTGCTGGCTGGCGTCGACCACGCCTAGGCGGGCGAGGAACGATGCCTCGCGGCTGATCACCACATCCACCGCTACGCCGATCAGTACCTCGGGCAGGATGTCGAACAGTTTGTTGATCGCCGAATAGGCGCTGGCACGCCAAGCGTTGCGACGGTACTGGCGGGCGTGATCGAACAGTTTCTTCAGCGGGTGCATGGCGACGGTGCAGGTAACAGGCTGGCCGCAGCATAAAGCCTCCAAGCCCGCCACGCGAGGCGGAAACATTGCGACGAGGCCGAGGCAGTCGCCCCGTGTGGCGGCCCGGCGCAACAGCGGGCGGGGTGCCACTTGCCGGGCTGTCGGCGCACAGGCAGTCTGTCGCCCACGCAAGGCCGGGCGCACCGGCCCCGTGCGATGGAGCGAACATGAAGTGGATCGTGATTGCCGCGCTGTTGCTGGCGGCCGGCTGGTACTACGCCAACCTCGATACCGGCGCAGCGCCGCAAGCCGTACCCAGCGCAGTGGCCGCACCCGTTGCGACCAGAACCGCTGCCGCCACGCCGTCCGCAGCGGCGGGCACCACCACGGTGCGCTGCGATACCACGCGCGGCCCGCTCGATATCGTGGTGAAGCCCGAATGGAGCCCCAAGGGTGCAGAGCGCTTCCTGCAGCTGGTCGACGACGGCCATTTCAGCGACATGCCGCTATTCCGCTGCGTGCCCGGCTTCCTGTGCCAGTTCGGCTACAAGCCGGGCGGCCGCGACTACCCGACCTTCGCCGACGATGCCCCGGGTGCCGCGCTACTGCCGTTCCGCCAGGGCTATGTGAGCTTTGCCGGCGGCGGTGCCAACAGCCGCTCCAGCCATCTGTTCATCACGCTGGGCGAAACGGTGGATGCGCTCGGCAAGGCCGCGTGGGAAACGCCGATCGGTACCGTCACGCCCGACACGCTGGCGACGGTGGCGCACCTCAATACCGAATACGGCGACATGCCCCCTTGGGGCAAGGGCCCGGACCCGACCAAGATCACCGCGGCCGACGGCGCGGATTACCTGAAGCGTGAGTTTCCGCGGCTGGATTACATTCGGGCTTGCCGGCGGAGCTAAACTGCAGCGCCCAAGCGCATCTCAGGTGGTGGCAGGTGGGCGACATCCGATTGCGCCCCGCCGAGCGGGTTTGCGGCTCTAGATGGATTGCGGCCAACGGTCAGCGATGTCGTACCAGGGTGCCTTGGAGCTGGTGTGGATGTGTTTCTGCTTCGGCGCGAAGTAGGGCGTATCGAGGGAGCCAAGCGGAAACGATACCCACTCGGCGTGGCTTCGCGAACCCTGCCACAGCAGCGGTGAGCCGCAGACCGAGCAGAATGTCCGCACGGCTTGCTCGGATGACCGATAACGCCGCAGCAACGCCTCGCCTTCGATGAACACATGTGCGTCGCCCGGCACGCTGCCGTAGCTACCGAACGCTGCGCCATGTGCCTTGCGGCACATCGTGCAATGGCAATGTGATACCGCCTTGATCTCGCCGTTGATCTGGTACTTCACGCCGCCACACAGGCAGCTGCCATGGTAGGGCGGCGACGTTTGATGTGTGGCGGGTTTCATTGTCCCTACGCCTCTGGCGCGCTTGATTTACCGGGTCGAACCGGCACCGAAAATGCCACGCCGAAGGCGTTAAGTCGATCTGCCAATCGCCACATCAGCTGATGCCCCGCGCCACAAACCAACTCCCCGGCTCGATTTCCTTGGCGTGATACATCGCTTCATCGGCGCGGCGCAGCAGCGTGGTCACGTCGTCGCCATGAGTGGGGTAGAGTGCGATGCCGATGCTGGCACTGATCGCCTGCGGTATGCCAGCTGCCTCGTGCGCGGCGGCGACGGCGGCATTGAGTTGATCGGCGAGCCGCTCGACGTCCACTGCATCCTGCAGGTTTTCCAGCAGGACCACGAATTCGTCGCCACCCAGCCGTGCCACCGTATCGCTGGCACGCACGGCGCCCTGCATGGCCCGGGCGACCGCCTGCAGCATGCAATCGCCCGCTGCGTGGCCATAGTGGTCGTTCACCGGCTTGAAGCGGTCAAGGTCGACCAGCAGCAGCGCCAGTAGCGTGCGGCTGCGTTGTGCGCGCACGATGGCATGGCTCACGCGCTCGTTCAGCAGCAGTCGATTGGGCAGGCCGGTGAGCTGGTCATGGTGCGCCAGTTCCAGCAATTGCGCCTCGCTGGCGGCCAGCCGTGCGTTGGCTTCGGTCAGCGCGCGGGTACGTTCGTCCACGCGCTGCTCCAGTTCCTGCTCGTGCGCACGCAAGGTGGCGAGCGTGGCTTCCCGCGTGGCCAGCATTTCGGTCTGCGCCAGTTCCTTCTCGCGCCGCAGCACGTGGATGCGGTCGGCCAGCGCGAACGACAGCAGCAGCATTTCCAGCGCCGAGCCGATCTGCATGGTGTGGCTGGTCAGCGCGTTGGTCGGTAGCCAGGCCAGGTTGCGCAGCGCCTGCATGCCGACGCCGATCAGCAGTAGCGTCCAGGCCAGCAGGAAGTAGCGCGCACCGGGCTGGCGGCGATACAGGCAGACCACGCCCACGATTACTGCCACGGCGGCGAACGAGGCGCCTGCCAGCGAGGTGAGGATGGCGGACCACTGGTAGGGCATGAAGGCGGGGCCCAGCGCGGCCAGCATGAAGGCCGCCATCAGCACCACGATCAGGCTATCCCAGCGCGGGGCGATCTGCCGGGTGTTGAGGAACAGCCGGGTGAAGAGCGCGCCGAAGAAGCCGGTAAGTGCGAAGCCGGTGGACAATGCCACATGTCCCCATGCTGGCCAATCGGGCCACAGGTACTGGTTGCCAAGGCCATTGAGCGAGAGCTGGCCGATGGCCATGCTGGCGACGAAGGCGACATAGCACAGGTAGAGCCGGTCCCGCAGCGACAGGAAGAGCAACAGGTTGTAGAGCCCCAGCGCCAGCAGCATGCCGTAATAGAGCGCCAGCAGCGCGTAGAGATCCTGGTTGTGCCACTGGAAGCGCTTGGCCTCCCACAGCCGCAACGGCACGGTGAGATTGCCTTCGGAGCGCACGCGCAGGTAGATCGTCGCAGTACCGGAGTCGGGCAGTGCCAGCGGGAACACGAAGTTGCGGTGCGGCACCGGTCGCTTGGCAAAGGGCTGGCGATCACCCGCGTGGTCGGCGCGGCCCGAGTAGGGCTGGAACAGCTCGACATGATCGAGCGAGGGGTAACCCACTTCCAGCAACCAATCCCGCCCTGGCGCCGCGTGGGTATCGAGCGTGAGCTTCAGCCAGTACACGCTGTGCGAGTAACCGAGGTTGATGTCGTTGCCACCGGTGGCAGCGGGCCGGAACGCGGTGCTCTGCATCGCGTCGGCCAGTGTCAGCTGCCCGCTTTTGTCCTCCAGCACGGCCACCGCGGCCACCGGATTGACCGGCCCTGCGGTGCTGGGCAGCACCAGCGCGGCGCAGGCAAGGCGGATGGCAAGGGCGAGGAAGACGAACAGTCGGAGGGCTGCGTGCACGGCAGGCTTCTAGTCGGGGTGTGACTGAAGTTTACCGTAGCATTACTACATCTCAAGTTCGGTACCCTAGCCGGCGTGCTTTGGCTGAATCGCATTCAGCAGCGCCAGCACATTCTCCGGGGGCCGCCCGAGCGCAGCGTGCGCGTCGTCGACCACCACGATGGGACGTTCGATCAGCCGCGGGTGGGCCACCATGGCGGCGATCAGTCCGGCGCGGTCGAGTGCGGGATCGGCGAGGTTCAGTGCGGCGTAGTCGTCTTCCTTCTGCCGCATCAGCTGGCGTGGCTCCAGCTGCAGCAGCGTCAGCAGCCGGCCCAGCGTGGCAGCGTCGGGTGGGTTGTCCAGGTATTCGATGACATCGGGCTGAATGCCCTGCTCGCGCAATAGCGCCAGTGTTTCGCGCGATTTGCTGCAGCGCGGGTTGTGATAGATGACGACGTGCATGGTGGCTCCAGGCTGGATGGACGTCGCCAGTCTAGAGCGTGTTTCCGATGGTTTCATCCGGATGGGGGCGGGCACCGGGAAACAGCAGGAGACGAAGGGCGGCATCGATTGAATCCGGTTTTTCATTCCAGCCGCTGGAACCGCCATATTTGACCTGCGCCGCTGACGAGCGCTGGCGAACGTTATCGGCGCGGCGCGGCAGGCTGGATCAAACGGAATCGCGGCGGTTCGGTCCGCAGAAACAGGCAGGAACCCGGCTGTGCCGGGTTCCTGGTGTCGGTTGCCTGCGGCGCACGGCCGCGATGTGCACGAGCGGTGCTCAGCGCTGGTAGGTTGCGGTGAAGCTGGCGCTGCCGAGGCTGGCTGCCTTGATCTTCGCTTCGGCTTCCGCTGGTGGCGTGTCTTCGGCCAGCGGCAGCGTGGCTACCTTCAATGCATACAGCGTGAAGTTGTAATGGTGCACGCCGTGGCCGATCGGGGGGCAGGCGCCGCCGAAGCTGTTGCCGCCGAAGCTGGTGCGGCCTTGCTTGGCCCCCTTGGGCAGCTTGCTGCCGGTACTGTTGCCGGCATTGGTCGGCAAGGCGCTGGTGGTGGCCGGCAGATCGTACAGCGACCAGTGGTACCAGCCGCCGCTGACCGGGGCATCCGGGTCGTGCAGCACCAGCGCCAGGCTCTTGGCGCCGGCCGGCACGCCGGACCACTGCAGCGCAGGCGATTGGTTGCCGCCGTTGCAGCCGTAGCCGATGTAGACCTGCTTCTCGGCGAGCTTGCCGTCGGCGGGCACATCGGGGCTGCTGAGCTTGAAGTCGCTGGCGTGGGTGAGCGGCAGCAGGGTGGCGAACAGCAGGGGCAGAAGGCGGTTCATGGTCGGCTTGTCCTGTGGCTGGAGGAGACCCCACCACGATAGGGCTGCGCCAGACTGGCGTCTCGCCCCGTGCGTGCAATCATCCGCCCTTGGCGCTCAAGTTGCGCCGTGGCGCGCTCAGCCGGCTTCCTGCACGCTGGGCACCGGCGAGGCTGCACCGCGCAGCGCGGTCGGCGTCAGGCCGAAGCGGGCGCGGAAGGCATCGGTGAAGCGCGACGGCGAGCCATAGCCGCAGGCTTCGGCGATACGCTGCACTGTCTGCCCCGTCTTCATCACCAGGTACAGTGCCCGATCCATCCGCGCATCGGCCAGCAGCGCGGCGAAGCTGGTGTGCTCGCTGGCGAGCCGACGCCGCAGCGTGGCCTCGCTGACGCAAAGCCGGTTGGCGATGTCCTGCATCTTCCACTCGGCCGCCGGATCGGCCCCGATCCAGCGCAGCACCCGCTCGCGCCAGTTCTCCGGCGGCAGCGTCACCAGATCGCGCGCTACGCCCTGCCGTGCCAGTGCCAGCCACAGCGCCTGCCAGCGGTGCTCGGCCAGCGCTTCGTCGAGCGGGCTGTGCACGGGCAGCAGCACCTGCTCCACGTAGTCCGCCAGCGTTTTCCAGCACAGTGCATCGGCGGTGAACACCGGCGCGGCGTCGAGCCGCGAGGGCAGGTCGGCCGCGTAGCGCTCGGCAAAGCGCTGCATCCAGGCTGGATCTGCAGCGATGGTGAGCCCGGCGAAATAGCCACGCGCGGGATCGGGCAGGTTGCGAAAGCTCACCTCCTGCCCGGCGCCGACGGCGATCCACTGGCCGGGCCGGCAGCGCAGCACGCCATCGCCGCGCAGGATTTCCTTCTCGCCGGCCAATACCACGATCAGACAGGACCAGAAGAATGGTGCCCGCAGCACCCGCACTTCCTCGCGAAACTGGAACAGCCCAGCCCGCCCCAGCTGCATGCGTGGGCCGTGGCGATCGATCTGTAACAGGTGCTGGAGGATGTGGGCGTGCATGGCTTCAATCTGTGCGTGCAGGTGCAAGCATGATAACGCGACCGTGCGTGTCAGGCCGGCGAGTGCCTGGCCAGCCGTCGGTAGGGTGGGCTCGGCATAAGTACACGCTGCCGAGCATGACCGTACCTGGCGTCCGTACCGGTCGTGCATGCCTTCGGCTTGCTGGTAGCATGCGGCCGATGTTGATCCTGAACATCGAAGACCACCAGCGCGCGCTTCATCGGGTGGCCCTGGTGCTGGCACTGCTGGTCTTGCTCGCCACCTTGCCCTGGGCGTGGGAAGCCGCCACACCGAGGGCGTCGAGCTGGCAGATGCTGAAGTTCATCGTGGCCTGCATGATCGCGCTGTTGGTCTGGTTGGTGCTGCTGAGCTGGCTCAACAGCTGGGCCAGCCACGCACGGATGACGATCACTGCCGATGGCCTACGCAGTCGTTTCCTGGGCTTCCTGCCGCTTGGTGACATCGAGCGGGTTCGGCTGTGGTGGCAAAGCGAACATGGCATCGTGAGTGTCACCGCACACGAGGGCGCAACCCAGCGGTTGCGGCTGGAAACCGCGCGAGGCACGTTCGACTACACCGTGCATCCGCCGTGCGACGTGGCAGCATTGAAGATGGCGCTGGCCACGCCTCGTCTGCTCTGGCAACAAGCGCCACGCGAGTTGCAAGCGCCTTGTGCGCGGGTGATCGTCGCTACGCAAGCGGGCTGGAAACCGCTCGTGGTGCTTTGCTTCGCGATCTTGGGCACGCTGTGCGTCGGCATGGTCTTGGGTCAGGAGCTGGAGGACGAGGCGCTGGACTGGCATGTTGCCGGTACTGTGATCGCGAGCATGCTGCTTGGCGCCGCTGCGCTGTGGTGGAGCACGCGGGACGAAATCACCTTCGTTGATGACGCCGGGTTTCGTTCCCGCCGCTTCGGTCTTGTAGGCTGGGCGGATGTCGCGGCGGTTCGCCTCAGCGACGGCGGCTCGCAGCAGATGTTGCAGGAGGAGCTGCTACTGACGCTGAAAGACGGCCGGACCATCGGCTTTGTCTACTACTTTTCTGGCAGACAGTTCGGCCATCTGGTAGAAGCATGCCGTCGCCAAAAGTTGCTGTGAGGCCACCACTGGCAGGCCGGCAGCGCATCCATTCCTAGAGCATCTTACCCATGGCCCTCAAATCCACCATCTTCAAGGCCGAGCTGCATATCGCCGATCTCGACCAGAACTACTATGGCTCGCACGCGCTCACCATCGCCCAGCACCCGTCGGAAACCGACGAGCGCATGATGCTGCGGCTGCTGGCCTTCGCGCTCAATGCCAGTGAAACGCTGGAATTCGGTCGCGGTATCAGCGATGAGGACGAACCGGCGCTGTGGCAGCGCAGCCTCACTGGCGAGGTGGAACGCTGGATCGATCTGGGTCAGCCGGACGAGAAGCGGCTGAAGAAGGCGGCCAACACCGCGGGCGAGGCCGTGGTCTACGCCTACGGCGCGCGTGGCGCCGAAGTGTGGTGGCAAGGCGTGTCCAGTCAGGCGGCACGCCACGGCAACCTGAAGGTGTACGCGATCGAAGCCGACACCATGACCGCGCTGGCCAGTCTGACCGAGCGCACCATGCAGCTGCATGTGACCATCCAGGAAGGCGCGATCACCGTATCGAGCGAGGCTGGCAGCGTTGAGGTGGCATTGAAGGCGTTGCAGTAGGCCTGCTTACCAGCCGGACTGGGCGGCGGTGGACTTGCCACCCAACTGAGCGATCCACGTCTGCTGGGCTGCTGTGGCGGCACCTTCCAGATGAGCGACCCGCTGTACCAGCGCAAGGATCTGGCTGGCCTGCGCCTGATCCAGCTGCTTCCAGTGCTGCTCGGCGAAAGTCTGGCTATGGCGATGGAACTGATCGTCACGCAACTTGAAGGCGCTGGCGTCGAACAAATCGCGTGCCTCGCGCTCATCGGTCTTGAAGGTGCTCTGATAGAGCGAGATGAGTTCAGTCTTGGTCTCTCGAGTGAGCTCGCCCTTGAGCTTGGCCGTATGCATCAACGCCAGCGCCGCGATGTCCATGACGTGACGTACCGTCAGGCCAAGATGGGCCGCGTGCTGTTTGGCCCAGTGGCGGCGGCGCAGCCAGGTGAACGGGTTGAGAGCATTCAGGTCCAGGCCGGCGCGTTGCAGCGCGTGCAGGGCCCAGACCAGACCGGCGATTGAGGTGAGCAGTCCGATGATGATGTGCATGATGGGTTGCCAAAAAGCGCACGAGCGCAGGAGTGCGCGAGAAGATAACGCAACCGTGCTGACAGGGAAAATCCTGCTGTTTGTGGTGTTGCGTAAGTATTTCCTGACGGGATGTCGTGGCGCCGCGCCTAGCGAGCCAGCTCCGGTTCGACACGTGATACCGGCTTGTCCAGCGGTTTGGACAACACGATCGACGTGGTCACTGCGCCGTAGCGGCTGAGCGCGTCGATCAGCCGTTCCAGCTCCTGCGGCCGGGCGATGGCGCAGCGCAGGCAGAAGCAATCCTCGCCGGTGATGCGGAACATCTCCAGCACCTCGGGCATGGCTGCGCAGGTGGTGACGAAGGCAGGAATCTCGTCGTGGCGTGCCCGCAGCCGGATCAGCGCCTGCAGGCCGTAGCCGAGTTTCTGCAGGTTGAGCCGCACGCCATAGCCTTCGATCACGCCAGCATCCTCCAGCTTGCGGATGCGTTCGCTCACCGCCGGCTGCGACAGGCCGATACGCTTGCCGAGCGCGGAGAGGCTTTGCCGGGCATCCTGCTGCAGCGCTTCGAGGATCTTCCAATCCTTGCTGTCGAGCTCGGGCGATGAATTCACGGTCGAGTCCTTCAATTTTCGATCACTTGACGGTAACACGCCGCGAATTCGAATGACCGTGCATTCAGCGCGTGCGGCCAAACGCATACGATTTTTCCAGATCACCCACTGGAGAAATCATCATGCAAAGACTGGCAAACTGGTGGTCCGCCCGCTGGCAGGCGATGTTGGCACGTCGGCGGTTGAACCGTGATCTGGCGCTGCTTGCGTCGATGAGTGGGCGTGAGCTGCAGGACCTTGGCATCGCGCGCAGCGAGCTGCTGGCGATCGAGCAACGCTGTTTTACCGGACGTTCGACGGAGCGTTGAGGCGCGCTTACTGCAGCAAGCCTTCCAGTTCGTCCACCCGTGCCGCGGTGACGGTTAGCAGGCAATCGCTGCCGATCACGCGGGCCAAAGAGCCCCCATCCGGGTCTGCGTAGTAGCTGCAATTGGCGTCGCGGAATTTCAGCCATGTGCGCTGTGCATCGCGCAGCTGCAGCTTGCGCGGTCCGGTGTGGTGCATCAGCAGCGTCTGGTAGGCGGCGTTCAGCCGGCTATCGAGCAGGCGATATTCCTGGTCCATGCATTCGAGCATGCTGGCGGTGGCACCGCCCGCCTTGTCCATGCAGCCGTGATAGGTGGCGCTGAGCGCGGGATCGGCGTGCGATGGCATGCAGGTGAGGCCCGGCGAGCAAGGCGGAGCAGAGCAAGGAGCGCACGGGTTCGCCTCTAGGGTCAACCGGGATCGGCGTGCCCGCGTTACCCTGCCAATCTGCCGCGTGCGAGAGAGGCCAGGATGCGCCGTCTGATCCATCAGCTGACTATGACACTGTTGTTGCTTACAACGCCAGCGCTACATGCGGTAGCGGCGGATTGGGCGGTCGAAGCAACGACCGAACGCTATTCGATGACGCCCGGCGCGCGCCGCATTGCCGATCTGCATTACGGTCCTTCCGCTGCCGAAACCTATGATGTCTACCTGCCGCAGACGCCGCAACAGGCTCCCCTGCTGGTGATGGTGCATGGCGGCGCCTGGCGCCACGGCGACAAGGCGATGCGGCCAGTGGTGCAGCACAAGGTGGCGCGTTGGGTGCCACGCGGCGCGGTGGTCGTTTCCATCAACTACCCGATGCTGCCGCAGGCGATGGCCTTCGAGCAGGCGCAGGCCGTGGCCCGGGCCATTGCTGCCATCCAGCGGCGGGCGGGCGAATGGGGCGCGGAAGGCGAGCAGGTCATCCTGATGGGCCATTCAGCCGGCGCCCATCTGGTGGCCTTGCTGTCGGCCAATCCGGCGCTGGTGACCGCTGCAGGCGGCCAGCGCTGGCGCGGCACCGTGGTGCTCGATTCCGCCGCGCTCGACATCGTCACCACCATGCAACGCCGGCACTACCGCTTCTACGATCCCGCTTTTGGCAGCGATCCAGCCTACTGGCGCCAGGCGTCGCCGTTGCTGCAGCTGTCGCGCTTATCGATCCCGATGCTGGTGAGTTGCTCCAACCGCCGCCCGGACCGGCCATGCGACGGCGCGGAAGCCTTTGTTCATCGGGCCAGGGAATTGGGCGTTGCAGCGACGGTGTTGCCGCAGCCGTTCAGTCATCGCGGGATGAACGAGCAGGTCGGGGAGGCGGGGGCGTATACCGAGGCGATCGAGGCGTTCATGGCAAAAACGGCCCTCGGGTGGCGGCGCATCTTGGCGGGGCGCTGAGCAGGGCGTTCATGAGGGTGAAGGCCCAACATTTGAACTTCATTCGAAGCGCGGCCGGCTCGCTGTTGCCAGCCACCTGCTCAATGCGCCTCGTCCCAGTTGTTCCCCACGCCCACTTCGGCGAGCAGCGGCACCCTGAGCTGCGCCACGCCTGCCATCCGTTTCGGCAGTTCGGTCGTCACCAGTGCCACCTCGGCATCCGGCACTTCCAGGATCAGTTCGTCGTGCACCTGCAGGATCAACCGGCTGGCGAGATTGGCTTCGATCAGCCAGGCGTCGACGGCCAGCATGGCGAGCTTGATCAAGTCCGCTGCGGTGCCCTGCATTGGCGCATTGATGGCGGCGCGTTCGGCGCCGGCGCGGCGGGCAGGGTTGGCGGATTTGATCTCGGGCAGCCACAGCCGGCGGCCGAACACTGTTTCGACGTAGCCCCCTTCGCGGGCCTGGCTGCGGGTGCGCTCCATGTACTGGGCCACGCCGGGGAAGCGGCCGAAGTAACGCTCGATGTAGCTCGCTGCGGCGCTGCGCTCGATTTCCAGCTGGCTGGCGAGACCAAAGGCACTCATCCCGTAGATCAGGCCGAAGTTGATGGTCTTGGCGTAGCGGCGCTGTTCGCTTGTCACTTCAGCGAGCGGCACACCAAAGACCTCGGCGGCGGTGGCGCGGTGGATGTCCTGGCCTTCGGCGAAGGCCTTGAGCAGCGCGTCGTCCTCCGACAGGTGCGCCATGATCCGCAGCTCGATCTGCGAGTAGTCCGCGGAAATCAGCTTGTGGCCGGGCGGGGCGATGAAGGCTTCGCGTACCCGGCGGCCTTCCGGCGTGCGGATGGGGATGTTCTGCAGGTTGGGATCGGTGCTGGACAGCCGCCCGGTCACCGCCACGGTCTGGTTGAAGCTGGTGTGCACCCGGCCAGTGGCCGGGTTGGTCATCAGCGCCAGCTTGTCGGTGTAGGTGGACTTGAGCTTGGACAACGAACGGTGCTCCAGCAACACCTTGGGCAGCGGGAAATCCTTGGCGAGCTCGGTGAGCACGTCCTCGTCGGTGGACGGCGCGCCCTTGGGCGTCTTCTTCACCACCGGCAGCTTGAGCTCGTCGAAGAAGATCTCGCCGATCTGCTTGGGCGAGCCGAGGTTGAACGGCCGGCCGGCGAGTCCGTGCGCCTCTCGTTCCAGCTCGATCAGCCGTAGGCCGTGGTCGTGGCTTTGCTGGGCAAGCTTGCGCCCATCGAGCAGCACGCCGTTGCGCTCCATCTTGAACAGCACCTCGCGCACCGGCAGCTCGATCTCGCGGTAGAGCGCATTGAGGCGTGGCGCACGCGCCAGCTTCTGCGTCAGCACCTGTGCCAGCCGCAGCGTAATGTCGGCATCCTCGGCGGCGTAGGCGGTAGCGGTGTCGACACCGACCTCGTCGAAGCCGATCTGCTTGGCGCCCTTGCCGCAGACTTCCTCGTATTTGATGGTGGTCTCACCGAGTTCGCGTGCGGCCTGGTCATCCATATTGTGGCGTTCGTGGCTGGCGAGCACGTAGCTCATCAGCAGCGTGTCGTCGGCGACGCCGGCCAGCGCGATACCGTGATTGGCGAACACATGCTGGTCGTACTTGAGGTTCTGGCCGAGCTTCTTGTGTGCGTCCGACTCCAGCCAGAGCTTGAGCACGGCGAGCGCGGCGTCGAGCGGAATCTGCTCCGGCGCTTCGGTGCCGCGATGGGCCAGCGGCAGGTAGGCGGCTTCGCCGGCTGTCACCGAGAACGAGATGCCAACAATGCGTGCCTGCATCGGATCAAGGCTGGTGGTCTCGGTATCAAGCGCGGTGATGCCGGTGGCGTTCAGCCGGGCGAGCCAGTCGTCGAGCTGCGCCATGGTCAGCAGCGTGTCGTAGCGGCGCTCGCCCACCTGCGGGATGGGGACATCGCCGCTGGCGGCCAGCGCCGGTGCGGCAGCGGGTGGCGTGTCGTTGACGGCGTCGAAATCGAGTTGGCCGCATTCGCCCAGCGCCGGGGCCGGTGCGGCGGGCGGTGGGGCATCGCCCAACTGCTGCTCGGCTTCACGCATCCAGGTGCGGAAGTTGTAGCGGCGGAACATCGTCAGCAGCGTGGCCCAGTCCGGCGCAATGGGGGCGAGGTCGTCGAGGCCACCGGGCAGTTCCAGCGCGAGGTCGACGTCCTGCTTGATGGTGACGAGCTGCTGCGCCATCGGCAGCCAGTCCAGCGTGGCGCGCAGGTTGTCGCCGACCACGCCCTTGATCTCGCTGGCGTGCACCATCACATCGGTCAGGCTGCCGTATTGCTCCAGCCATTTCACGGCGGTCTTGGGGCCGCACTTGGGCACGCCCGGCACGTTGTCGACGGTGTCGCCGATCAGCGCCAGGTAGTCGACGATCTGGTCCGGTCGCACGCCGAATTTTTCCTTCACGCCGGCTTCGTCCAGCACTTCCTCGGTCATCGAGTTCTCGATGCGCACGTGGGCATCGACCAGTTGCGACATGTCCTTGTCACCGGTGGAGATCACGGTGGTGATGCCGCGCCTGCTGGCGGCGACGGCCAGCGTGCCGATCACGTCGTCCGCCTCCACGCCGCTCACGCACAGCAGCGGAATGCCGAAGGCCCGCACCGCGGCGTGAATGGGGTCGACCTGCACGCGCAATTCATCCGGCATCGGCGGGCGATTGGCCTTGTAGTCGGCGTAGAGATCGTCGCGGAAGGTCTTGCCCTTGGCGTCGAATACGCAGGCGATGTAGTCGGCGGGCGTGGTCTTCTGCAGGCGCTTCAACATGTTCACGAAGCCGTACAGCGCATTGGTCGGCGTGCCGTCGGGCGCGGACAGCTCGCGGATGGCGTGGAAGGCGCGATACAGGTAGGACGAGCCGTCGATCAACAGCAATGTGGGCATGGTGGCGGAACCTGGAAGCAGCCGGGTGAGGCTTAAGCTGCCTGCTATACTCGTTGTAAGGAACAGGGAGAACTGCCAATGAGCCTGAAAGAGAAACTCCCCGATTTCGTCGACCCCAGCGTCAATGCGGATAAACACGGTTTTCGTGCGCGCGAGGCGTGGCGGGTTTTCGAGATCATGTCGGAATTCGTCGAAGCCACCGAGCGCTTGCAGGCGATCCAGCCTGCGGTATCGATCTTCGGCTCGGCGCGAACCCCGCGTGACCACGCGTATTATAAGCTCACCGAGGAGATCGCCCGGTTGTTGTCCGATGCCGGTTTTGCGGTGATCTCCGGGGGCGGCCCCGGCATCATGGAGGCGGCCAACCGCGGCGCGTACTACGGCAAGAGCCCGAGCGTGGGGCTCAACATCCAGCTGCCGCACGAGCAGAGCGGCAATCCCTACCAGGATGTGTCGCAGACCTTCCGCCACTTCTTCGCCCGCAAGGTGATGTTCGTGAAGCACGCCAGCGCCTACGTGGTGATGCCGGGGGGCTTTGGCACGCTGGACGAGCTGACCGAGGCGCTGACGCTGATCCAGACCGGCAAGACGCGCAAGATCCCGGTCATCCTGGTTGGCAAGGCCTTCTGGCAGGGGCTGGTCGACTGGATCGGCAGCACGCTGGTGGACGAGCGCATGATCTCGGCAGCCGACATGGACCTGCTCCAGATGATCGACGAGCCACGTGCCATCGTCGAGGCGATCTTCGATTTCTACGAAACGCGCGGCTTCGAGATGAGTTCGGCCGAGCGCGAAATGCAATTCAGCCTGTGACCCAAGGAAATCCCATGTCCCGTACCCTGATTCCCGCCCTGCTGCTGGCCGCTGCGCTGGGCCCGCTGGCGCAGGCCGCCGAAGACCCGCCGCCGCCGCCGATGCCACCGGAAGGTGGAGACGGCGCCGCGATCGAAGAGCCCGAGGTGCGCATCGTCGAGAAGGACGATGCCACGATTGCCGAGTACCGGATGCACGGCAAGCTCTACATGATGAAGGTCACGCCCAAGGTCGGGGTGCCGTACTACCTGATCGACCGCGAGGGCAACGGACGTTTCGACCGGATGGATACCGGCGGCAGCAATATCTCGGTGCCGCGCTGGGTGCTGTTCGAGTGGTAAGCGACGTGGGCCGGTGCGCTGCCATCGTCAGCGGCGCCCGGCTTGCGTAAACTGCGGCCTTCCGCACCGAAACCCCAGCCGCCATGTCCGTCTTTACCACTGTCACCGCCGAAGACCTGCAGCCCTTTCTCGCGCGCTATTCGATCGGCGCCTTGGTCGAGCTCAAGGGCATTGCCGCTGGGGTGACCAATACCAACTATTTCGTCACCACCACGCATGGCCGCTACGTGCTGACGCTGTTCGAGACGCTGCATGCGCACGAGCTGCCGTTCTACGTGAACCTGCTGGCGCACCTGGCCCATCACGGCATCGCGGTGGCCGCGCCGATCGCCAACCTGAACGATGCCTATATCGACACTCTGAACGGCAAGCCGACGCTGCTCGTCACCTGCGTGCCGGGTGTGGTGGTCGATACCCCCACTGCGGCGCAATGCGCGAGCGTGGGCGAGATGCTGGCACAGATGCACCGTGCCGGCACCAGCTACCAAGGCCGCATGCACAACCCACGCGGTCCGCAGTGGTGGGCCGACACCGCCGCACTGGTCTACGACCAGATGGCGCCGCACGATGCGCAGCTGCTGCGCGACCAGCTGGCGCTGCAATCGCGCCACCGCTTCGATCATCTGCCGCTGGGCGTGGTCCATGCCGACCTGTTCCGTGACAACGTGTTGATGGATGGGGATGCGGTCGGTGGCTTCATCGACTTCTACTACGCCTGCAACGACGTGCTGCTGTACGACGTGGCGATCACGCTGAACGACTGGTGTGTGCAGCCCGATGGCGATATCGACGCGGCCCGTGCCCGTGCGCTGCTGGCTGCCTACCAGACCGTGCGGCCGTTCACCGCCGAGGAAAAGGCCGGCTGGCCGATCATGCTGCGTGCCGCCGCGATCCGCTTCTGGACCTCGCGCCTGATCGACTTCTACCGCCCCGCAGCCGGCGAAATGACCTTCGCCAAGGATCCCGGCCACTTCCAGCGCGTGCTGGCGCACCACGTCGCCCGCAGCGATTTCTGGCTGTAGGATCGGGCCGCCCGCGCAGCTAGACTGCAAAGCACCTGCCGGCACGGCCGGCGCAGGACCAAATCATGGATTTTCTGAACGCATTGCATGCGCTGCTCGGTGAGGGCGGTGTGTTGACCGGTGACGATACTGCCGGCTACACGCTTGATCAGCGTCGACGCTGGCAGGGCGTGGCACTCGCGGTGGCGCGGCCGCGCAGCACCGATGAAGTCGCGGCGCTGGTGCGGCTGTGCCGCGAGCACGGCATCGCCATCGTGCCGCAAGGTGGCAACACCAGCCTGTGCGGCGCGGCAACGCCGGATGAATCCGGGCGCCAGCTCGTGGTATCGCTGGAGCGGATGAACCGCATCGTCGAGGTCGATGCCGCCAACAACACCATCACCGCCGAGGCTGGCGTCACCATTGCCGAGGTGCAGGCCGCCGCGCGTGCTGTCGGCCGGCTGTTCGCGGCGGAATGGGGCGCCGCTGCATCGGCGCGGGTCGGTGGCGGGCTCGGCACCAACGCCGGCGGCGTCAACGTGCTGCACTACGGCAACATGCGCGAGCTGACCTTGGGTCTGGAAGTGGTGCTGCCGGATGGCCGCATCTGGAATGGCCTGCGCGGCCTGCGCAAGGACAACACCGGTTACGACCTCAAGCATTTATTCATTGGCGCCGAGGGCACGCTGGGGCTGATCACCCAGGCGGTGTTCCGGCTGCACCCGCTGCCGTCGGCGACTGCCACGGCGCTGGTCACAGTTGCCGATCCGGCCGCTGCCGTGGGCCTGCTGCGCGGTCTGCAGGGCGAGGTGGGCGATCGGGTCACCTCGTTCGAACTGATTTCGCGCCGTTGCTGGGAGCTGCTGGACGAACACTGCCCGGAGCTGCCGCACCCCTATGCCACACTGCCGGGCTGGAGCGTGTTGCTCGAGCTGTCGGATGCCGGGGAGAGCGACGCGCTGTTGGAGCGGCTGATGGAAGCGCTGGTTGCCCAGGGCTTCGACGACGCACTGATTGCACAGACCGAGGGCGATGCGCGCGCGTTCTGGCTGCTGCGCGAAGGCATCCCGGAGGCGCAACGCCGGCGCGGCGTCTCGATCAAGCACGACATCGGCGTGCCGATCTCGCGCATCCCCGATTTCCTCAGTCGCGGCGAAGGGGCGCTGAAGGCGCTGTTTCCCGATGCTGACATCGTCGCCTTCGGCCACGTGGGCGACGGCAACCTGCACTACAACGTGTTCCTCGCCGATCGCGGCAAGGGCGTGTATGCGCATGAGCCGGCAATCAACGCCGCCGTCTACGCACTGGTGGCCGAGCTGGCTGGTACGTTGTCGGCCGAGCATGGCATCGGCGTGCTCAAGCGCGATGAGCTGGCGCATTACCGCTCCGAGGTCGAGCTCGACCTGATGCGCAGCATCAAGCGCGCGTTTGATCCGGATAACCTGATGAATCCGGGCAAGGTGCTCGGCCTGTAAACAGCGAGGGCAGCCCATGGTCACGATATCCAGCAACTTCGATTCCGGCGCCATCACGGTGCTTGATGCCAGCGACGCGGCGGACGTGCGCCTTGCCTTGCGGCCGGACAACGCATCCGCCTTCGCGCAGTGGTTCCACTTTCGCGCCAGCGGCGTGCGCGGTGTGGCCTGCCGTTATGTGATCGAGAACATCGAGGATTCGGCGTACATCGGTGGCTGGGACGGCTACGCGGTGCGGGCGAGCTACGACCGCCTGCACTGGCTCACCGTGCCGACCCGAATTGAGCAGGGCCAACTGGTGTTCGAGCAGCTGCCGCAGGCCGATACCGTCTGGTACGCCTATTTCGAGCCGTATTCATGGGAGCGCCACCTGGCGTTGCTCGGCCGCGCACAGGGTTCGCCGCTGTGCCGGCTCACGCGGCTGGGCGCGACGCTGGATGGGCGCGATCTTGATCTGCTGACCATAGGCACGCCCGGCGAGGGCAAGCGCAACATCTGGGTGATCGCACGCCAGCACCCCGGCGAGAGCATGGCCGAATGGTTTGCCGAAGGGCTGGTCGATGCGCTGCTCGACCCGGATCACGGGCCAGCGCGTGCGCTGCTGGAGCGGGCCGCGTTCCATATTGTGCCGAACATGAATCCGGATGGCAGTGTGCGCGGCAATTTGCGCACCAATGCGGTGGGTGCCAACCTCAATCGCGAGTGGGCCGAGCCAAGCGAGGCGCGCAGCCCGGAAGTGCTGCTGGTGCGGCAGGCGATGCAGCGCATTGGTGTCGATGCCTTCCTTGATGCGCATGGCGACGAGACCATTCCGCACAATTTCGTGGCTGGTTGCGAGGGCAACCCTTCGTTCTCGGCGCACCAGCGTGCGCTGCAGGAGGCGTTCAAGGCGGCGTGGCTCGCAGCCAGCCCAGACTTCCAGGTGGAGTACGGCTACGAGGACCATCAGTTCGGCCCCGAGCAGCTGACGCTGGCCACCAACTGGGTGGGCGATGCCTTCGATTGTCTCGCCTTCACCATCGAAATGCCGTTCAAGGACACCGCGAGCCGTCCGCGCCCGGAAACGGGCTGGAATGGCGAACGCAGCCGGCAACTGGGCGCGTCGGTACTGCTGCCCTTGCTGGCGGTAGCGGATCGGTTGCGCTGAGCGGCTAGACTTTCAGCGTGGTCCAGGGATCGGCATCGCCGATGCGGCGGCCGCGTTGCCGGCGATCACTGCCACAACGGGTATCGAGTAGCGTGCCTTGCTGTTCCTGGCGGCGCGCATTGCAGCGCCGATCTTCGCCAATGCGGCGTTCTTCGCCGTTCCAGACAGGCGCGGCTTGCGGGGCCGGCGTCGACGGTGTGCGCTCCGATTGCGGGGAGGGCGCACCGCCGGTATCGGTGCCGCTGTAGGGGCTGATGGGGCCAAGGTGGCGGGGTGTGAACAGGCGCATGGTGAGGTAAGACGTTGATTCCATAGCCCTGTTCGGCCAATCCGGGCAAATCTTGAGCGATTTGTGCCGGTCGGTCGATTGGCTGGGACAGGCGGTGCATACGTGCAGCAAAAAGCCCGCAACTGCGGGCTTTTTGTCGGATGCGGCTGGAACTTAGGCTGGCAGCAGCGCCTGCTTCATCTTCTGCAGCGCCTTGGCTTCGATCTGGCGGATGCGCTCGGCCGAAACGTTGAATTCGGCGGCGAGGTCGTGCAGGGTCTTGCCTTCACCTTCGTCGGCCAGCCAACGTGCCTCGACGATACGACGGCTGCGTGCGTCCAGCGTATCGAGCGCCTCGACGATGCCTGCCGATTGCAGGCGGTCGTAGGCACGGCGATCCAGCGTGGCCAGCGGCTCATTGTCGTGGTCGGCCAGCCAGTCGATCGGGGCGTAGCCGTCCTCATCGTTGTCGTCTGCCATCAGCGCCACATCCTGGCCGCTCATGCGCAGTTCCATTTCCAGAACTTCCTCGCGCTTCACGCCCAGGTCGTCAGCAATTTCCTGCGCTTCCTTGTGGGTCAGCGCGGAGAGGCTGGACTTCATCGAACGCAGGTTGAAGAACAGCTTGCGCTGCGCCTTGGTGGTAGCCACGCGCACCAGCCGCCAATTGCGCAGGATGTATTCGTGGATTTCGGCCTTGATCCAATGCACGGCGAACGAGAACAGACGCACGCCACGATCACCGTCGAAGCGCTTCACCGCCTTCATCAAGCCGATGTTGCCTTCCTGGATCAGGTCGGCCTGCGGCAGGCCGTAGCCGGCATAGCTGCGGGCAATGGATACCACCACGCGCAGGTGAGACATCACCAAGCGGCCGGCCGCCTCGATGTCGTTGTCGCGACGAAGGCGGGCGGCCAGGGCGGTCTCTTCTTCCTGTGTGAGCATGGGGATGGCATTGACGCGCTGGATGTACGACTCAATGCTGTCGCCGCCCGAGATGACGGGAAGGGTGAGACTGTGGCTCATGTGTTTCTCCTTGGCCTGAACCGGTAGTTCCGGAACGATGTTAGCACTCGAACGATTCGAGTGCTAAGCCGTCTGGAAAGTTCACACTACCGTTCGGTTTTTAATAGGACTAACTCGAACAGAGTTTAGTCCGATTGCATGGCCGTGTGCAGCTAAATTATCGCTATCGGACCGATAGCCAAGATCGCCCATATTTACCTTGCCGTTGGCTTCAGAAGAAGCGGCGTAGATGACGCCAGACGGCGAGCCAGGCGCCGACGAGGCTGAGCAGCACCGTGGTAAGGCAGACGGCGCCGATTTCCAGCGGTCCCGGCAGGTGCAGCGCGAAGCGCTGGCCATAGGCACTGGCCAGTTCGGCGACGGTCGGGTTGAGCCAGTGCAGCGCTGCCCCGACGATGCCGCAGGCAAGCAGGCCGCCGATCAGGCCCTGCATGGCGGCGGCATAGAGGAAGGGGCGGCGGATGAAGGCGTCGGTGGCGCCGATCAGCTTGGCCACTTCGATCTCGTCGCGGCGGGTGAGGATCTGCATGCGGATGGCGTTGCCGGTGATCAGTGCCAGCGCTACCGCGAGCAGCACGATGATGACCTGCAAGAGCCCTTCGCCCACCCGGATCAGCCGCTCCAGCCGCTGTGCCCACGCCGAATCGAGCTGCACCTCGTCGATGCCCGGCAACTTGGCGATTTCCGCCTTCAGCGCATCGAGTGCCGCCGCGCTGGCATCGCTGCGCGTGGTGACCAAGAAGGCATCGGGCAGCGGGTTCTCGGCGAGGCCGGCCAAAAGATCATCGCTGCCGACTCGCGCCTGCAGCCCTTTCAGCGCTTCGTCCTTGCCGACGAAGCGGGCATTGGCGACGCGTCCATCACGCGCCAGCAGCTCCTTCACCGCGCCGACCTCGCCAGCGCTCGCTGCGGGCTTGAGGAAGATCGACAGTTGCGGTTCCACCGGCATGTGGGCGGCTACATCGGCGACACTCGTCAGCAGCAGGTAGAAGCCGAACGGGAAGGCGGCGGCGATGGCGATCACCAGCAGGTTGAGCCCGTGGTTGACCGGGTGGCGCACCATGGCGGCCAGCGTGTGGCCGAAGGCGAGGGCGTTCAGGCGGAACCAGTGTTTCATTGCGTCCTCACGCGGTGAATTCGCCGTGCTTCAGGCGCAGGATGCGGCGGCCGTAGTCGGCCATTAGCGTCTCGTCGTGCGCCGAGATCACCAGCGTTACGCCCACCTGGTGGAACGATTTGAACAGCTCCAGGATGTCGTGCGCGTAGTCGCGGTCCAGGTTGGCGGTCGGCTCGTCGGCGAGCAGGATGGCCGGGCGGTGCACCACTGCGCGGGCAATGCACAGCCGCTGCTGTTCGCCGCCGGACAGTGCTACCGGGTTGAGCTTCTCCTTGCCGGCGAGGCCCACCTTGTCGAGCGCGGCCAGCACCCGGCGTTTCACCTCGCGACCATCGAAGCCGATGATGTCGAGCGGCAGGCGCACGTTGTCGTACACGCTGCGGTCGTACAGGATCTTGTGGTCCTGGAAGATCAGCCCGAGATGGCGCCGCACATAGGGCAGCGCCTTGCGGCCGAGCCGTGCCACGTTCTGGTTGTTCACCAGTACGGCGCCGCTGGAGGGCTTTTCGATCCCGGCGATCAGCTTGAGCAGCGTCGACTTGCCCGCACCCGAGTGGCCGGCGAGGAACACCAGTTCGCCAGTCTGGATCTCGAAGCTGAGGTTCTTCACGGCATCGAAGCCGCCGGGATAGCGCTTGCTGACTTGCTGGAACTGGATCATGGGCCGGGTCGGAATGGGCGCGATGGGCTGGATGTTAAAGCGCGCGGGCGGCGTGGGCTAGAGCCTGCCATCCCGGAATTCCGGCGCATTGCGGCGTGCCCGCCGCAAGCGGCCCGTCTCACACCAGCACCACATCGAACTGCTCTTGCGTATAGGCCGTTTCCACCTGCAGGTAGATCGGCTTGCCGATGAAGTCGGCCAGCATGGCGAGGCTGGCCGATTCCTCGTCGAGGAACATGTCGATCACGTTCTGCGACGCCAGGATGCGGTATTCGCGGGCGTTGAACTGCCGCGCTTCGCGCATGATCTCGCGCAGGATGTCGTAGCAGATGGTCTCGGCGGTCTTGATCTCGCCACGCCCCTGGCAGGTGGGGCAGGGCTGGCACAGCACATGGGCCAGCGATTCGCGGGTGCGCTTGCGGGTGATCTCGACTAGGCCCAGGCTGGTGAAATCGGACACCGTGACCTTGGTGCGGTCACGCGACAGTGCCTTCTGCAGCTCGTCGAGCACTGCGCGGCGATGCTCGTCGTTGTCCATGTCGATGAAGTCGACGATGATGATGCCGCCCAGGTTGCGTAGCCGCAGCTGGCGCGCGATCACGTGGGTGGCTTCGAGGTTGGTCTTGAAAATGGTGTCGTCGAAGTTGCGCGTGCCGACGAAGCCACCGGTGTTCACGTCGATGGTGGTCATCGCTTCGGTCTGGTCGATGATCAGATAGCCACCGAACTTGAGATTGACCCGGCGCGACAGCGCACGCTCGATCTCGGCCTCTACGCCATAGAGCTCGAACAGCGGCCGCTCACCGCCGTAGTGCTGGATGCGAGGCAGCACGTCCGGCACGAAGCTCGTTGCGAACTCGGTCATGCGCTGGAAGTTCTCGCGCGAATCGACCAGTACGTCGTCGGTCTGCTCGCTCACCATATCGCGCAGCACCCGCAGTTGCAGCGACAGATCCTGGAACAGCAGCGACTTGGCCGGCTGGATCTGCGACTTCTGCCGGATGTCCGCCCAGATCAGGTCGAGGTAGTCGATGTCGGCGCGCAACTCGCCATCGGCCGCATGGTCGGCGCTAGTGCGGATGATGTAGCCATGGTGGTCTTGCGGCAGCAGCTTCTCCAGCCGCTCGCGCAGATGCTCGCGTTCCTCACCGTTCTCGATCCGCTGCGACACGCCGATGTGGTGTTCCTGTGGCAGGAACACCAGGAAGCGCCCGGCGATGCTGATCTGGGTGGAGAGACGCGCGCCCTTGGTGCCGATCGGATCCTTGATCACCTGCACCAACACCGGCTGGCCCTCGTGCACGATCTTCTCGATGCGCTGCGCCTCGTTCGGGTGCTGGCGCTGCTCGATCACGTCGGCGATGTGCAGGAAGGCAGCCCGCTCCAGCCCGATCTCGATGAATGCGCTCTGCATGCCGGGCAGCACGCGCTTGACGATGCCGAGGTAGATGTTCCCGACCAGACCGCGCTGGCTGGCGCGCTCGATGTGGATGTCCTGCACCACCCCGTCCTCGACGGTGGCGACGCGGGTCTCCTGCGGGGTGATGTTGACGAGGATCTGCTCTTTCATGATGGAGGTCGGGTCCCCAGTGTTGCGCCGTGAGCCGGCGTCATTTGTAGTCTAGTGGTTGCGGAGCAGCGAGCGGCCCATCAGCAGCAGGCCGAGCTGCAGCAGCTCATCCCACACTTCCCCTTGGCCGATGCCCTTGTTCAACTGATCGATGCGGGTAGCGAGCGCCTGTGCTGCGCGCAACCGGCTGGCGTTGACGCGACTGAGCGCGCCGTCGATCAGCCGCTGCTTGTCGCCCCACACGCGGTTGTCCTTCAGGAGCTGCGCCATCGGCATGCCGCGGCTGCGGCCCTGGCCGATGCGCACCAGCGTACGGATTTCCTCGGCCATGGCCCAGAGGATCAGATGCGGCGCTTCGCCTTCGGCCTTGAGGCCCTGCAGCATGCGCACGAAGCGTTCGGCGTCGCCGGCGAGCAGCGTGGTGCCGAGCTGGAACACGTCGAAGCGGGCGACGTTGGCCACCGCCTGCTGCACGGCGTCGATGTTGAGCTCGCCTTCCGGATGCAGCAGGCCGAGTTTCAGTACTTCCTGGTGGGCGGCGAACAGATTGCCTTCGACGCGATCGGCAAGAAAATCGAGTGCTTCGCTGCTCATGCGCTGCTGCTGCGCCGCCAGGCGCTGGGCGATCCAGGCCGGGAGCTGGCTGCGCTCCACTGGCTTGGCCTCAACCACTTCACCAGCGCCAGCGAGGGCCTGGAACCACTTGCCGTTCTGTGCGGTGCGATCGAGCTTGGGCAGCTGCACCAGCGTGATGGTATCGGGCGGCAGATTGGTGCAGTACGCCTCGATGACCTTGGCGCCTTCGACACCCGGCTTGCCGGTGGGGATGCGCAGCTCGACCAGCTTCTGCTCGGCGAACAGCGAGAAGGAATTGGCGATCATGCCCAGTTGTGACCAGGCAAACCCGCTCTCCACCGTCAGCACTTCGCGTTCGGAATAACCGGCATTGCGGGCTGTGTCGCGCACCGCCTGCGCCGCCTCGATGGCAAGAAAGGCCTCGTCGCCGTGAATGGTGTACAGCGGGGCGAGGCCACGCGCCAGGTGGCGGGGCAGTTCCTCAGCGCGCATCCGGCAGGCCCGGCTGCGGCGTCGGGGTGACCGCGGTACGGGTCGCGGCCTGGCGCGCCAGCGCGGCGGTGCGGCGCAAGATCTGCTGGGCGGCGGCCTGCTGCATGTCGCGGATCAGCATCTGCTCCTGCGCTTCGTTGCCCAACGCATTGTTCTCGTCGTAGGTGTAGTCGCGGTTCAGCCGCAGCTCGCTGTTGCCTGCGAGCTCCTCACCCTCTGGCGAGATGACGCGATAGGTGAGGATGTAGAACATCCGGTACTCGGATACCCGGCCACTGCTGTTGAGTGTGCCGACCTTGCGCTCGCTGCGCTCGTTGCTCACATCGACCTGGGCAACGCCGCTGCGTGCGGCGGAAACCAGCGTGACATTGCCCAGCAACTGCAGGTTCTGCCGCAGCTGTGCTGCCACCGGGCCGGAACCGTTCACATAGGCGGTGCTGTACGGGAATTGCCCGCCCGGCCCCTGGCCGCGCAGATGGAAGCCGCAGGCGGTCAGCGCGGCGGCAAGGACGAGCAGGGCAAGCAGGCGCATAGGTTTTCCTGTCAGGCGACGATGTTGACGAGGCGGCCGGGCACCACGATCACTTTCTTCGGCGTGCCTTCGACGAACTTCTGCACATTTTCATCGGCCAGCGCCGCCGCCTCGATCGCTTCGCGGCTGGCATCCTTGGCCACCTTGATCTGTGCACGCAGCTTGCCGTTCACCTGCACCACCAGTTCGATCTCGTCCTGCACCAGCGCGCTGGCGTCGGCCTTGGGCCAGGGCTGTTCGAGCAGCTCGGTGCCCGGGCGCAGACTGGACCAGAGTGCATCGGCCGCGTGCGGCACGATAGGCGACAGCAGCAGTACAGCGGCTTCCAGCACTTCCTGCGCCACGGCGCGGCCAGCGTCGGAGTCGGTCTTGGCCTTGCCGTAGGTATTCAGGAGCTCCATCACCGCGGCGATGGCGGTGTTGAACTGCTTGCGGCGCCCATAATCGTCGCTGATCTTGGCGATGGCCGTGTGCAGCGCGAAGCGCAGGCCCTTCAACTCGGCGGAGAGTTCAACCGAACCCTCGTCGCCCTGGTACTTGGCGACGACACCGGCGGCAACATGCTCGTGCACGGTGCGCCACAGCTTGTTGAGGAAGCGGAATGCACCTTGCACGCCGGCATCGGACCATTCCAGGCCCTGCTCGGGCGGGGCGGCGAACATCATGAACAGGCGCGCGGTATCCGCGCCGTACAGCTCGATCAGCTGCTGCGGATCGACACCATTGTTCTTGGACTTGGACATCTTCTCGGTGCCACCTACCACTACCGGCTGGCCATCGGCCTTCAGTACGGCACCGGTGGTACGACCCTTGTCGTCGCGCTGCACGTCGACATCGGCCGGGTTGATCCAGTTCTTGTGACCGTCACCGGCGTCGCGGTAGAAGGTCTCGGCCACCACCATGCCCTGCGTCAGCAGGTTCTTGAACGGCTCGTCGCCCGAGACCAGATCCTCGTCGCGCATCAGCTTGTGGAAGAAGCGCGCATACAGCAGGTGCAGGATGGCGTGCTCGATGCCGCCGATGTACTGGTCGACGCCACCTTGGCCCAGCCAGTAGTCCGCTGCAGCTTTGTCGACCATGCCGCCGTCGAACTGCGGCGAGGCATAACGAGCGAAGTACCAGCTCGATTCAACGAAGGTGTCCATGGTGTCGGTTTCGCGCTTGGCTGCGCCGCCGCACTTGGGGCAGGTGGTTTCATAGAACTCGGGCATCCGTGCCAGCGGATTGCCACGACCATCGGGCACCACGTTCTCGGGCAGCTTCACCGGCAGCTGGTCGGCCGGCACCGGCACATCACCACAGCTCTGGCAGTGGATGATGGGCACCGGGCAGCCCCAATAGCGTTGGCGCGAGATGCCCCAGTCGCGCAAGCGATACTGAGTGCGCTTGGTGCCGTGGGTCTTGGCGGCCAGATCGGCGACGATGGCATCGAACGCGCCGGCAAAGTCCAGGCCATCGTATTTGCCGCTGTTCACGGTGGTCAGGTCTTCCTTGGCGCCATACCACTCTGCCCAAGTCGTAGCATCGAACGCTTGGCCTTCACCGGCGTAAACCTGCTTGAGCGGCAGGCCGTACTTGTTGGCGAACTCGAAATCGCGCTCGTCATGCGCCGGTACGGCCATTACCGCGCCTTCGCCGTAGCCCCACAGTACATAGTTGGCGACCCAGACCGGCAGCTTTTTGCCCGTCAACGGGTGGACGACGAACTGGCCGGTGGCCATGCCCTTCTTTTCCATGGTGGCGACATCGGCTTCGGCGACCGAGCCGGCCTTGCATTCGGCAATGAAGGCCTGCAGCGCGGCATTTCCCTCTGCGGCGCGGGTGGCCAGCGGGTGCTCGGCTGCGACGGCCACATAGGTCGCGCCCATCAGCGTATCGGGACGGGTGGTGTAGACCTTGAGCTGGCCGGCTTCACCGGTCGATTCGACGTCGTAGTCGAACACCACCTCGGCACCGAAGCTTTTGCCGATCCAGTTGCGCTGCATGGTCTTGACCTGCTCGGGCCAGCCATCGAGCTGGTCCAGGTCATTTAGCAATTCGTCGGCGTACTGGGTGATGCCGAAGTAGTACATCGGGATTTCGCGCTTTTCGACCAGCGCGCCCGAGCGCCAGCCGCGCCCGTCGATCACCTGCTCGTTGGCGAGCACCGTCTGGTCGACCGGATCCCAGTTCACGATGCCGGATTTCTTGTAGATCACGCCCTTTTCAAACAGCCGGGTGAACAGCCACTGTTCCCAACGGTAGTAGTCGGGCTTGCAGGTGGTGACTTCACGATCCCAGTCGATCGCCAGACCCAGGCTCTTCAACTGGATCTTCATGTAGTCGATGTTGGCGTAGGTCCACTCGGCCGGCGCGTGGCCGCCCTTGAGTGCCGCGTTTTCGGCCGGCATGCCGAAGGCGTCCCAGCCCATGGGCTGCAGCACGTTGTAGCCGTTCATTTTCATGAAGCGCGAGAGCACGTCGCCTATCGTGTAGTTACGCACGTGGCCCATGTGCAGCTTGCCGCTGGGATAGGGGAACATCGACAGGCAGTAATACTTGGGACGCGATGCGTCTTCCACGGCCTGGAATGCCTTGTTCTGGTCCCACTTCGTCTGGGCGGCGAGCTCGATCTCGCGTGGCTGGTATTGATCGTGCATGAGAAACCCGAAAACCGTTCGCAAAACACCGGATTATATGTCAAGGAGCCCGCATGAGAGCGTTGTTGATCGCAGCTTTGTTGCTCTGCACCAGCTGGGTCGGGGCGACCGAGGTGGAAGCGGTACAGGCGCCGGCCTGGCTGGTACGCGATGCGGTCAGGAAGCCGCTGGCACCGGGCATGGCGTTGCTGCCGCGCGATAAGGTGGTGACCGGCCCCGGCGCGCGGGTTTACCTGATGCTACCCGAGGGCAGCCGCGTGAAGCTGGGCGCAGGCGCCGAGTTCGTCATCGCGGCCAGCAACGAAGCCGATGGCAGCGCCACGCCGTTCCGTGCTGCGCTGGAGGTGCTGAAGGGCGCATTTCGTTTTACCACCGATGCGCTGAACAAGGTGGGCAAGCGCGAGGTGAATATCCGCGTGGCGACCGTGACTGCGGGCATCCGTGGCACGGACGTGTGGGGCAAGTCGGCGCCGGACAAGGATTTCGTCTGCTTGCTCGAAGGCCGTATTGCAGTCGCCGCCGACGGGCATCCGGAGCAGGCGATGACCGAGGCGGGTACCTTTTACCAAGTGCCCAAGGGGCAGGCACCGCTGCCGGTCGGCCCTATCCCGGAAGGCAAGCTCGCTGAGTGGGCGGCTGAGACCGAGATCGACCAGGGCGCCGGCGCAACGCGTGGTGACGGCGGCTGGCGTTTGGTGGCTGCGAGCGCCCCGCGCCAGGCCGACGCATTGCGTGTCTACGATGCATTGCAAGGTGCCGGCTATGCCGCCAAGCTGCGGCGCTACGGCAAGGGGCCTTATCTCGCTGTGATCGATGGCTATGCATCGGTGGCCGATGCCCGAGTCGATGCCGCACGCGTTGCGGCCTTGCTCGGTACGGCAGAAGGCGAGGTGGTGCAGTTCGTGCGGGAAAAGGGGCGCTAGGTGTTGGCTGGCTCAGCCATCCGGCAGCGCGTTGATCTCGTCGTAGAACAGGCCGACCAGGAAGCCCGGCGTTGCGGCATCGGGTACTTCGCGCAGGTCCACCGACAGTGTGTAGGTCGCGGGGTTGTAGAACAGGTGGCCGGCAATCTGCGGGGCAATCACGTGAAAACCGGTGGAGGTCGGATTCACTTCGAAGCCGGACTGGATCAAGCGTTGTTGCAGGCCGAGCAGTTTGCGGCTGGAGACACCGAGGATCTGGAAGGTGTGCAGGCCCATGTGGACTTTCCGAGCGGAGCGTCCGCTGTGTATGACAGCAGACATGTAAGCATGTTAAATAGGCTGACCTAGAATCGACGTATCAGTTGAGGATCAGTTGCCGCTCATCATCGGCAACGCTTCGACCCTGCCCATGAGTGATGCCTCTCCCGGCGCCAGCCGATCAATCACCCTGCCCGCCGGCCGCATTGCCGCCCTGCGCCGCGAACGGCTGCTGACTCAGGCCCAGCTGGTCGAGGCCTGCGTGCAGCGCCGCCTGTATGTCTCGATCGCCACGCTGAAGCGCGCGGAAGGCGGCCGTAGCGTCAGCCTGCGCACGGCCAGTGATCTGGCCCGGTTCTTCGAGATACCGCTGGCGCAACTGCTGGGCACTGCGGTGGTGGCTTCGCCGCCGCCGAGCTGGTCGGAAACCCGCACTATGCCGCTGCTGCAGCTGGCCGCCCCGCCATCCGGCAATCTGGCCGCGCGACTGGCGCAGGCCGGTGCCCAAGCACTGGATGGTACCGGTCTGAGTTTGGTGTTCGATCACGACGCGCCGCAGCGCATCGTCCATCTCGCACTCGAGGCGCAGGTCCACGATGCTGCGTTCGGTGCCTTCCTCGATTTCATCGACGTGGTGTGCGATGCCCACGGTGTGCAACCGTCGCGCCCCGCCTTGCCCCGCGTTGTGCAAGGGGGTGAGGTGACGATGGGCAGCGCGATGCAGGCGGCGCTGGGCGAGGCGCTGGTGCTCGAACCGTCCGGCGCCCGCTGGCGTGTGCTCGGCTGTGCGCCCAGCCAACTGCCGCAGGCACCGCGCCTCGTTGGGCGGCAGCTGGAGTGGCAGCGCCTGCGCGCCGGCCTGGAGAGCGGCGCCCAAGGTGGCGTCGCTTCACTGATGCTGCTGCGCGGCGGCATAGGCATCGGCAAGTCGCGCTTGGCTGGCGAGTGTGTAAGCCATGCGCAGTCGCTCGGGTATGCCTGCCATGTGCTGCCGGCGGGGCTGGATCTCGGTGGTGGCGACACGCTGCTGGAGCGGCTGGTGCTGCTGCTCGCCGGGTCCGGGCGCGCTGGCAAACCGCGTGGCTGGAGCCTGGAGCAACAGGCGTTGCTGGGCAAGCTGCGTGGTGATCCGCTCTCGACCATGATGCAGGGGCTGGTCGCGGCAATGAGCCCATCGCGTACCCAGTACTTGCTCGGCGAATTGCTCGGTGGCCTGCTGGGGCGCCACGCCGCAGCACAGCCGCAGTTGCTGGTGATCGACAACGGCCATGAGGCGAGCGAGCGCTTCTGGCAGACGCTGGTCGATACGCTGGCCGCGCACGCGGCCTACCCGGTGCTGGTATTGGCCACCTTGCGGCAGGGCGGTACCCAGGCGGTGGACCTGTCCGGCCGGGCCGCCCATGCCTGCGTGCCATGCCTGACGCTCGACCTGCCGCCGCTCAGCCAAGCCGATGCGTTGATGCTTGCCGAGGTGCTGGGCCGCGAGGCGCATCCACAACTGGCCCAGTGTGTGGCCCGGGCTGGCGGCAATCCTTTGTTTCTGTCCTGTCTGCTGGCCCAGCCGGTGGAGGAGGGCAGCCTGCCCGCATCGTTGCGGGCCGCGGTGCAGGCCGAACTGGCGCGGCTGGCGTCGCTAGAGCGCTATGCGCTTGGCATCATGGCCGTGGCCGGTGATGGCTGCCCGGCCGAGCTGCTCGCGGAGCTCGGCGGCGTGCGCGAGGCGGATTGGCCCTTGCTGGCTACTCGTGTGGGCGAGCACTGGCGCTTCGCCAGCACGCTGGTGCGCGAGGTGCTGTACCAACAGATGCCGACGGCAACGCGTCTGCAGCTGCATCGCCGGCTGGCCGACTGGTATCGCGAGCGCGATGCCGTCGCCTGCGCCCGCCACCTCGCGTTGGGCGGGGAGCCACGAGCGCTCGACGAGCTGCTGGCTGCCGCACGGGTGGAAGCGGATGCACTGCGTGACGAGCGCGCGCTGGGCCTGCTCGACATGGCCCGTGCGCTGCCGGCCAACGGCAGGCAGGCCGCGGCATTGCATACCTTGCAGGCGGAATTGCAGTTGCGCCATGGCAAGCCGACGCTGGCGGCCATGCACGCCCGCCTTGCGGTGGAGCATGCGGCAGACGTGCCGGCGTGGTCGGCGCGGCTGGCCGGCATAGAGGCACTGTTGCAGCTCGATCGCATCGACGAGGCACTGGCGGCGCTGGCGCAGATGGAGCGCGAGCTCGGTGCTGGCGGCGATGCACGCTGGCTGGCCCGACTTTATGCATTGCGCGGCCGAGCCTACTTCCCGCGCAACCGTATCGCCGAGAGTGCGTTGGCCCAGCAGTTGGCGTTGGCGCATGCGCGTGATGCTGGCGACGTGCGGTTGCAGGCGCGCGCGCACTCCGGCCTTGGCGACGCTGCGTATGCGCAGGGGGATTTCACCGCGGCGCGGAATGCCTACCGCGCGTGTCTGGCGCTCTGTGGCGCCGACAACCTGCTGCCGGAGCAGGCGGCGAATCGTTCGGCGCTGGGTTCGGTCTTGCTGTATCTGGGCGAGGTCACTGCCAGCCTGGAAGAGGCGCTGTATTCGCTCGATATCGCCCGTCGCATCGGCCAGCGGCGGGCCGAGGTGTTCGCGACGCTGGTCGCCGGTTGGGTATTGCTGGAAATGGACGAGCCCGATGCCGCGCGTGATTACCTTGCGCAGGGCCGGGCGGTCGCGGCGGCTGCCGGATTGCGGCGCTTCCTGCCGCTGCTTGATGAAGCGCTGGCACGCGCCGCTTACGAGTTGCGTGAGCCGGGCGAGGCGCTGTCGCTGGCGAGTGCGGCGTGTGCCGAAGTGGAGGCTGGGATGCTGCATGCCTATGTCGGGCCGTGGGCCCTGGCGACGCAGGCCGCGCTATCGGCAGCCGGCGAGCGCCCGGCCTTGCTGGCCCAGGCGAACACGCTACTGGCCGACAGCATGTATCACAACCGCCTGCAGTTTCATGCCCGGCTGATCGAGGCCAGCCTGCGCGAAGGCGACTGGGCGACCGTGGCGCGGCAGGCCAAGGTGCTGGCGGCCACCCGCCCGGATCTGCCTTGGGTGTTGTCCTATGCCGCGCTGGCTGGCGTCGATCGGGTGCCAGCCGAGCAACGGCATGCGTTGCTGTCCGATACTGCGCGCGATGCCGCTGCGCGTGGCTACCTGGCCCTTGCAAGGCGGCTGCGCTGCGCCGCCTGAGCGACTAGCGCAGCGTGCGTCCGAACAGGTCGAACACCAGCTCGTAGCCCAGCCGTTGCAGCTGGGCGTCGTAACGCTCGCCCTCGTCACGCATGAACGCGTGCTGGCCATTGAACTCGTGCCAGGTGAAATCGAGGCCGAGCGCGGCGAGCTTGGCATAGACCTCGGCGCGGCCGGTGGCCGGGATGTGCGGATCCTGCTTGCCCCAGATCATCAGCAACTCGCCACCGATCTCGCCCGCGCGCTCCATGCTGTGCTGACCTGGCTGGTTGGGAATGACCTGGCTGTGCAGATCGGTGGCGTAAAAGCAGGCGGTGCCGCGCACTTCCGGTTGCAGCGCGGCACGGAACGCGAGGTGGCCGCCGATGCAGAAGCCCATTGCGCCGAGCTGGCCCGCGTACCAGGGCTGGCTGGCCAACCAGTCGATCATGGCGCGGTTGTCGCTGTCGTAGCCTTCCACCGATTTGGCGGCCTTGTCGGCATTGCCCTTGTCGCGGCCGGGGTTGTCGTAGGCGAGTATGGTGCCGATCGGGTTGAGCTCATGGAAGACCTCCGGTACCAGCACCGCATAGCCGTGGCCGGCGAGCAAGCGCGCTGCGCGCTCGATCGGGCCGGTCTGCTGGAAGATTTCCGAGTAAAACAGCACCGCTGGATAGCGGCCTTCCGTGGCTGGCCGGTGCACATAGGTGCGCATGGTGCCGGTGGGCGTGGCGAGGTCGACGTGCTGGCTCTGGATGATCATGGCGTGGGCTCCGCTGGGAAATGGCGGCAGTGTAATCCAGGTGCGGCCGCTGCTGTGTCGATGACGGGAGCAAGTTTGGCAAAGCCGGCTAAGCTGGTAGGCGGGGTTGAACCACAACGAGAGAAGAAGGGGAAAGGGGATGGACTGGTTCAAGCAGTTGCGCCTGGCGACCAAGCTGACGGTGGCCTTTTTGCTGGTGGCGCTGGTGGCGGTGGTGATCGGCCTCGTCTCGATCTATCAGCTGCGCAAGGTCGACAGCATGATGAGCAGCATGTATTCCGACCGGCTGGTGCCGATCCGCGATCTGGGCGCCGTACAGGCCGAGACCATCCAGCACTATCGGCGGGTGTACGTGAGCTTGGCGCTGAACGATGCCGAGGAGACGGCTGAGCAGGCGCAGAAGAACAAGGCCTCCGAGCAGCAGATCGATACCGCCATCGGTGCCTATCGCCAGACGGTGCTGGTGCCCGACGAGGAGCGGCTGCTCGCTGAATACGACAAGGTCTCGCCGCGTTACCGCGAGTCGGTGCACAAGGTGATGCAGTTGCTGCAGACAGGCATGACGCAGGATGCGGATCATCTCGTTCGCACCGAGACCAAACCCTTGTTCGAGCAGTTGATCGCCGTGGTGTCCGGCATCGTCAAGGTCAATTCCGAAGTGGCCGACAAGGCGAACAAGGAATCCACCCAGATCGCTGCCGAGATCTCCCGCTTGATGATCATCTTCATCGTTGCGGGCTTTGCGCTGGCGGTGGCCATCGGCATCCTGATCACCCGGATGATCGTGCGCCAGGTCGGCGGCGAGCCGCAGGACGCTGTGCGCATCCTGCAGCGGGTGGCCGAAGGCGACCTCACGGTAAACGTGCAGCTACGCCAGGGCGATCAGACCAGCATGCTCTACAGCATCCAACAGATGATCGGGCGCCTGACCGATGTGATCGGCGATGTGCGCGGTGCCGCCGGCTCGATCGCCTCGGCGTCGGAAGAAGTGTCCGCGTCGGCGCAGGCGCTGTCGCAGAATGCGTCTGAGCAGGCGGCCAACGTCGAGGAGACCAGCGCCTCGGTCGAGGAGATCTCGGCCACGGTGGCGCAGAACGCCGAGAACGCCCGCGTGACCGACGGCATGGCGACGCAGAGTGCGCAGCACGCGGTGGAAGGGGGAGAGGCGGTGAAGCAGACGGTTTCGGCGATGCGGCAGATCGCCGGCAAGATCGGCATCATCGACGACATCGCCTACCAGACCAACCTGCTGGCACTGAACGCCGCGATCGAAGCCGCGCGGGCCGGCGAGCACGGCAAGGGCTTCGCCGTGGTGGCGGCCGAGGTGCGCAAGCTGGCAGAGCGCAGCCAGGTGGCGGCACAGGAAATCAGCTCGGTGGCCGGCAACAGCGTGATGATGGCCGAGAGCGCCGGCACCTTGCTCGACCAGATGGTGCCATCGATCCGTAAAACGGCTGATCTGGTGCAGGAAATCACAGCGGCGAGCACCGAACAGACAGCAGGGCTCGATCAGATCAACACGGCGGTGAGCCAGCTGGCGCAGACTACGCAGATGAACGCATCGGCCTCGGAGGAGCTGAGCTCCACGGCCGAGGAAATGAGCGCGCAGGCGATCCAGCTGCAGGAGCTGATCCAGTACTTCAAGATCGCCGGCCAGCGCAGCCGCGGATAAGGCGTGGGCGGCCTGCCGCCCGGCAGGCCGTTCAGTCGAACAGCGCGTCGACGTAGTCGTTGGCGGTGAAGGGGCGCAGATCGTCGATGCCTTCGCCGACGCCGATGAAGCGCACCGGCACCGGCCGTTGCTTGGCGATGGCGGCAATCACGCCGCCCTTGGCGGTACCGTCGAGCTTGGTCAGTACGAGGCCGGTCAACCCCAGCGCATCGTCGAAGGTCTTCACCTGGTTGAGCGCGTTCTGGCCGTTATTGGCGTCGAGCACCAGCAGTACCTCGTGCGGGCCGGTTTCGTCGGCCTTCTGCACCACGCGCTTCACCTTCTTGATTTCTTCCATCAGGTGCAGCTGGGTCGGCAACCGGCCGGCGGTATCGACGATGATCACATCGATGCCGCGTGCCTTGGCTGCATTCACTGCATCGAACGCTACGGCGGCGGCATCGCCCGAATCCTGTGCGATCACCTGCACGCCGTTGCGCTGCCCCCACACTACCAGCTGTTCGCGCGCGGCGGCGCGGAAGGTGTCCCCGGCGGCCAGTAGCACCGACTTGCCCTGGCTCTGAAAATACTTGGCGAGTTTGCCGATGCTGGTGGTCTTGCCGGCTCCGTTCACGCCGGCCACCATCAGGATGAAGGGCTTGTGCCCGCTGATGTCGAGCGGTACTTCCAGGGGCGAGATCAGCTCGGTCAGCGATTCCTTGAGTGCACCCTTGAGCTCGGTGCCGTCCTTCAGGCCCTTGAGCGAGACGCGGTTGCGCACGTCCTTCAGCAGATGCGTCGTAGCATCGACGCCCATGTCAGCGGTGATCAGCACCGTTTCGAGTTCCTCGTAAAGGTCCTCGTCGATCTGGCCGCCACCGAACAGCCCGGCCAGGTTCTTGCCGAGCGCATTGCGCGTCTTGGCAAGGCCCGCCTTGAGCCGCTCCGACCACGATAGCTTGGGTTTTTCCTGCGGCTCGGCAGGGACAGGTTCCGGCTGGACCAGCGTTTCGGCGGATGCCGCCGCGGGTTCGACCGCTTCCGAGGCGGGGGCGGGAGTCTTGGATTTGAAGAAGCTGAACATGTTCGCTCGGGGTAAGTGCGCGCAAAACAGCGGCGCAGGCTGGCAAATTGCTAGAATTCTAAACTTTTGTTGTCGAACCCGCCCACCCGGAATACCCATGATCCGATCAACATGCAGCAAGGCGGCGCTGGGCGTCGTGCTGGCGCTGCTCGCATTGTCGGCCCTGGCCGCAGAACTCAAAGGGGTGCTGCCGAGCAATCCGCAGGCCGAGCCCGAACTGATCCATCCGCTGACCAATAGCCGCGTCGAGCATCTCGACAACGGCCTGACCATCGTCCTGCATCAGGACCGCCGGGCGCCGGTGATCGAGCTGCAACTGTGGTACCGCGTCGGCGCCATCGATGAACCGGCCGGCCTGACCGGCATTTCCCATGCGCTGGAGCACATGATGTTCCAGGGCACGTCAACGACTCCGCCGGGCGAGTACAACCGCCGTATCGCCAAGCTGGGCGGGCGCAAGAATGCCTACACCACGCGCGACTACACCTATTACTACTCGGTGCTGCCGGCTTCGGACCTTGGCGTGGCCCTCAAGCTCGAAGCGGACAGGATGCTGCACCTGAGCCTCGCGGATGACCAGTTCGGCAACGAGATCAAAGTGGTGATGGAAGAGCGCCGACTCAATACAGAGAACAACGCCTTTCGTGCGTTCAACGAGCGGCTGGAGCGAGTGGTCTATCCCGAATCGGTGATGAGCAACCCGGTCATCGGCCATATGGACGATCTGAAGAAGCTCAAGGCCGCAGACCTGCGCCGCTGGTACCAGCAGTGGTATACGCCCAGCAACGCCATTCTAGTGCTGGCCGGGGATTTCGAGAGCGATGTGGCGCTGGCGCAGATCCGGCGCGAGTTTGGCGCGCTGCCTGGCAAGAGCTTGCCCGAGCGGATCAAGGTGACGGAGCCGATCCAGCAGGTGGGCAAGCGCCTCAAGAGCAAGCAGCCGGCCGCCAACAGCATGGTCACCTTTCGCTGGCGTTTGCCGACGCAGTTGCCAGAAAAGGATCGCGCTGCACTTGCCATGCTGGCCGAGATGCTGGACAACGACTACCAGGACCGCCGGTTGGCGCTGGCCAGCGACAGCCTGGGTGCTTATTTCGACTACCCGACCCGTGGTGAGCCGAGTTTCGTGCTGACCGCTACGCCGACCGATGACACTTCACTGTCCTCGCTCGAATCAGCGATGGACAAGCAGGTAAGCCTGTTGCGTGGTGCCGGCCTCTATGGCGAGATGCTGGAGCGCGGCAAGGCACGGATGCTGGCGCAGAACTACTTCTCGTTCGATTCCCTGTCCAACCGCGCCACCGAACTGGGCCGTAGTGTGCTTTATGGCGAAACTCCGCAGCAATATGTGGCCGGACTCGCTCGCATGCAGCAGGTCACGCTCGACGATCTTGAGCGCGTGGCCGAGACCTACCTCAACGAAACCAACCGCTCGGTCGGCGTACTGGATGCCTTGCCGGTCAGTGACATGCAAAGCGTGTCGCAGGAGGTGACCCATGGCCGCTAAATGGCTTGCTGTCGCCCTGGCATTTGTTGCCAGCGCCACAGTGCTGGCGTTGCCCACGCCGCAGCGATGGCAGACCGCCAATGGTGTGCCGGTCGCACTGGTGGAGCGGCATGATTTGCCGGTGATCGACGTGCAGATCGACTTCGATGCCGGCGAGAGCCGCTCGCCAGCCGATCAGCCCGGGCTTGCCACACTGGCGTTCGCCAGCATCATTGATAAACAGCTTGAAGACTACGAGTGGCGCACGCCCTATCAGCTGCTGACCGACAGCGGCAACCAGTACGGCGTCGATGTCTATCGCGACCGGGCCACGTTGCGGCTGCGCATGGTCAGCAATCGCAATAATCCAGGCACGCACATCAGCACGCTGGCGCAGCAACTGGCAAACGCCAAGTACCCGTTCGAAACCCTGAAGTACCGCCGCGACTGGCTGGGCGGGCGTTTCTCCAGCGATCCCAAGGCGGCTTCGGCCGAGCGGGCACTGGCCTACACGTTGTTCGGTGAGCATCCGCTGGGCCGTTCTGACCGGCGTACGCCCGACTCGATGCGTTCGGTCGGCAACAGCGATTGCCGGGGGTTCTACCGCCAGTACTTGGTACCGGGGAACGCCAACATCACCTTCGTCGGCGACATTGGCCGCGCAGAGGCGGAGCGATTGGCCGACCTGCTGACCGAGCATCTGCCAAAGGGCGAGGCCGCACCGCCTTTGCCGGAGTTGAAGATTGCAAGCAAGGTGGATTCGAAGCCGATCCGCATCGTGCGCAACAAGAACCAGAGCAGCATCGAGATGGGCCAGTTGCTGCCGCTGGACCGCAATGCCGACGATTACGCAGCGCTGCTGCTGGCAAACTACATGTTCGGTGGCGCCGGTTTCGAATCGCGGCTGATGCGGGAGCTCCGGGAGAAGCGTGGGCTGACCTACGATGTGTCGAGTTCGCTGACGACATTGCGCGGCGTCAGCTGGCTGTCGATCGAGGTGGCCACCCGCAGCGAGGAGGAGGCGAGCATGTTGGCGCTGCTGCGTGGCGAGGTCGAGCGCTTTACGCGTGACGGGCCGGAGGCCGACGAAATGGTGGAGGCCAAGGATCGCTTTCTGCGCGGCATGAAGTTCTGGGGGGACGACAACGCCGACCTGCTGCAATTGATCGCCAACATCGATTATTACCACCTGCCCGCCGATTACTACGATAGGCTGGCTGCGCGTATTACCAAATTGACGGCCGCCGACGTCAAGGCAGCGTGGCAACGCCATGTCGATCCGGCCCGTTTCGTCGTCGCAATCGAAGGTCCGCAGCCCAAAGCGGCGGAAGACAAGCCGGCACCCACGGCCAAGCAGGCTGCGGAGCCCGCAAGCGACAAGGCGGATGCGTCATGAGCCAGAATGCCCGCAACCAGCTGCGCATCGTCGGCGGCGAGTACCGGCGACGGGTGCTGCGCTTTCCAGACAGCGAGGGCCTGCGCCCGACGCCGGACCGAGTCCGCGAAACGCTATTCAACTGGCTGGGCCAGGATCTGACTGGCAAAAGTTGCCTCGACCTGTTCGCCGGCAGCGGCGCGCTCGGCTTCGAGGCGGCCAGCCGCAATGCCCGGCGGGTGGTGATGGTCGAGCAGGCGCGAGCGGTGCATGCCGCGCTCGTGGCCAATCGCCAGTTGCTGGGTGCGAAGCACATCGAACTCGCCAATGCCGATGCACTGCCATGGCTGGCACGCTGCAATGATCGCTTCGATGTGGTGCTGCTCGATCCGCCGTTTGCCTCCGATCTGCTGGCCCGCACGCTCGCCATCCTGCCCGAGCGATTGGCCGAAGGCGCGCTGGTCTATTGCGAGACGGCGGATTGGCCTGATCTCGCCGGCTGGGAGCGACTCAGGGAAGGCAAGGCCGGGCAGGTGCACTATGGCCTGTTGCGCCGCGCCGGCTGAGCGGCCGGCGTTGTTCGCCACCGCGTAACATGGGACAATCCCGATCCGGTCTAGCTCACTGTTTTTGCTGGTCTTTTTATCTGTTCTGCCAAGGAAGTCATTCATGTCCCTGATGATCACCGACGAATGCATCAATTGCGACGTCTGCGAGCCCGAGTGCCCCAATCATGCGATTTCGCAGGGCCCGGAGATCTACGTGATCGATCCCTCCCTCTGTACCGAATGCGTCGGCCACTTCGACGAGCCGCAGTGCCAGCAGGTCTGTCCGGTCGATTGCATCCCGCTCGATCCGGACCGCAAGGAATCGAAGGAAGAGCTGATGCAGAAATACCTCGTGATCTCCGCGGCCTGAACGGAGCACGACCATGACGCCCCGCCCGCGCGTGCACGACCTGCGTTCCGAAATCGACCAGACGCTGACGGTGGCGGGCACCATGGCCAACGTCTCGCCGGAACAGGCGCTGCAACTGGCGAGCCAGGCGCAGATGCTGGCGGATTCGATCGAGTACCACGCGGGCTTGGCGCGCGCGCTCTACACGCAGGCGGCGGCGCATAGCGCGCTCAACGACATGCCGCAGGCATCGGTGGTGGTGCAGCGGGCATTGGCGCTGGCGCATGAATACGGCCTGTGGCCGCTGTGGTTCGATACGCTGGACTTGGCCGCCGGCATTGCCTACGACCTCGACGATTACGAGGTCGCGATCGATGCCTGGCTTGCCAGCATGGAGCGTGGCTACGAGCACGACGCCATGCTGGCGGTGCTGCGCGGCTATGTCGGGCTGTCCAAGGTGTTCTTCATGTACGGCGATGTGCCGACCAAGCGTGCGTTGCTGGAAAAGGCGCGCGCCTTGCTGCCGCTGGTCGGTCCCGGCGACATCGCGTTCGGCCTCTATATCAACCTTGCTGCCGACGCCTGCCACCGCGGCGATCTGGCGCAGGCGCTGCAGGAGCTGGCGGCCGCGGAGGCCATGCTGCCTGACCTCGGCTACTGCCAGTACGAGCACGAGCTTTACTACTATCGCGGCCACGTCTATCGCCGCCAGGGTGAGCTTGCCGCCGCGATGCGGCAGCTGGAGCGTGGTCTCGCGCTCAATGCCAGTCGCAGCAATCTGTGGGGTACCACGGTCAACCTGATCGAACTGGGCGAGACCTGTCTCGACCTGGGGCAGCTGCACGCCGCCCAGTACTACCTCAACAGCGTGGGCGATGCGCCCAGCCTCTACCTGCGCATGCAGGTGCATGGTGCGCTGGCCAGGGTGAACGCAGCGCTCGGCCGTACTGATCGCGAGTTCGCGCACTGGCAGCAGCATTTCGCCATCGCCGAGCAGTTGTCCGCCTTCGGTGCCCGTCCGCAGGTGGCCGAGGTTCGCCGCAAGGCGCTGGCCGAGCGGATGCGCAGCGTGGAAAACCGGCTGCAGCCCTGATCACTCGCGATACGGTTCCACTGTGATGTCGGAATCACGCGGCGCCTCGGCCGCCTGCGCGACAGTTGGCGGCTGACTTTGCTGCGCGGAGGCCGCAGCCGGCGCATCGCGCTTGGCGGCATCGATGGCCCAGCCGGTTGCCGTGGTGGCGCCCGAGACCGTGGCCTTGCCCACATCCCAGGCCACGCCGGCGGCGGTGGTGGTGACATTCACGGCCGTTGCCGCAACGCTGACGGTGGCCGCGCCGACCGCCGCAACGGTGGAGACGGTGCCGCAGCCGGCAATGAGGCTGCTGACGGCAAGAAGAACGAACAGTTTCAAAGCGGATTCCACGGGGTGTATGCGAACAGTGAGACCGTGCCGAGCGCAGCGGTTCAACCCGTTCAGCGCCCCATGCCGCCCACCTGTTGGGCGAGGTAGGTGGCGTAGTTGTCGGTCATGCCGCCGATGAAGTCGAGCACGCGGCGATAGCTTTCATACAGCGGCCATTCGCGGCGCGGCGCATTGTATTCCATCAGATCGAGCACGCGCTTCATCCGGAACGGCATCTCGTCGGCCACCTTGAGTTGGTAAACCGCGTTGCAGAAGGCATCGAGCAGGATGTCGAGACAGGTGAACGAGCCGACCTCGATCTCGATCTTGCGCCGCTCATTGAAGATGCGGTCGCGTGCCAGTTGCTTGGCCTCGAAGATGCCGTGGCGCAGGCTTTCCGGGCAGTCGTTCAGCAGGTCGCCCTGGTAGCTGCCGGCCATCAGCCGCGGGTATTGGGTGAGGAAGGCCTGTGCCACATCGCGCACGCAGCGATCGATCGCCTTGCCGCGCAGCAGCGAGATCTTGCGCCGCACCGATGGCGCAGCGGCGACTTCCAGTGCCAGCAGTTCCCGCTCGCCGCCACACATTTTCATCAAAATGGGCTCGACCACCTCGAACGGCAGCATGCCGATCTCGATGCCATCCTCCAGGTCGAGGATGGCGTAGCAGATGTCGTCGGCCGCCTCCATCAGATAGGAGAGCGGATGTCGTGCCCAGCGGCCGGTTTCCAGTGGCGGCAGGCCAAGCTCCTGCGCCACTTCGGTCAGCAATCGATGTTCGGACTGATAGCAGCTGAACTTGCCTTTGGCGCCGGCGTGCTCGCTGGTCCATGGATATTTCAGCGTGGCGCCGAGCGTGGCATAGGTCAGCCGCAGCCCGCCCTCGAAGCGGTGGTTTTCCAGCTGGGTGATGATGCGGAAGCCCTGGGCATTGCCCTCATACAGCGTCAGGTCGCGCCGCTCCTCGCTACTGAGGTGCTGCATCAGGAACGCGTGTTCGGGGCGGCGGAACCAGTCGCGGATCGCGTATTCGCCAGCATGGCCGAACGGCGGGTTGCCGATGTCGTGTGCGAGGCAAGCGGCCTGTACGATGGCGCCCACGTCGTACGGCGTGATCTCGTGCGGTAGCCGCTTACCCAACTGCTGGCCGACCAGCACGCCCAGGCTGCGACCGACACAAGCGACCTCGATGCTGTGCGTCAGCCGGGTGTGCACATGATCGTTCTCGGTCATCGGGTGCACCTGGGTCTTGCGGCCCATGCGCCGGAACGGCGAGCAGAACACCACGCGGTCGTGGTCCTTGTGGTAGTTGCTGCGGCCGGCCTCGGCGCGCGGATCGGCTTCGCGTGGCGCGCCGAGCCGGTTGGCGGCGAGCAGCCGCGTCCAGTCCATCATGGTGTCGATCTTGGCAGGGTGGGACAGGCGCATGATACCGGATCGGGATGGCGCGCTCGTGAACTTGCCGTGCACCACGATCGGGCGGCCCGCCGCTCGCGCCAATCCCTTGTCGTGATTGACAAAAACGCCTGTCCCAGGGGAACGGATTTGGCTAGAATAGCGCGCATTTTTCGGGGCCCGGCCCCGGCTGAACCATAGAGCGCGACCAGTCCGCAGCCGGACCTGGCGCCGGGAGACAACATGGCGCTGCTGGAAATCCGCGACGTCGTCAAAACCTTTGGTGACTTCACCGCCGTCAATCACGTCAGCCTGTCGGTGGAGGCCGGCGAGTTCTTCACGCTGCTCGGCCCGTCGGGCTGCGGCAAGACCACGCTGCTGCGGATGCTGGCCGGCTTCGAGCAGCCCGATTCGGGCGAAATCCTGCTCGATGGCAAGAACATGGCTGGGGTGCCGCCGGAAAAGCGCCCGGTGCACACGGTGTTCCAGAGCTATGCGCTGTTCCCGCACATGACGGTGGCGCAGAACATCGCCTTCCCGCTGAAAATGGCCGGCGTGGCCGCTGCCGAGATCCCCAAACGCGTCGACGAGGTGCTGGAGGATGTGCGGTTGCAGCAGTTCGCACGGCGCCTGCCGCACGAGCTCTCCGGTGGCCAGCGCCAGCGCGTCGCCATCGCTCGCGCACTGGTGAACCGGCCGCGCCTGCTGCTGCTGGATGAACCGCTGTCGGCGCTGGATGCCAAGCTGCGTGAACAGATGCAGATCGAGCTGATCAATCTGCAGAAGGAAGTGGGCATCACCTTCGTCTATGTGACACACGATCAGGGCGAAGCGCTGGCGCTCTCCCACCGCATCGCGGTGATGAACGCTGGCCAGGTCGAGCAGCTCGACGCACCCGAGACGATCTACAGCTATCCTAAGAGCCGTTTCGTCGCCGATTTCATCGGCCAGTGCAACCTGCTGGATGCGACCATCGTCGAGATCGGCAGTGATCGGATGAAGGTGGAGATCGCTGGCGTCGGCGTGGCCGAGGCGCTGCCGGTGGCCGGGGCGGAAGTGGGTGCCAAGGGCACGCTGACGCTGCGTCCGGAAAAGATCAAGCTCGGCGCCACGCTGCCGGTGGGGGATGCCGACGAGGTGCACTTCAAGGGCAAGGTGCACGACTGCCTGTACCTTGGCGACGTGACCATCTACATCGTCGAGCTCGACAACGGCATGCTGGTCGAGACCATGCTGCCGAACTCGGCCTCGGGCAAGGCCAAGTTCTTCGACGACAACGATCTCGTCGAGCTGGCCTGGCGCTTCGATGCCGGCCACTTCGTGCTGCGCTGAGGTCCGTCGATGAAGAATCGCCTCGCCAAGTGGCTGATCTCCGGGCCACCGCTGCTCTACCTGATCCTGTTCTTCGCCATTCCATCCGGCATCATGGCCTTCGCCGCTTTCCGCTTCCCTGGCGACTACGGCGGCCTGCTGCCGCTGGTCGAGGTCGATCCGGACAGCGGCGCCCGCACGGTGCTGATCAACTGGAGCAACTACGCCGATTTCCTCACCTGGGAGAACTTCCAGCGCTTCTTCGAGGATTCGATCTATATCTCGCTGTTCCTCAAGTCGTTCTGGTATGCGGCCATCACCACGGTGGTCTGCATCGTGCTCGCGTATCCGCTGGCCTGGTTGATCGCGCGCAGCCCGAGGAAGACGCGTGATCTGCTGGTGCTGATGGTCATCCTGCCGTTCTGGTCCAACTTCCTGATCCGCGTGTACGCCTGGATGATCATCCTGGGGCCGCAGAGCTATTTCACCCGCGCGCTCAATGGCGTGCTCGGCGTGTTCGGCATCGAGCCGATCTCGCTGCTGTTCTCGCATGTCGCCGTGATCATTGGCCTGGTGTACGTGCACTTGCCGTTCATGGTGCTGCCGCTCTATGCCAATCTGGAAAAGCACGACATGGCCCTCTTGGATGCCGCGCAGGATCTGGGCGCCAACGCTTGGCAGCGCTTCTGGAAGGTGACCTGGCCGCTGTCGCTGCCGGGGGTGTGGGCCGGCACCGCGCTGGTGTTCATCCCCGCGCTCGGCATGTTCGCCATCCCGGATCTTCTTGGCGGGACGGACAGCATGATGATCGGGAACCTGATCAAGCAGCAGTTCCTCGACAGCCGCGACTGGCCGTTCGGCTCGGTGCTGTCGATCATGCTGACATTGTCGGTGTTGTTGATGGCGGCGCTGGCCGCCTGGGCGGGTAGCCGCGGGAAGTCCAAGCGATGAAGAAGGTTTCCAACTGGGTCTGGGCTGCGGCTGCGCTGGTCTACGCCTTTCTTTACCTGCCGCTGGCGGTGGTGGTGCTGTTCTCGTTCAACGATTCCAACCTGAATGCCGAATGGGTGGGCTTCACCTTCAAGTGGTACGTGATGCTGTTCCAGGACGAGGTGATGATTGAGGCGGCGATCCATACGCTGATCATCGGCTTCGTCACCTGCGTCGTTTCCACCGTGCTGGGCACGCTGGCGGGCTTTGCCATGTACAAGTGGCGGCTGCGCCTGTTGCCGGCGCTGGTGCTCACGCCGATCGCCATCCCCGAGATCCTGATGGGGGTGTCGCTGCTGATCTTCTTCGTGATGCTGAACATGACGCTCGGCCTCGTGTCGATCACGCTGTCGCATATCGCGTTCTGCATCGGTTTTGTCGCCATCGTGGTGCGCTCGCGGCTGCAGGGCATGGACGAATCGCTGGTCGAGGCGGCGCGCGACTTGGGCGCGAGTCCGGTGACGGCATTCCGTGCCATCACGCTACCGCTGATCATGCCCGGCATCATCGCCGGTGCGCTGATGGCGTTCACGCTGTCGATCGATGACTTCGTCATCAGCTTCTTCACCGCCGGCGTCGGCTCCAACACGCTGCCGCTGGAAATCTACTCGCGGGTGAAGGTGCCAATGAAGCTCAACCCCGAGGTGAACGCGGTATCGACCCTGCTGATGCTGTTGACGCTGTCGCTGATCCTCATCGTTTCCAAGGTGGCGCCGAGTGCGCTGCGTGCCGGTGACTAGGGGCGAGCTTACAGCGCGCACAATCGTGGCATAATCTGGCGGATTGCGGCGCGATCCGCCTTTTCTTTGATTTTTCTTTGTTTAATCCGAGGGATATCACCGACATGAAAAAGCTGCTTCTGGCGCTGTCGCTGCTGGCAGGCGTGGCGCAAGCCGAGGATGTGTTGCACGTCTACAACTGGAACAACTACATCGCGCCGGAAACGGTGAAGCGCTTCGAGAAGGAGTGCAAGTGTCGCGTGGTGCAGGATTACTACGGCGCCATGGAGGAAATGCTGGCCAAGCTCGCGGCCGGTGCCAAGGGCTACGACATCGTGGTGCCGACCGGCTTTGCGATCCCGCCGCTGGTGAAGCAGAACCTGACCCAGCCGCTCGACAAGGCCAAGGTGCCGAACCTGAAGAACGTGAATGCCGCGTTCCTGAACACCGAGTTCGACAAGGGCAACACCTTTTCCGCCCCGTACGCGTTCACGACCACCCTCGTCGGTTACAACGACAAGAAGATCAAGGAACTGGGGATCGACGCGACCAGCTGGGCCGTGATCTTCGATCCCAAGGTGCTCGCCAAGATCAAGGGCAAGGTCACCGTGCTCGACGACAGCCGCGAGCTGTTCGCCGCCGCGTTGATGTACAACGGCTATTCGGCCAACTCGACCAATCCGGCCGAATGGAAGAAGGCTGCCGACACCATCAAGGCCGCCAAACCGTTCTGGGCCGCGTTCAATACCCAGAGCTACATCAAGGAACTCACCGTCGGCAACATCTGGGTGGCGCACGGCTACTCCAACGACATGTTCCAGGCCAATCAGGATGCCAAGGCGGCCAAGCGCCCGTTCGGCATTGCCTATGGCCTGCAGAAGGAAGGCAACACGCTGTCGCTCGACAGCATGGTGGTGCTGAAGAACGCGCCGCGCCCCGATCTGGCACACCGCTTCATCAACTTCATGCTGGATGGCAAGAATTCGTCCGAGCTCACCAACATGATCGGCTCGGGCAACCCAAATGCCGCCGCGGCCCAGTTCGTGCAACCGGACATCAAGAAGATCAGTGCCGTGTTCCCGGATGCCAATGCGATGAAGCGCCTGCAACAACTGAAGGATCTGCAGGGCAAGCAACTGCGTGATCTGAATCGCCTCTGGACCGAGGTCAAGACCGCGAAGTAAGTGCGGGCAGGGTGGCGTTGCAGCCGCCCTCGCTGAACAAAGCCGGGCACGCGTAGCCCGGCTTTTTCACGTACACTCGGGCTCGCGCCTTTACTGGTGCGGCCCGGTCGGGATGCCCGCGCGGCCCGTTGGTCCTTCTTGCCGTACGCGCGTTTTCAGGCCTGCTCCCCGCTCTCCATGCGCAGCTTCCCACCCGTCAGCTACCTGGCCCGTGAGGCCCCGCAGACGCGTATCGCGCGCTACTTCCTCGCCTGCTACCTGCTGCTGGTGCTGGTGCTGAGCTTCTACCCGTTCAGCGGCTGGCATTACAACGGCGAGCCGGTGCTGGCTTTCTACAGCTACCCGCTGCCGTATTACTTCACCTTCTTCGACAACTTCGCCAATGTGCTCGCCTATGTGCCGCTGGGGCTGGGCTTGGCGCTGCTGGTGCGGCGACGTTTGCTGTCGCTGCTAACTGGCACCCTGGGCGGCACGCTGCTGTCGGCGCTGGTCGAATTCGTTCAACAGTTCCTGCCGGAGCGGGTGGCGTCGAACATGGACATCCTCGCCAACGGCACCGGCGCCTTCATTGGCGCCGTATTCGCATTGCTGGTGGCGAGCCGCCGCTGGCAACGCCGCTGGCTGGTGTTCCGCCATAGCTATCTGGTGGCAGGGCGGCGTGGCGAGTGGGGGCTGGTGTGGCTGGGGCTGTGGTTCATCACGCAGTGCGACCCGTCGGTGCCGCTGTTTGGCGTGGTGGTCGAGGCGGTGGTGCTGCCGCAGCCGTTCATTTCGCCGATCGCCAATGCCCGGCTGTTCCTCGATCTGCTGGAAGGCTGTGGCGTGGTGCTGCACGTCTTCGGCCTCGGCATGTTCGTGTCGGTGCTGGTGCGCCACCAGCGGCATGTGCCGCGGGTGGTGACGGCTACGCTTGCCGTCGGCATCGTGCTGAAGCTGCTGTTCGCCGGCATGCTGCTCAAGCCGGACCAGTTCTTCGCCTGGGTAAACGCCAACGTGGTGATTGGCGCCTGTCTCGCCTTCGGCCTGCTTGCCCTCTGCCTGCGGCTGCGCCGCCGCCTGCGGGCGTTGCTGGGCGCCTGGGCGCTGATTGCGGCGCTGGTGGTGAGCTGGCTATGGCCGCTGGCGCCGCAGCTGTCCGCCTCGCTGGAGATGTTCCGCTGGCGCTATGGCCATCTGCAGCATTTCAGCGGCATGGCCGCCATGGTCGGCGACATCTGGCCCTACGGAGCCATTGCGCTGATGCTGGCGCTGGTGTTGCGCCGTGCCGATGATTGAGTCGGCCCGTTACTTGACCTGGCGCTCGACGGCGGGATTGAGGAAGCGCTCGCCGGCCAGCAGCTTGTCCATCATCGCCGGATCGGCCCACTCCATCTTCACCTGTTCCGAGAACACGATGTCGGCGAGGCGGAGCTCGCCCATGCGCGGGTTGTAGGCGTCGTCGCGGAATGCCTGGGCATAGCCGGTATCGGTTTCGTGGGCGATGACCGAATGTAGCCGCACGTCGTTGCTCTCGCCGTTCTGCATGTCGGTCTGCTGCAGCAGCGCATCGATCACCACGAAGAACAGCCGGGCGAACTGTTCAGCCGAAGGTGACACCGGCAGTGCGATCCAGCGTGCCGAATATTGCTGGCACAGCCGGATGTACTCGGCATCGTCCTTGTCCCAATAGCAGATCGCATGGTCGAAGGCATCGATCGCATCCTTGATCGTGCCCTTCATCAAGCCGAAGTCGTACACCATCTGCCCATGATCGAGCGCATGCGCTTCCAGCAGCACTTCCACCTTATAGCTGTGGCCGTGGATGGAGCGCCGGCAGCGGTCACTGGAACAGTTGCGCACGATGTGCGCGTTTTCGAACTTGTAGAGCTTGCGGATCAGCATGATCAATCCCGAGTAGAACGCTCGGGTTTTATCAGAAGCAGCGATTGCATTCAAGCCGACTATTGCGCCGCACCTTTACCCAGTTAATACCAATTCCCATTCGAAGCAAAACAACCACGACTGCAAGTTCAAACATATCAAATTACTAATTTGATATTAATAAGAAAGATCAAAGTAATTAAAAAAGTGATTCGGTCAGATGAATTGCCTCATATCGAAAAAAAAGACGCAACCGACTGTCGTGGATAAGTGGCATGTCATCAGTAAATGACTACACACCAATGCACTAAAACGCTACATCAGAGCTGTCTAATGATGTGAGGCAATACTTTTTTTTTGCAAAAAAACCGTTTTTAAACAATATGTTGATTTATTGTTGTTGCGATGCGGCATTGGGGGGTAAGGGGTTTTATGTAGTGCATCGGTGGTCTTGCTGGTGCGTGAGTGGTAAGACCACTGATCGTGCCTACCGGCGGGAGTTGACAAGGTGGGGCCGCTATCCGGTAATCGGAAGCGTCACACCGGGTGTAGTGGCTTTCAGCCCGGGGTACGGGGGCGATTCAGTTTTTTACTTACAAAAAAATGACGCCTTCGGGCACTGACCAGGCTCAGTTTGGCGGTGCCGATAATGCCAATTTCAACAGGATGGAGACCCCTGACTATGTCGACCACTCGACTGTCGCTCGCGTTGCTCCCCGCCGCCCTGATCGCTTCGTATGCCTACGCAGCGTTCCCGGCCTGGCAGGAGGGCAGCACGTACGCTGCTGGCACCAAGGTCAGCTACAACGGCCATGACTATGAATCGCTGGTGACCCACACCGCTTATGTCGGTGCCAACTGGAACCCGGCTGCTACCCCGACGCTGTGGAAGGATCTGGGCGTCTCGTCCGGTACCGCCACCCCGACGCCGGTTCCGGTGACCAACACGCCGACCCCGCCCGCTGTGGTGACCAACACTCCGACCCCGGTCGTGGTGACCAACACCCCGACGCCGGTTTCGGTAACCGCTACCCCGACGCCGGTGGTTGGCCAGTACCCCGAATGGGCTGCCAGCGCCGTCTATACCGGCGGTCAGCGCGTGACCTACCAAGGCTCGGTGTACCAAGCCCAGTGGTGGACGCAGGGTGACAACCCGGCTCAGTCCGGCGAGTGGGGCGTGTGGCGCAAGGTCACCACCGGTGGCCCGACCCCGACTCCGGTAACGAATACCCCGACCCCGACGGTCACCCCAACCGTGACACCGACTCGTGTCACACCGACCCCGACCGTCACCCCGACTGGCGTGACGCCGACGGTCACCCCGACCGTGACGCCGACTCGTGTCACGCCGACCCCGACCGTCACCCCGACTGGTGTGACCCCGTCGCCGACGCCGGTCACCCCGACCGTGACTCCGTCGCCGGTTACCCCGTCGCCGACCCCGATCCCGGGCCAGGACTGCCGTCCTGACGGCCTCGTCTCCGAAGTCTCGGGCGTGCCGTACTGCACCGTGTACGACGGCGAAGGCCGCGAAAAGCTGGCCAACGGCCTGAAGCGCCGCATCATCGGCTACTTCACCGCATGGCGTAACGGTTCCAACGGCCAGGCGCGCTACATCGCCTCGGATATCCCGTGGGCCGACATCTCGCACATCAACTACGCGTTTGCCCACGTCGATGGCAGCAACAAGGTGTCGATCGGTAACCCGACCGCCGCTGGCAATGCCGCCACCAACATGGAATGGCCGGGCGTACCGGGTGCTGAGATGGATCCGACCCTGCCGTACAAGGGCCACTTCAACCTGCTGAACAAGTACAAGAAGCAGTACCCGAACCTGCGCACCCTGATCTCGGTCGGCGGCTGGGCGGAAACCGGTGGCTACTTCGCGGACAACGGTGATCGCGTGGCTTCGGGTGGCTTCTACACCATGACCACCAACGCCGATGGCTCGGTCAACACCGCTGGCATCAACACCTTCGCTGATTCGGCCGTTGACTTCATCCGCAAGTACAACTTCGATGGCGTGGATATCGACTACGAATATCCGACCACCATGGACAAGGCCGGCAACCCGCTCGACTGGTCGGTTTCCAGCCCGCGTCTGCGTGGCCTGCAAGCCAGCTACCGCGAACTGATGCGCGTGCTGCGTCTGAAGCTCGACAACGCTTCGAAGGCCGATGGCAAGTACTACATGCTGACCATCGCTTCGCCGTCGTCCGCTTACCTGCTGCGCGGCATGGAGGCTTATCAGAGCGCCAAGTACCTCGACTACGTGAACATCATGTCTTATGACCTGCATGGCGCGTGGAACGAGTTCGTGGGCCCGAACGCCGCCCTGTTCGACGATGGCAAGGATGCCGAGCTCGCCAAGTGGTCGGTCTACAGTGCTGCGCAGTACGGCGGCATCGGCTACCTGAACACCGATTGGGCCTTCCGCTACTTCCGCGGCATGCTGCCGGCCGGTCGTATCAACGCCGGTATGCCGTTCTACACCCGTGGTCACAAGGATGTTCAAGGTGGCAACAACGGTCTGTGGGGCACTTCGCCGAAGTCGACCAATTGCGGTCCTGGCCTGACCGAGTGCGGCCTGGGTGCAACCGGTATCGACAACATCTGGCACGATCTGGATCAGAACGCCAAGGAAATGGGCGCCGGTTCCAACCCGATGTGGCACGCCAAGAACCTGGAAAAGGGTATTGCCGGTAGCTACCTGTCGCAGTACGGCCTGTCGGCTGCTGACCTCGTCGGCACCTACGCCCGCAACTACGATGCAACCCTGGTTGCTCCGTGGCTGTGGAATGCCCAGAAGAAGGTCTTCATCTCGACCGAGGACGAGCAATCGATCCAGAAGAAGGCCGAGTGGGTGATCGCCAACGGCGTCGGCGGTGCGATGTTCTGGGAAATGGCCGGTGACTACGACTGGAACGCCGCGAAGGGCGAATACGGTCCTGGTTCGACGCTGACCCGCCTGTTGGCTTCCAACTTCCGCGCTGCCTCGCCGTACGGCAACAAGCGTGCGAAGAAGGCCATGCCGGGTGAGACCGTCGATCTGCAGTTCGACCTGACCAACTTCAAGCTGGGTGATCAGAACTACCCGATCAACCCGTACCTGAAGATCACCAACAAGTCGAACGTGACCATCCCTGGCGGTACCAAGGTGCAGTTCCAGTACGGTGTTTCGGCACCGGGCACGATGACCGACCAATCGGGCGCTGGCCTGAAGACGGTTGCGAGCGAGCATACTGGCAACAACATCGGTGGCTTCAAGGGTGACTTCCACACCGCCGAGTTCGCACTGCCGTCGTGGCAATCGCTGGCTCCGGGTGCATCGATCGATGTCACGCTGAACTACCAACTGCCGATCGCGATGCCGTCCAACTACATCGTGACGATTGGTACCAAGCAATACAGCATCAAGCAGGAGTATCCGAACCTGCCGGCCGCTACCCTGCAGTAAGCGCGGTCTGTAGTATCCAGACGGGCAAGCCTTCGGGTTTGCCCGTTTTTCATTTATAGGAAGGGTCGGCACGGCGCCGGCCGCAGGGGGCAGTCTTGCAGTCGCAGTTTCTCCGCTATCTGCTGGTGGGCGGCGCGTCGTTCGCGCTGGAATACGGGCTGTACTGGCTGCTGTACCGGTGGCTGGGCCTGCCTTATCTGTGGGCCAACTCCTCGGCCTATCTCACGGTCTTCGTCGTGAACTTCCTGCTGAACCGCAGCTGGACCTTCGGCTCGTCCGGCCATATGGGGCGGCAGGCGCTGCTGTATCTGTTGCTGGTGCTGTTCAATTTGCTGGCGAGCAATGTGGTGCTCTATCTGCTGGTCGAGCTGGCGCAGGTGCCGGCGCTCGTGGCCAAGGTGGTGGTGATGCTGATGATCGTCAGCTGGAATTTCGTGCTCTATCGCAAGGTGATCTACCGATGATTTCCATCGTGATGCCGGTCTACAACGAAGGTCCGCATATCGAGGCGAGCGTGGGGACTGTGCACGCGCTGCTCGCCGCGCACGGTCTTGATGTGCAGTTCGTGCTGGTCGATGACGGCTCGCGCGACGACAGCTGGGCTGCACTCTCGCGGCTGGCGCAGTCGCTGCCGGGCATCAAGGCGATCCGGCTGTCGCGCAATTTCGGCAAGGAGGCGGCGCTGTGCGCCGGGCTGGAACAGGCTGATGGCCAGGCTTGCCTTGTCATGGACTCCGACTTGCAGCATCCGCCCGAGCTGATCCCGCAGATGGTCGGGCTGTGGCGCGAGGGCTGGGATGTGGTCGAGGGCGTGAAGGCGCACCGTGGCCAGGAAGGCGGCGTGTACAAGTTCGGTGCGCGCGTGTTCTACCGCCTGTTCCACAAGCTCTCGGGCTTCGATCTCTCCGGCGCGTCGGATTTCAAGCTGATGGACCGCAAGGCGGTCGAGGCCTGGCGCAGCATGAAGGAGCGCGACACCTTCTTTCGCGGCATGTCCGCGTGGGTGGGCTTCAAGCGCCACCGGCTGCCCTTTGTCGTCGCGAGCCGGGTGCAGGGCACCACCAAGTGGTCGCCGATGAAGCTTGGTCGGCTGTTCATCTCGGCGATCAGCGCGTTCTCGTCGTTGCCGCTGCAGATCGTCACGGTCATGGGCGGCCTCTTTTTCATTGGCGCGCTCGGCATGGCGGTACAGACGCTGTACACCAAGCTGTCCGGCCATGCCGACGACGGTTTCACCACCGTGATCCTGCTGCAGTTGATCATCGGCAGTGCGCTGATGTTCAGCCTGGGCATCATCGGCACCTATCTCGCGCGCATCTACGACGAGGTCAAGGGCCGGCCGCGCTATCTCGTCGCGGAAACCGCCATCTCCCCCGCCAAATCACAGGAATGACATCGTGCTGGGTCTGCTCTATCTGATCGTCGCATTCGCCTTGGGCTGGCAGCTGCTGCCGCGCCTGCTGCCATGGGTGCTGCAGGTGCCTGAACGCACCAGCCTCTTTGGCACGGCCATCCCGCTGCCGTTGTGGGTGATCCGCTGGCCTGCAGCGTGGCTCGTCGGCACGCTGCTGATGAACTGGACCACCTTCGTGTTTTGCAACTGGCTGGGCGCCATGCAGCCGTGGGCGGTGTTGGGCCTCGCCATCGTGGCCACAGCCATGTTGATGTGGTTCAACGGCCTGCAGCGGCCGGCCGCGTTCAAGCCCGAGGCCGGCTGGTGGCGCAAGCTGTTGGGCGTGGAGGGTGCCTACCTGCTGGTGGCGCTGCTGCTGGCAAGCTTCATTGCCTGGCACACGCTGATGATCAAGGATGGCGTGCTGCTGATCGGCAACACCGTCTGGTCTGATTTCGGCCCGCACCTGGCGGTGATCCGCTCGTTCTCGTGGGGCGACAATTTCCCGCCGCAGTACCCGCATTTTCCCGAAGGCAACATCCGCTACCACTTCCTGTTCCAGTTCCTGGTTGCCACGCTGGAAAAGCTGGGGCTGCCGCTCGACTGGGCGTTCAACCTGCCGAGCATCCTGTCGCTGGTGGCGGTGTTCTTGCTGCTCTATGCGCTGGCGGTGGCGATCACCGGCTCGCGCGCGGTCGGTGTGCTGACCGGCGCCTTCTTCATCTTCCGCTCGTCCTTTGCTTTCTTCACCTTTGCCAAGGACCACCTGGGTGGTGACCTGTGGCAGGCGCTGTGGAATGTGTCGCTGCACATCGGCAAGACGCAGAACGAGCATTGGGGGCTGTGGGCGCAGAATGTCTACGCCAACCAGCGCCACTTCGCCTTCTCGATCGGCATCATGCTGTTGATCCTGATGGCGCTGCTGCCGCTGATCCAGTCCGCGGCCAGTGAGCAGACCGGTGTGAAGGCGCGGCTGGTGCATTGGTGGCGCACGGTGATCTCGTTCGGCGGCTGGTGGCCGCAGGATTGGCGCCGCGCCGTGGCGCTCGGCGTGCTGCTGGGGCTGATCGGCTTCTGGAACGGCGCGGTGGTGATCACCGCGCTCTTGATCCTGGCGGTGATGACGCTGTTCAGCCGTGGCCGGCTGGAGTACGCCATCATTGCCGTGCTGGCGGTGCTGCTGGCCACGCTGCAGTCGCGCTGGTTCATCGGCGCCGGGGCTTCGGCGGTGTCGCCCACGCTGTTCTTCGGCTTCCTCGCCGATCAGAAGACCGTCGCTGGCGTAATCTGGTTCGTGATCGAGCTGATGGGCCTGTTTGTGCCGTTGTTCATCCTCGGCTGGCTGGGCGCCTTGCCGGCCGGGCGTAATACGCGCGGCCTGACGCTGGCGTTCTTCGTGCCCATCGTGTTCGCGCTGACGGTGTCCCTGACCACCGATATCAATGCCAACCACAAGTTCATCATGATCGCGACGCTGCTCGCGAACATCGTGGTCGCCGTGCTGGTGGTCGGCCTGTGGCGCAGTGGTCTCGTCACCCAGCGCATCCTGGCCGTGGTGTTCACGTTGTTCATGACCATTACCGGCTTTGTCGACCTACGCACGCTCTACAACATGAATCAGGGCAGCGTGCAGTTCCGCATGGATGACCCGGTCACCCTCTGGGTGCGGCAGCACAGCAAGCCGGGCGACGTGTTCCTTACCGACTGGGCCACGCTGCATCCGGTGCAGTTCGCCGGACGGCCGATCTACTACGGCTGGCCGTACTACGCCTGGTCCGCTGGCTATGACACCGATACGCGTGTACAGATCATGAAGCGCATCTATGGCACGCCCAACCCGTACGAAATGCGTGGCCTCGCCCAGCAGGCAGGCATCCGCTACATCGTGATCGACGATGCCGTGCGCAACAACCGCGAGTACACGGTGAACGAGATGCTGATGGCGCGGGTGTTCCCGCTGGTGTTTGCCCACGAGAAGGACCACACGCTGATCTTTGCTGTGCAGTGAGAGCTGCTTCACACGCCGGGCAGACTCGGTCAACCCGGCGTGCCCTCCATGCATTGATGGTGCACAGGAGGCAAACCAAGGAGGAGCTCCATGAAGACCATCATCACTGCACTGACGCTTGCCGGTGCCATGCTCGCGGCCCAGGCCCATGCATCCCCACACTGGCGTGAAGGCCGCGACTATCGCGCTGGCGAAGTCGTCGAGTACCGTGGCCAGCAATGGCGCGTGGTTCAGAGCCACACCGCCTGGCGCGGCGCCGGCTGGACCCCCGAAGCCGCACATTCGTTGTGGGAGCCGGCGCGCGGCCACCGCGATCGCCGCTACTACGACGGACGCGGCCACGACACGGGGCAATGGCGCGGTCCCAGCGGTTACCCGGGTGATCCCGGCTATCGCGAGGACAAACCATGGCGCCGCGACCCGCATTGGCGGCCCGCAGGCTGGGGCCACGACCGTGGTTACCATCGCGGTGAATGGGTGTGGTACGACGGCTATGCCTACCAGGCCCGGCGCGATGTCGGTTCCAGCGTATCCGTGAACTGGCGCCCGGACCGTGCGCCGGATGTGTGGTTGAAAGTGCGCATTCCCTGAGCGCCATCCCGCACGGTTTCAATCCAGAGCCGCCTTTATCAGGCGGCTCTTTTATTGACGAAAGTTCCACCAGAAATCCGATACCAGTGGTCGGTTTTGCTTTCAGTGTTTGTATTACGATGGTCCAGCCATGCATTCGTCATGGCGTACACAAACACAGGATGGAAGCAGAGATGAAAACAACGAAGCTCTTAGGGTTGCTCGTCACAGCCCTGATCGGCCCGATGGCCTTGGCGACCACGCCCACGCCAACACCTCCCTATCCCACGCCGGTCCTGCCATCGGCACCGGGAGGGGATGCCACATGGTCATGCCAAACCACCAATACGGCGTTGGTGCTACATCCGGTGACGCCGGTGTCTACAGCGCCCGTGACGCCACCGACGCCGTCCCCGGTTGGCTGGCCACTGCCGATCCCCGTGTCGACGCCGACACCGATTCCACCAGCAACCCCTACGCCCACGCAGCCCAACTCGCCCGAGTGGCAAGCAGGCCAGGCGTATACCGCAGGGCAGACCGTGCGCTACCAGGGTGGCGCATACCGCGCACGCTGGTGGACCCAGAATGAAACACCGCAGTCGGGTGGCTGGGGCGCTTGGGAGTTGCTTGCCGGCAGCACCAGCATCCCGCAGTGGAGCAATACGCAGACCTTTCTCGCGGGCCAGCAAGTGCGCCATCAGGGCAAGATCTACCAGGCGCGCTGGTGGACGCAGGGCGATACGCCCGGCAATGAAAACGGCGTGTGGCAGTTCGTGCGGAACGATAGCCTTGAGGCGATGAACGCGGTCTGGGCGAATGCACGGCTGTTCGAGAAGAGCTGCATGCGGCCGGAAGGTGGGTATCGGATGGAATTCTTCCGTGCTGGTGTCTACATGATCCAGAATGTGGTCGACCCCCAGCAGGTGGTGACGACGCTCAAGATCACAGGCTTTCAGCCTCGTACCGAGCCATGGGTTTCAACGCCATACAAGCAGGTCGCGGCCTATACCTATCAGGGCATCTGGGACGATATCGTCGGCAAACCGCCGATGAATGTGGTCGGTGGGGTGCAGTTTCCATGGCTGTGCTCGGCTGACGAAATCTGCCGGCCATTCAACAAGTAGGCCGAGCTTGGTATCAGCAACAACAGCGCCTCAAGGCGCTGTTGTTGTATGGGGCAATGCAGTGGCTCAGCTCCTGAACCGATCGAGCTCGCCGCGCAAGGCATCGGACTTGCGACCGAGCTCGGCCGCCGCTGCATAGATGTCGTCGGCGTCGCGGGCGCTGACGGCGAACGATTGCTTGAGCGTATCCACCTCGTTGCCGATGTGGTTGACCGCGTTCTCGATCGCCTGGGTCTGTGCCGCACTGGCGCCGACGTGGCGTTCGGCAGCCTGCATGGCACCTACGCTGTCGCCGATCGCCGCCAATGCGCCGTCGGCGCTGGCCACCAGTTGCTGGGCCTGGCGCGCGGTAGCGGCCATGCGGCTGCTGGTGGTCTCGATCGCGCCGACGATACCGGTCACCGCGCGTTGCGAATCGGCGAGTGCCGTGTCGGTCTGGCTGGCGAGCTTGCGCACTTCGTCGGCCACCACGGCAAAGCCGCGCCCGGCTTCGCCGGCGCGTGCCGCTTCGATGGCGGCGTTGAGCGCCAGCAGGTTGATCTGGTCTGAAATGCCCTTGATCGCATCGAGGATATGGGTGATCTGCTCGGCTTCGCGCGTGAGCTGCTGCAACTCGCTGGCAATGGCCTGGCTGGCATCGGCACTGTCGTTCACCGCGCGCACCATCTGATCGAGCTCGCCCCGTGCGTTGCTGAGCTTGGCGGCTGCGGACGAAACGCCGCTACGCACCGCTGCGGCAAGATGTGCCGCTTCGGCGGCGGCGTCGCGGATATGGCTGACCTCGCCACCGATCTCGCCGATCTGGCGCACGCCCTGGCCCACTTCGTTGCGCAGCTCCTGCGCCAGGCCGACGAACTGCTGGGCCATGGTCGCCGTCTCGTTGGCGCTGCCGCGTGTGGTGGTGAACACCTCGCGCACCATGGCCAACAACCGGTTCAGCTTCTCGGCGATGCGCGCGATTTCGTCGCTGCCGAGCACGGCCACTGGCCGGGTCAGGTCGCGGGCGTCGGCCACGGCGTCGATGTCGCGTGCCATCTGCTGGATCCGTGCCGCCAACCGCCGGGCCGCCACCACGGCGAGCGCCACGCCGAGGGCGAGGCACACCGCTGCGATCAGCAGCATCTTCAGCAGCGTGCGCTGCAGCGCCTTCGTCACATGATCGAGCGTGATGTCTACGCCGATCAGGTAGGGCGTGCCGTTGCTGGTCTTCATCGGCATGAAGATCGAGCGGAAGCGCCCGAACTTGTCCTCGTACTCGGCGAACTGCACGTTGCCGCTGCGCCAGGCTTCCAGCGTCGCCGGGTCGGCATCGTTGTAGTGCTCGTAGTACTTGGCATAGTCGCCGGCCTCGACCTCGGCGTGCGGAGCGCCGTCGGCGATGTAGATCACCTTGCCGTCCTCGACCTTGAGCAGATAGGTGTAGGCGAGACCCACCTGTTCGGCGTAGCCGCCAAGGCGCAGCACCAGCGCCTTGTATTCATCGGCTCCGATGGCCTGGGCATCCTTGGCGCGTGCCGGATAGTCGCTGGCGATGATGTAGGGCACGGCATGGGCCGCGGCGCGCAGCCGGCCATCGATCTCGGCGCGTACGTCACGCACCTTGTCGAAATAGCTGTTGGCGGCAAAGCCGGCGATAACGATGATCTCGACCGCGATGATCCAGAACAGGATGCGGCGGAACAGCGAGCCTTGCTGGGTGGCGAGGGTAGGGGCGTTCAAGGGGGACTTCCGTGCAACGGGAGCTCCCAGTTTACGAATGGGAGTCAGCCCGCTTCAAGCACCAATCAAGGTGAATGCAAGCAATTTGCCCAGCTTGCGGGCATAGGGCGCCGCATTGCACGGCGCCCTTGTCAGGCTCAGCCGAGCTTGGCGAGCTGCGCCTTCAGTTGCGCGAGCTTGGTCGAGAGCTCGGCCACGAGCGCCTTGTCCTTCTCCACCAGATGGGCCGGTGCTTTGTCGATGTAACCCGGCTTTTCCAGCTTGGCGACCATCTTGCCAAGGCCATCCTCGGTCTTGGCAATTTCGCGCGCCAGCCGCGCGGCCTCCGCCTCGCGGTCGACTTCGACCTTGAGCATCAGCCGTGTGCTGCCGGCCACGGCCACCGGGGCGTCGTCGTCCGGCAGCGTCGCGACCACATGCACTTCGGACAGCTTGGCCAGCGATTTCAGGTACTCGGCAAAGCGCGCCAGCTCAGCACCGCCCTCGACATACAGTGGTACCTTCTGCGACGGCGCCAGGCCCATCTCGGCCCGCAGGTTGCGCGCAGCAAAGGCCAGCGCCTTCAGCTCGTCGACCACCGAGCTCGACGCGGCGTCGAGCTTGCCCTCGTCGGCGAGCGGCCAGGCGGCCACCATGATGGAGTCGCTGTCCTTCTTGCCGGCGAGCGGCGCCACCACCTGCCACAGCTCCTCGGTGATGAAGGGCATGATGGGGTGGGTGAGGCGCAGGATCACTTCCAGCACGCGGATCAGCGTGCGGCGGGTGGCGCGCTGCTGCGCCTCATTGCCGGTCTGCACCGACACCTTGGCGAGCTCGATATACCAGTCGCAGTATTCGTTCCAGACGAACTCGTAGATCGCCTGCGCGGCCAGGTCGAAGCGGAAGGTGTCGAGCGCCAGCGTGACGGCCTGCTCGGCTTCCTGCAGCCGGCTGATGATCCAGCGATCGGCGAAGCCGTAGTCGAGTTCGGCACCGGCCGCGAGGCCGCAATCCTTGTCCTCGACATTCATCAGCACGAAGCGGGTGGCGTTCCACAGCTTGTTGCAGAAATTGCGATAGCCCTCGCAGCGCTTCTGGTCGAAGTTGATCGAGCGGCCCAGCGAGGCCAGCGAGGCAAAGGTGAAGCGCAACGCGTCGACGCCATAGGCTGGAATGCCTTCCGGAAATTCCTTCTCGGTCTTCTTGGCCACCTGCGGTGCCTTTTCCGGGCGGCGCAGGCCAGAGGTGCGCTTTTCCAGCAGTGGCGCCAGCGCGATGCCGTCGATCAGGTCGACCGGATCGAGCACGTTGCCCTCGGACTTGCTCATCTTCTTGCCTTCGCCGTCGCGCACCAGCCCATGCACGTAGACGTGCTTGAACGGCACCTGACCGGTGAAGTGCGTGGTCATCATGATCATCCGGGCCACCCAGAAGAAGATGATGTCGTAGCCGGTGACCAGCACGCTGGAGGGCAGGAAGGCCTTCAGTTCGTTGGTGGCGTTGGGCCAGCCCAGGCTGGAGAACGGCACCAGCGCCGAGCTGAACCAGGTATCGAGCACATCGTCGTCACGGCGCAGCGCCTTGCCGCCGGATTGCGCCAGCGCCTCGGCCTCGGTGCGCGCCACGTAGCAGCGGCCTTCGTCGTCGTACCAGGCCGGGATCTGGTGGCCCCACCACAGCTGACGACTGATGCACCAGTCCTGGATGTTGTTGAGCCAGGCGTAATAGGTGTTCACCCAGTCGCCCGGTACGAACTGCACTTCGCCGTTCTGCACCACTTCCAGCGCCTTCTGGGTGATGCTCTTGCCGGTGGCCTCGTCCGGCTTGCTCATCGCCACGAACCACTGGTCGGTCAGCATGGGCTCGATCACGGTGCCGGTGCGGTCGCCACGCGGCACCATCAGCTTGTGTTTCTTGGTCTCCAGCAACAGGCCCGCTGCTTCCAGATCCGCCAGGATGGCCTTGCGCGCATCGCGCGTGGAGAGACCGGCGTAGGCGGCGGGCAGGGCGATCGAATCGTGAGCGCTGCCGTCGAAACCGAACACCTGCGCCTGCGGCAGGATGGTGGCGGTGAGGCTCATCACGTTGACGAGGCGGGTGTCGTGGCGCTTGCCGACCTGATAGTCGTTGAAGTCGTGCGCCGGCGTGATCTTGACGAAGCCGGTGCCGAATTCCTTGTCGACGTAGTCGTCGGCGATCACCGGGACGGTGCGGCCGGTGAGCGGCAGCTCGAGCTGCTTGCCCAGCAGGTGCTGATAGCGCTCATCACCTGGGTTGATCGCCACGGCGACGTCGCCCAGCAGCGTTTCCGGGCGGGTGGTGGCAACGATGACGAACTCATCGCTCCCCACCACTGGATACTTGATATGCCACATGTGGCCATCTTCTTCCTCGCTGACCACTTCGAGGTCCGAGACGGCGGTGCCGAGCACCGGATCCCAGTTCACCAGCCGCTTGCCACGATAGATCAGGCCCTGTTCGAACAGGCGCACGAATACTTCGGTCACGCTGCCCGACATCTTGTCGTCCATCGTGAAGTATTCGCGGCCCCAATCGACCGAGGCGCCCATGCGGCGCATCTGGCCGGTGATGGTGTCGCCCGATTGCTTTTTCCAGTCCCACACTTTCTCGATAAAGGCCGGGCGGCCCAGGTCATGGCGGCTGATGCCCTGCGCGTCGAGCTGACGCTCGACGACGATCTGCGTGGCGATGCCGGCATGATCGGTGCCCGGCAGCCACAGCGTGTTGTCGCCGCGCATCCGGTGGTAGCGCGTCAGGCCATCCATGATGGTCTGGTTGAAGGCGTGGCCCATGTGCAGCGTGCCGGTCACGTTGGGCGGCGGCAGCTGGATGGCGAACGACGGTGCCGACAGATCCATGCTGGGGCTGAAGTAGTTCGCGCCTTCCCAGCGCGGGTACCAGTTCGCCTCGATGGCGGCAGGTTCAAAGCTCTTGGCGAGTTGGTCGAGTGCGGTGCTCATGGGCAACGGAGGCAGAATCAAGGGAAACCGCGAATTATACCGGCAAGCGGCGTCTGCCGGTCCGGCGCACGCCGTTGTGGGCATTGGGTATGGACTTGTCGGCGGGTTCCTACGCGTGTTTGTCGTTTTTCCTATGGTTTTATTCAGTTTGGGACCAAGATAATGAAAGTCCTCACGCCATCCATCCAAGGAGCATTGCCATGAGCGAAAAGCTGAAAGCCGATCAGGACGTCCTCTTGGGCGACTTGCGCAACGTGATTGCCGACACCGAAGTCATGCTCAAAGACGTGGCGCAGGCCGGTGGCGCAGAAGCGCAGGCGCTGCGCGAGAAGATTTCCGCCAATCTGTCTGCCGCCAAGACCAAGCTGATCGAAACCGAGCAATTGGTGGCGGAGAAGGCGCGCGTTGCCGCCAAGGCGACGGATGAGTATGTGCACGAGCACCCATGGACCTCGATCGGCGTCGCCGCCGGCGTGGGTTTTCTGTTGGGCCTGTTGGTCTCGCGCCGTTAAATCGCCAGGGCGACGGCATGCCGTCGCCCACTGCCTTCCTGGGAAACGATGTCCGATTCCACTTCGTCACCGCGCCCGCTGCACCGGCTGGCCGCAGCCATCGTCGGTTTGCTGCATGCGCATCTCGGCATCTTCAGCATCGAGCTGGAGGAGGCGCGCGAGCGCGTGTTGCGCACGCTGATCCTTGGCGTGTTTGGCGCCGGCCTGCTGCTGCTGTGCCTCGTCTCCTTTGCCTGGGCGCTGGTGCTCTACCTGCCGCACACGTCTCGCATTGCGATGCTGGCGATCTTTGGTGCCGTGTTCCTGCTCTGCGGTGGCATCTGCCTCTGGCTGGCATGGCGCGGCGTGGCTCGTGGCCCGCAGCCGTTTGCCGCTACGCTGGAAGAGCTGCGGCGTGATCGGGAGCGCCTGCTATGAGCCGGGAAACCCGTATGAGCCGGGATGCTCGCAAGCAGCTGCTGCGGCTGGAGGCCGAGATGCACAGGCTGGAGTTGTCCGCATCGCTGTCCGATCTACGCCAGCCCTTCGTTGCAGCTCAGCACGGCAGCTGGCTGTTGCGGCTGATCCAGCAGCCGGGCGACTGGATGGGCATGCTGTCCGGCCTGCTGGCCAGCGGCAAGTTCGCCCAGGTATCGCGGCTGCTGCCGTTGGCGATGGGTGCGTGGAAGATTGCGCGCTTATTCCAGCAGTTCCTGCGCCGCCGTCGCGCCAAGGCGGACTGAGCCGCATCAGCAGCGCCATGCAAACAGCCCACCATCCGGTGGGCTGTTTGTTTTGCTACCTAGTCGATCAGGCCCTGACGCCGCAGCTCGTTGTTGACGAGCTCCGCCACGCGCGGTGCGAACTTCGCTTCGAGCTCGTGGCTGATCTGGGTGGCGAGGGTGGTGGCCGCCTCGGTGTAGAGCGCACTCATCAGCGTCTTGAAATGCTGGCGTGACAGCCGGTCGACCTCCATCGCGATATCCACCGCCAGATGTGCTGCCACGCCGGCGGTGAGTTCGGCCACCGCGGCTTCGTCGAGCTTGGGCGGTGGCGGAGGCAGTGTCGGCTCCGGCGCCGGCTGCTCCGGCAGCGCGTCCGGCTCGATCGCCAGCGGCTCGGGCTCGATCGAGGCGTCCCCAAGCGTGTTGACTATGGCGGGCTCGATCTCATTGCTGTGTGCCGCTTCATCGACATGGGCGTCGAGATGCAGCTCGATATGCGGATCATTGCCGAGCGCGATATGCAGTTCGTCGTCGGCCGGCTGCTGTGCCTCCGCCCGGCGGTTGAATTCGGCCAGCACGCTGGACAAATCGGAGTCCGGCGCGACAATGCTGACGGCTTCGACGGCTTCGACGGCTTCGACGGCTTCGACGGCTTCGACGGCTTCGACGGCTTCGACGGCTTCGACGGCTTCGTCAGGCTGCGCCGGCTCCAGCTCCAGATCGAGCCGGCGTGGTGGTGCCGCATGTTCCACCTCGTCGAAACGCAACGTTGCGGTCGGCGCGGGCGGCGGCTGTTCGGGCTGACGGGCACTCGCTGGTGCGGGCAGCAGGAAGCTCTCTTCCTCCTCCCAGCGCAGCCCGGATGATGAAGCGGTCGACGTGGTCGTACCGCTGGGCATGACGGTTTCGCTGCTGCCGAACGGCGGCGCCTCGGTGACGAGGGCATCAAGATCGAGCAGCGGCAGGTCGAGGAAAATTTCCTCCACTGCGGGCGCGCGTGGCGGCTGCGGCGCCTGGGCCGGCGCGGCTGTGGTCGGCAGTACTGGTGGCGGGCGATGAAATTCGTCCGGATCGAACAGCAACGCCTCGGATTCGCCGGCCGGCTGCGGCGCCGGTTCGGCAATCGCGGGGGCTGCGGTTACGGCCTGCACCGGCTCGTCGATCACATCCTCGAGTACCGGGATGTCATCGACCGCCTCGGTCAGTACCGGGATGTCGTCCAGCGCGTCGGTCAGCACGGGGATGTCGTCGTCGTTGCCGGGGCGGTTGCCACCGCGGTGGCGCGCCATCAGCGCATCCATCTTGTTGAACAGCGGGCTGACGCTTTCTTCTTCGCTCATGGCGTCTCGCTTCGCGCTGCGGCAAGGTCCAGCATGTCGATGGCACTGGGCGTGATGCCCAGCGCGGCATAGGCGCGCCAACGCTCGCGGGCGCGGTTGCGGTTGGCATCGTCGCGGTCGACGATCTCGAAGATCCGCCCCTGGCGCAGCGCTTCAGGCGGTGGCGCATCGGTCCAGTTGAACAGTGCGGCGCGCGGCTGCATCAGGTCGTCGCGATGATCGACCACGATGGGGGTGCGGGCGGCGAGCGCGTCGTCGGCGGCACAATGCGGCAGGAAACCCGTTTGCGGGATTTCCCACAACAATCGGTCCAGTGCGGCGCTGCCATTGGCGTCACGCGCCAGCACGTTGATCTCGATCCGTTGCGCCAGCGCCTTGCCGATCAGCTGGCAGAGCGCCTGCTCGCGGCTCTTCACATTGAAATAGAAGGTGACCACGGCGCTCATGCGTGGGCGAATCCGCGTCGTGTCACGCTCACTGCTTGCCCTTCTTCACAGCGGCGCGACGGGTCAGGAAATCCAGCAGCAGCGGCACCGGGCGGCCGGTGGCGCCCTTGGCCGCGCCGCTCTTCCAGGCGGTACCTGCGATATCGAGGTGGGCCCAGCGGTAGTCCTTGGTGAAGCGGGCGAGGAAGCAGGCGGCGGTGACCGAGCCGGCGGGGCGACCGCCGATATTGCCCATGTCGGCGAAGTTGGATTTGAGCTGTTCCTGGTAGTCGTCCCACAGCGGCAGGCGCCAGGCCTTGTCGCCGGTGTCGTCGGCGGACGCCAGCAGTTCGGCGGCCAGTGCTTCATCGTTGGCGTAGAGCCCGGTGGCAACGTGGCCGAGCGCGATGATGCAGGCACCGGTCAGCGTGGCGATGTCGATCACCGTTTCCGGTTCGAAGCGTGCGGCGTAGGTCAGCGCATCGCACAGGATCAGCCGGCCTTCGGCGTCAGTGTTCAGCACCTCGATGGTGAGGCCCGCCATGCTCTTGACGATGTCGCCCGGCTTGTTGGCGTTGCCGGCCGGCATGTTCTCGCACGTGGGGATGATGCCGACGATGTTGATCGGCAGCGCCAGCGCGGCTGCAGCCTGCAGCGTGCCGAGCACGGTGGCGGCACCGCACATGTCGTACTTCATCTCGTCCATGCCTTCGCCCGGCTTGAGCGAGATGCCGCCCGAGTCGAAGGTGATGCCCTTGCCGACCAAGGCGATGGGCTTGGCGCCTTTCTTGCCACCCTTGTATTCGAGCACGATCAGCTTGGGCGGCTCGACCGAACCCTTGGCCACCGACAAGAAGGAGCCCATGCCCAGCGCTTCGAGCTCGGGCTGGTCCAGTACCTGCACCTTCAGCTTGTGCGACTTGCCGAGCCGTACCGCTTCCTCGGCGAGGAAGGTCGGGGTGCAGACGTTGCCGGGCAGGTTGCCGAGCTGGCGTGTCAGGTTCATGCCCTGGCCAAGCGCCTGACCACGGGCGACACCGGCTTCCAGTGCGGCGGCATCGGCTTTCTTGCCGGTGGAAAAATTCACGCGGGCGAGTGCCGAACGCGGTTCGGGCGAGGATTTGAAATCGTCGAAGCGATAGCTTTCGAACACCAGAGCCTGAGCGAAGGCGGCGGCGAGTTCGTCGGCGGCTACACCCTTGGGCAGCGCCGCGGCGATGTCGGCGCTGCTGCCCTTGGCGGCCAGCAGCGCGCGCGCTGCGCCGCTCGCTGCCTGCCGCACGGCCGCGGCGTCGATCGATTCACCGAGCTGCACGATGATCAGCCGCACGAGCCGGCCGGCCAGCGTGGCATGGCTGCTTGCCACCGAACCGGCCTTCGCGGCGAGCTCGCCGGCAGCGAGCAGTGAGGAGATGGTGCCACCGATGGCTGCGTCGAGCTTGGCGTAGGCCCCCGGCAGGGCGTTGCCACTCACGGTCAGGACCAGGCTGTCGCCGGTGGCTTTTTCGGGGGCGAGGCTATTTATGCTAAATTCCACGGCGAATCTCCTGGTGCTGAGCGGTGTCATCGATGGCACGGCAAGGCCGTGCGGGTGTGCCGCCACGGCTGCCTGACGATGACTTACAAGGTTCGCCCGATTATTTCCCAGCCCCCCGCGCAAGTCAAAAACGCATGCTCTTTCGCAAAAGCCTGATCCACGAGATGTCCTGGGTGGCGCTCGCGGTGTTTACCGTGATGCTGCTCCTGGTGATGACGACGCAGATCGTGCGCTTCCTGGGCCAGGCGGCGATCGGCGCGCTGTCGTCCGGCGCAGTCTGGGCCATGATGGGCTTCACCTCGATCCGCTACCTGCCGGTGTTGTTCTCGCTGATGCTGTTCGCTGCCGTGCTGTCGGTGATGATGCGGCTGTGGCGCGACAACGAGATGGTGATCTGGTTTGCCAGCGGCCGCTCGATCAAGAGTTTCATCGCGCCCATCCTCGAATTCGCCATTCCCATCGTGCTCCTGATCGCCGGGCTGGCGCTGTTCGTCTCGCCGTGGGCGATGAAGGAAGGCGACGAATTCCGCCGCGAATCGCTGGCCCGCCAGGAGGTGACCCAGGTTGCGCCGGGCGTGTTCCGCGAATCGCGAGGCTCGGACCGCGTCTACTTCGTTGAAAACTTCGGCGACAACGCTTCGGGCAGCAACGTGTTCGTGCAACTGAAGCGCGACGACAAGATCTCGGTCATCCTCGCCGAACGCGGCGGGCTGACGCTCGGCGCCGATGGTGAGCGCTGGCTGTGGCTGGCGGACGGCCGGGCCTATTCGGGCAAGCCGGGCACGCAGGAATTCGAGGTGCTCAACTTCAAAAAGGCCAACCTCTTGGTGGAGTCGAACGAGCGCACAGCCAGCAGCACCTCGACGCGGGCGACGCAAAGCCATGACCTGTGGGGCAGCAGCGAGCTGGAGCACCAGGCAGAGCTCGCCTGGCGGCTGGCGCTGCCGATCTCGGCGCTGATCCTCACGCTGGCCGCGCTGCCGCTGGCGTTCTTCAACCCGCGTGGCGGGCGGGCGTTCAACCTGTTGTTCGCTGCCTTCCTCTACTTCTTCTATTACAACTGCATCAACCTGTTCCAGGTGTGGATCGCCACCGGCAAGATACCGGTGTGGCTGGGCATGTGGCCGCTGCATGGCGCCGCTGCGCTGCTCACGGTCTGGCTGTTCCGTTGGCGTGGCCGGGTGAGGGCGCGTTGATGAGCCTGCTCGCTCGCTATTTCTTCAAGGAGCTCACCGTCTTCGTGCTGTTCACGCTGGCGGGTCTGCTCGGGCTCTACACCTTTTTCGACCTGATTGCCGAATTGTCGGATGTGGGCAAGGAAGGCTACCGGCTGGTCGATGCGGTGATCTTCGTGTTGCTGCGCGCGCCGGGCAATGCCTACGAGCTGATGCCGATTGCGGTGCTGATCGGCGCGATCTTCGCGCTGGCGAGCCTGTCCGGCCATTCGGAACTCACGGTGATGCGCGCGGCCGGCGTATCGGTGCGCCGCCTGCTGGTGTGGCTGCTGCTGACTGGTGCCGTCTACTCTGCGGCGACGGTGGCGCTGGGCGAATTCGTGGTACCGCAGGCCGAACGCTGGGCCAATCAGCACCGCTTGTCGGCGACAAAGAAGATGCTGGTCGGCGAGTTCCGCTCCGGTGTCTGGGTGAAGGACGAGCGCCAGATCGTCAACATCGGCGAGATGCTGCCCGACCTCACCATCCTCGGTGTGCGCATCTACGAGTTCGGCGACAAGCTGGCGCTGAACCGCATCGTGGAAGGCCAGATGGGGCGCTATCAGGACAATGGCCGCTGGCGACTGGAAACGGCGCGCGAAACGCGGTTTGGCAAGGACCTGCAGGCGGTCGACGTCGTCACCCCGAGCAGCATCGAATGGAAGACCTCGATCACGCCGGAAATGCTGGCGGTGTTGCTGGTGTCGCCCGATCAGATGTCGGCGCAGGCGCTCTACAGCTACATCGATCACCTCGAACGCAACAAGCAGGACACCAGTCGCTACCAGTTGGCGCTGTGGGGCAAGTTGTTCTACCCGCTTGCCTGCCTGTCAATGATGGTGATCGCGCTGCCGTTCGCACAGGGGCAACGTCGCTCGGCTAACGTGGGCACGCAGCTGTTCATCGGCATCCTGGCGGGGCTCGCCTTCCACTTCCTCAACCGGGTGGTGGTGTTCCTTGGCCAGCTCAACCAGTGGCCGGCGCCGTTGGTCGTGTCGATCCCGACGCTGCTGTTCATGGTGCTTGCCGTCGTGCTGCTTTGGCGGCAAGAACGCCGCTGACCCTCAATCCGCATCTGGAGTCCGCAGTGCATATCCTGCTTACCGGCGGCGCCGGCTATATCGGCTCGCATACCTACGTCGAACTCGTCGCCGCCGGCTTCACGCCGGTGATCTTCGACAACTACAGCAACAGCAAGCCCGAGGTGCTGGCGCGCCTGGCGACCATCACCGGCAAGCCGGTGGCCTTCGTGCACGGCGACATCCGTGATCGCGCGGCGCTCGATGCAGTGTTCCGCGAGTACCGCTTCCAGGCCGTGGTGCATTTCGCCGGGCTCAAGGCCGTGGGCGAATCGGTGGCCAAGCCGGTCGCGTATTACGACAACAACTTCGTCGGTACCGTGCGCCTGCTGGAGGCGATGAGCGCGGCGGACGTGAAGCAGCTGGTGTTCTCGTCGTCGGCCACCGTTTATGGCGATCCGGCCTCGGTGCCGATCCGCGAGGATTTCCCGCTGTCGGCAACCAACCCCTACGGCCGCTCCAAGCTGATGATCGAGGATATGCTGCGTGACCTCTATCGCAGCGACAGCGGCTGGGATCTCGCGATCCTGCGTTACTTCAACCCGGTCGGCGCGCACGACAGCGGCCTGATCGGCGAGGACCCGCAGGGCATTCCCAACAACCTGCTGCCCTTCGTGGCCCAGGTCGCGGTCGGCAAGCGCGCTGAGTTGTCGGTGTTCGGTGGTGACTACCCGACGCCCGATGGCACCGGCGTGCGCGACTACATCCACGTGGTCGACCTCGCCCGTGGCCATGTGAAGGCGCTGGAAAAGCTGGTGACCCGGCCTGGCTGCTTCGCCGTCAACCTGGGCACCGGCCACGGCTATTCGGTGCTCGACATGGTCAAGGCCTTCGAGGTGGCCAGTGGCCGGCCGGTGCCGTACCGCATCGTCGACCGGCGTCCGGGTGACGTGGCGAGCTGCTACGCCGAGCCGGCGCACGCCGCCGATTTCCTCGGCTGGCGTGCCGAGAAGGACCTTGCTGCCATGTGTGCCGACAGCTGGCGCTGGCAGAGCGGCAACCCGAACGGCTACGGCGACTGAATCAGAACACGTAGCCGTAGCGCAGCGTGACGAACTCGATGCCGGGATTCGGCGTATCGATATAGGCGTTGGAATAGTGCATGGCCTCGAGCGCGAGCTCGTGCCGGCCATCGAGACGGCAGCCCAGCGCCAGTCGGTTCACGAACTGAAAATAGGTGCTGAAGCGGCGTTTTTCGGTCACCTGCAGGTCGGATAGCAGGCTGGCGCCCAGGCCATACTCGGCATAGGGCTGGCAGGCCCAGTCGTCGGCCAGCGTGTAGCGCAGCACCGGCGTGATGGCGGGCACCCAGTTGCTGTGTCCGTCGAGCTGCCAATGCGACAGTGACAGGTCGAGCTGCAGGCTGAGTCGCTTGCTGGGCAGCCATTCGGGCTGCCAGCTGCGGCGCCAGGCCAGTTGCTGCAGCTCGCCGCCATCCTTGCCGTCGTGCCGGATCGAGGCGCCGAGGTTGAGCTGCAGCAGGTCTTCGGCGTGGCCGGGCTGGGCGAGCGCCAGCCACGCGATCCATCCCAGTCCGCGACACTTCATGACGCTGCTCCTGGGTTTATCTTCTTGTCATGAACTCATGCTAGCCACTCCGGCGATGATTCAAAGGCGCCGGGTCTGCAGGTATGCTTACGGGGCGCCGGACGGCGCATACATGGATCGCATCGATGCAAACAGACGAAATCGTCCAGTGGTTCCGCCAGGCTGCACCCTACATCCACGCCTTTCGCGGCCGCACCTTCGTGATCGCGCTCGGTGGCGAGGTGGTGCGCGATGGACGCTTCGTCACGCTGACCCATGACATCAACCTGCTGACTAGTCTTGGTGTGCGTCTGGTCGTGGTGCACGGCGCACGGCCGCAGATCGAGACCCGCATGGGCGAACGCGGGCTCGACGTGCGCTACCACAAGGGTTTGCGCGTCACTGACGCCGAAACGCTGGAGTGCGTGATCCAGGCGGTCGGCCAGGTGCGGGTCGAGATCGAATCGCTGTTGTCGATGGGGCTCGCCAATTCGCCGATGGCCAACGCCGATATCCGCGTCTCGGCCGGCAATTTCATCACTGCGCAGCCCATGGGGGTGCGCGACGGCATCGACTTGATGTACACCGGCGAGGTGCGCAAGGTCGACACCACGGCCATCAACTACCGGCTCGACGACGGCGAGATGGTCTTGTTGTCGACGCTGGGCTACTCACCGACCGGCGAGGTGTTCAACCTGCCGCTGGAGGATGTGGCCACCAGCGCGGCGATCGCACTCAAGGCCGACAAGCTGCTGTTCCTGTCCGAGCACGACGGCGTGTTCAGCCCGGAGGGCGAGATGCTCACCGAGCTCACTGCGCTGGAGGCCGAGCAGTTGCTGGCGCGCTGCGACAAGCAGCCCGAGGACATCCGGCTCTACCTGCCGTGCGCGATCCGGGCGGTGCGCCAAGGTGTGCTGCGGGCGCACCTGGTCAGCCACCATGTCGACGGCGGATTGCTGATGGAGCTGTTCACCCGCGACGGGATCGGCACCATGATCTCGCGCGAATCACTCGAGACCTTGCGCCAGGCCACCATTGACGATGTCGGCGGCCTGCTTGCCTTGATCGAGCCGCTGGAGGACCAGGGCGTGCTGGTCAAGCGCGGCCGCGAGCTGATCGAGCGCGAGATCTATCGCTATTCGGTGCTGGAGCACGATGGCAAGATCATCGGCTGCGTCGCCATCCATCCGTTTCCGGAAAGTCGCATGGCCGAGCTCGCCTGTCTCGTGATCGACCCGGATTATCGGGATGCCGACCGCGGCGCCACGCTGTTGCGCCACGTGGAGCAACAGGCGCGTACACTGGGGATGGCCCAGTTGTTCGCCCTGACCACGCGTACCAGCCACTGGTTCGTCGAACGTGGTTTCGTGCAAGGCTCGGTCGACGAACTGCCGATCGAGAAAAAGCAGCTATACAATTACCAACGGCGTTCCAAGGTGTTCATCAAGACGCTGAGGCGTTGACCGCCACAGGAGAGGGCGCCGCGCACGCGAGGTCGGCGAGCGGTGCCGGTGGCGCCGGCGCAACATGCCGCGCGGCCGATTGCAGGACCACACCGATTACAAGAGGAGGCCGTGCCGCTGCCCAGGTGGCGAGCCAGACCCGATGCGTCTCATCCCCGTGCCCGCTTCCCTGCGTACCCGGCTGATCGTCGCCAGCGTGCTGGTGCAATGCACGATCCTCGCCTTTCTGTTGTTCAACACCTCGCGCATCTGGTCCGAGACCACTGCGCTGTCCACCGCCTCGCGCGTCGAGGAACTTGGCCGGCTGCTCAATGCCGCGCTGTCCGGGCCGCTTGCCAACAACGATTTCGCCAAGGCCGCCGAGCTGATCGACACGCTGCGCGCCCCCGAGGGCATCGACTACCTGGTGTTGTACGACAACCGGCGCAACGTGGTCGCCAGCCGTGGCTGGGACATCGCGCAGACGCTGCCGTCGCCTACCCCGCTGACGGGGCTGCGCGACATTCCGCCGATGATCCATGCCCGGATGCCGGTGCAGTACGGTGGCGAAACATTGGGTGAACTGCATTTCGGCATCACCACCGGCATCATGCGCGAGGCCATCGACCGGCTGACGCTGCAGAACGCCACCACCATCATCGCCGGCATCGTCGTCTCGGTGCTGCTGATGGCAGGGCTCGGCGTCTGGCTGACCCGGCGGCTGTACCAGTTGATCGGCGCGGCCGAGGCGGCGGCCACCGGCGACTACGCTGCGCTGCCTGAACCTGTGGGCAGTGACGAGGTGGCACAGCTCACCCGGCGCTTCAATGAGATGGCGAGCTCGATCCGCGAGCGCATCGAGGCGATGCGGCACAACGAGGAAAAATTCCACGCCATCGCCGACTACACCTATTCGACCGAATTGTGGCTGGACCCGGAAGGCAAGCTGGTGTGGGTGAATGCCTCGGTCACGCGTTTGTCCGGCTATGCGGTGGCCGAGTGCATGCGCCTGGGCGATTTTCCGCTGTCGCTGGCCAGCCCCGAGGAGCGGATGCGGCTGACCGAGGCGTTCGACCGTGCGCTGCTGGAGCGCTCGTCGGTGCAGGATTTCGAATTCCGCGCGGTGCGGCGCGACGGCAGCCTGTTCTGGGCGTCGGCCTCATGGCAGCCGATCTACGACAGCAACGGTGTCTACCTGGGCCTGCGTGCATCGATCCGCGACAACTCCGAGCTGAAGGACGACCGGCTGGCGTTGAGGAAGGCGGTGATCGAGCTGCGGCAGATCCAGGCGCTGGGCCAGAGCTACCTGCAGCGTGCCGAGGCCGAGCGCGCGCGTCTCAATGCGCTGTTGTCGGCGATGCGCTTCGGCGTGCTGTTCGTCGACCACGACAACCGGGTGATCTTCCACAACCCGGCGTTCTGCGCGCTATGGGCCATTCCGTTATCGGTGTCGATCATCGACAAGCCGATCGGCCAGGTGCTGCAGCATGCCGAGAACCGCCCGGCCATCGGCGACATCGTGGCGCACTACCTGCAGGAATCGGCGCTGGCCGACGAGCGCGTCGACTACGGCGAACTGACGATGAACGACGGCCGGGTACTGACACAGCAGTGCTATCGCGTCGGCGGCGGCAGCGATCGTGGCCGGATGTGGGTGTACGAAGACGTGACGCAGGAGCGCATCCTTGCCGAGCGCATGATCAACCTGGCCGAGCGCGATGCGCTGACCGGGCTCTACAACCGCCACCGCTTCCAGCAGGAGCTGGAGCGCATGGTGTCCGAGGCGGACCGCCGCCAAGCGTCGATGGCGCTGCTGTTCTTCGATCTCGACGAGTTCAAGCACGTCAACGACACCTTCGGCCACGGCATCGGCGACGAGCTGCTCAAGGCCATCGCCCGCGAGATCGGCGGCCAAGTGCGCCGGCACGAGGTGCTGTCGCGGCTGGGCGGCGACGAGTTCGCCATCCTGGTGCCGGACTGTACTGAGTTCGAGGTCGGCAAACTCGCCGAGCGCATCGTCGCCAGCGTGTCGCAGATCCAGTTCAACATCGACGGCCATGTGCTGCGGCCGTCGTCGTCGGTGGGCGTTGCCATGTTCCCGCAGCATGCCAACAACGCCGCCGAACTGGTGGCGCACGCCGATTCGGCGATGTACCAGGCCAAGTCCGCCGGCAAGTCGACCTGGCGGTTGTACCGCCCCGATGCCGACCTGTCGCGCAGCGCCCTCACCCGGCTGTCGTGGAAGGACCGCATCGTCGAGGCACTGGAAACCGATGGCTTCGAGCTGCACTTCCAGGGTATCTACGATGCCAAGACCCGCGAGCTGGTGCACCTGGAAGCGCTGCTGCGGATGAAGGACGTGCAGAACCCGGGCAGCCTGGTGATGCCGGGGCACTTCATCCCGCACGCCGAGAAGACCGGCAAGATCGTCGACATCGATCGCTGGGTGATCAAGCGCACCATCGAGTTGTTGGCGCTGCGCCCCGAGGTGTCGATCGCCATCAATGTCTCCGGCCGGTCGTTCGACGAGCCGGAGCTGCCCGAATTCATCAATCGGTTGCTGATCCTGCATCGTGTCGATCCGCGGCGATTGCTGGTCGAGTTGACCGAAACGGCGGCAGTGTCCGATCTTTCCGATGCGCAGCGCTTCATCGATGCGTTGCGCGCCACCGGCTGCACTGTCTGTCTCGACGATTTCGGCAATGGCTTCGCCTCGTTTGCCTACCTGAAGCAGCTGAAGGCCGACATCCTGAAGATCGACGGCTTCTTCGTGCGCGACCTGCCCAATGACCGCGACAGCCAGGTGTTCGTGCGTGGCATGGTGGACATGGCGCATGCGATGGACAAGACCACCATTGCCGAATTCGTCGAGAACGAGACCATCTACAACATGCTGGTCGAATTCGGCGTCGATCTGGTGCAGGGCTATTACCTCGACAAGCCGCATCGTGACCACCCTGGCCTGCTGGCGGCCGGGGCCGAAGCCTGAGGAGCAAGCATGGCATTCCAGAATCCCAGTGACGACGAGATCCGCGCGCTGCTCAAGCGGGTGAAGCGCATTGCCGTGGTCGGTCTGTCGCCGAACGAGGCGAGGCCGAGCTTCGGGGTGTCGCAGTTCATGCAGCGCGCCGGCTACGGCATCGTGCCGGTGCGCCCGCATGTGACCGAGGTGCTGGGCGAGCCGGCCTATGACCAGCTCGCCGACGTGCCGGACAGCGTCGATCTGGTAAACGTGTTCCGCCGCGCCGAGGAGATTGATGCGGTGGTCGACGAGGCGATCCGGCTCAAGCTGCCGGCGGTGTGGATCCAGCTTGGCATCGTCAATGAAGCGGCTGCCCAGCGTGCGGTTGCCGCTGGCCTGACCGTGGTGATGGATCGCTGCATCAAGATCGAGTACCTGCGGCTGATGCTGTGAGGCGCCGCCGGCTTGTCGCGACGGCGACAGGCGTTTAGCCTTGTAGCCGAAGCGATCCACAGAGAGTGCAATGAACCTGAGCTTTACCAAGATGCAGGGCCTGGGCAACGATTTCATCGTGCTCGACGGCGTGCGCCAAACCCTCAGCCTCGATACCGAAACCGTGCAGCGGCTCGGCGATCGCCACTTTGGCATCGGTTTCGACCAGTTGCTGCTGGTTGAGCCACCGGCCGATCTGGCACACGATTTCCGCTATCGCATCTTCAATTCCAGCGGCGAGGAGGTCGAGCAGTGCGGCAATGGCGCGCGCTGTTTTGCGCGCTTTGTCCACGACCAGGGCCTGACCACCAAGACCGAAATCGCCGTCGAGACGGCGCGCGGCGTGATCTATCCCAAGCTTGAGGCGAACGGGGAGGTGACGGTCGACATGGGTCCGCCGGCGCTGCTGCCGGCCGAGGTGCCGTTCGTGGCCGATGCCGATGCCGTCATCCATCCGCTCGAGGTGGGTGGCCGCAGTGTCGACATCACCGTGGTGTCGATGGGCAATCCGCATGCAGTGCAGGTGGTCGACGATGTCGACACCGAGCTGGTGCAGACACTTGGTCCGCTGATCGAGCGGCACGCGCGCTTTCCGCGCAAGGTGAACGCCGGCTTCATGCAGATCGTCGGCCGCGACGAGATCCGGCTGCGCGTATACGAGCGCGGCGCCGGCGAAACGCTGGCCTGCGGCACTGGTGCTTGCGCCGCCGTGGTGGCGGGCATCCGTCGCGGTTTGCTGGGCGATACCGTGCGCGTGCACACCCGTGGTGGCGATCTCACCATCCGCTGGCAGGGCAGCGATGCGCCGGTGCTGATGACCGGGCCCGCCGTCACCGTCTTTCAAGGCCATATCCAGATCTGAGGGAAACACCATGCAGGCAGAGGACATCCTGGGCTGGCTGAAACAGAATCCGGCGTTCTTCGACGATTACGCGGATGAAGTGGCCGATATCTACGTGCCGCATTCGCACCGTGGCCAGGCCGTTTCGCTGGCCGAACGCCAGCTGTTGACGCTGCGCGACAAGAACCGCGCGCTGGAAGGCCGGCTCACCGAGCTGCTGCAGTTCGGCGAGGACAACGACGTGATCTCGGAGCGGCTGCACAAGCTCACCGTCGACCTGATCCAGGCCGAAGATCTGCCCGGCGTGATCGGCACATTGGAATACCACCTGCGCGAGCGCTTCCACGTGCCGCATGTCGCGATCCGGCTGTGGCTGCCGTCCGATTCGGGGCTGCGCGAGTTCGAGCCGGTGGGCGAGGGCGTGGTCAAGCTGGCGCAGAACCTGGTTTCGCCGTATTGCGGCCCCTATGTCACCGACGAGGTGCTGGCCTGGTTCGACGATGCCGGCCCTGCGCTCAAGTCGTTCGCCCAGTTTGCATTGCGCACCGGCGAAGAGCCGTTCGGCGTGCTGGTGCTGGCGAGCGAGGACGAAAACCGCTTCTACCCGGACATGGGCACGCTGTATCTGCAGCGGTTGTCCGACATCGTCTCGGCCACGGTGCTGCGGCTGGCGCCGACCACGGCACGGGTCGAGGTCGAGGAACTGCCGGCCGAGGTCGGCGACTGAGCTTGCCATGGATGACGCACTGGCCCACTTCGCCCGCTACCTCGCGGGCGAACACACGGCGTCCCACCACACCCGCAAGGCCTATGGCGACGACGTGGCCCGGCTGGTGCGCTATGCCAAGGACAAACCGCTCGATGCGCTGACGCCGACCGAGGTGCGCGGTTTCGTGCGGCAGATGCGCTCCGGCGGCTTGTCGCCGGTCAGCATCGCCCGGGTGCTGTCCGCTTGGCGTACCTTCTACAAGATCATGCAGCGCGACCTGGGCTGGACGGCCAGCCCGCTTGCCGGCATCCGCCCGCCCAAGCGCGCGCAGCGGCTGCCGTCGGCAATGACGGTCGACGCTGTCAGCGCCTTGCTCGACGGCATGCCGGATGACGAGCCGTTGTCCTGTCGCGACAAGGCGATATTCGAATTGGCGTATTCGTCGGGCCTGCGCGTTTCGGAGCTGGCCAACCTGACGCTGACCGAGCTCGATCTCGACCATGGCCTTGCCCGCGTGACCGGCAAGGGCAACAAGACCCGCATCGTGCCGGTGGGCAGCGTCGCCGTGGAGGCGCTGCGGCGCTGGCTGCTGATCCGCCCGCAACTGGCGCGTGGCGATGTGTTGACGGTGTTCGTCGGGAAGACCGGGCAGCCGCTTTCCATCGGTGCGATCGAGGGCCGGCTTCGTACCTGGCGCGAGCGGCTCGGCATCGCCGAGCGGCTTTATCCGCACAAGCTGCGCCATAGTTGCGCCACGCACCTGCTGCAAAGCAGCCACGACCTGCGCGCGGTGCAAGAGCTGCTGGGCCATGCCAACCTGTCGACCACCCAGGTCTACACCCATCTCGACTACATGGCGCTAGCGCAGGCCTACGACCAGTTCCACCCGCGCGCCAAGCGCCAGGACGATTGATCAGCTGCCAGGCAGCGCCTTGAGCCGCGCCACCGGCGAGGCGGCAAGATAGCCTGCCTGGGCGATCAACAGCACCCCAGCCACCACCAGACAGCCGATTTCCCCGCCGATGGCCCCCACGCCGGTCGCCAGTGCCGCACCCAGCGGCCGCGCGCCGTAGGTCGCCATGGTGTTGATCGCCGATACCCGGCCGAGCATTGCCAGTGGCGTCACCGCCTGCCGTAGCGTGGTGCCGGCGATGGTCCACAGCACCGAGCCGATGCCGACGAAGAAGAAGCTCGCGCCTGCCAGCCAAGGCGTCGGCCACAGCAGTGTGGCGAGGATGGCCAGCGCCGCAACCACACCGCCTGCTGGCCCCACCAGCAATTGCACCGCCGGGGCCAATCGCCGGCCGATCACGGGTACCAGCAATGCGGATAGCAGCATGCCGGCGCCATAGGCGGCCAGCGTGGCGCCGATGCCGCTGGCGGACAGCCCGAGCACGCGCGCGGCATACGGTACGTAGACGGTCTGCAGCGCGAAGTAGCCGATGTTGAAGATCACCGAGGTGATCAATAGGGGGCGCAGCAGCGGTTGGGTAAAGGCGAACACCGCGCCTTCGCGCAGTTCCTGGCTGAAGTTGCGTCGGGTGCTTGCCGGTGGCGCTTCGGGTAGCCGCCATAGTGCACCAGCGGCACACAGCGACAGCGTGGCGGCCAGCGCATAGGCGGGCGCCGCGCCGGTCGCACCGACCAGCAATCCGGCCAGCGCGGGGCCACCGGTGAGTGCCAGGCTGCGTACCAGCTCGATGCGGCCGTTGGCGCGCGCCAGGTCTTCGCGTGCCACCAGTGCCGGGATCAGCGCCGGGGTGGCTACGCTGTAAGCGACGGCACCGGCGGTGCCGATGAAAGCGAGCAGCGCCAATACTGACAGCGTGAGCCCGCCATGCAGCACCAGCGCCACGATGGCAATGTTGCATGCGGCACGCACCAGTTCGCCCGCCGCCATCAGCCGCCGTCGTGACACCCGGTCGGCCAGCACGCCCAGTGGAATCGACAGCAACAGGAAGGGCAGCGTCTGCGCCAGCTGCAGCAGCCCGGTGCCGGTGACATCAGTGCCCAGCGCCAGCACCGCGATCAGCGGTGCGGCAGCGAGGCCGATCTGCTGGGCGCTCTGTGCAGCGAGGTTGGAGGCGGCAAGGCGGGTGAAGGCGAGTGGCAGTGCGGGCATGGACGGGCAGGCGGACGACGACGGACACTGCAGTGTAACGGCAGCGTCATGGTGGCGCTTCCCGCATCTTGCGCAGTTGCCGGTGGTTTCAGTCCGCCGCGTATTCGAACAGGTCGAAGCCCATCTGCTGCTCGACCAGCCGGGTGGCGCGCACGACTCGTTCGCCCTCGGGCGTGAGCAGCGTCAGTTCGCGCAGCGGTGCGTAGTGGCCCTTGCCGGCAGCGATCAGTGCCGGCTGGTTCAGCGCGGTGATCGGGGGCAGCAGCAGGGCGGTATCGAACTGTGCCTCGGCCGCGGTATGCGGGCGCAGCAGCGCCGCTTCGGCCCGCACCGCCAGGATCTGCAGGCCCATTTCCAGCGCACCGTCCTCGCATTGCTGCAGCCAGCGGATCGCGCCGACCATCCAGCCTTCGCCGCCATGCTGGCGCAGTGCAACGATGTCGCCGGCGTGCAGCCTGCCGGTCGGGGCATCGCGAGTGGTGACGGCATAGCCGCCGGGGCTTTCATTGAGGATGCGCCAAGCCGTGATCTGCGGCAGCGTGCTGAGCCCGATATGGGCAGCGTGTGGATCGAGCACGGCGGCGTGGCCGTTGAGCAGGCTCTGCGCGGTGGCCTTGAGGCCGTGCGCCAGCTCGACATGGGCATCGGTACGCATGCGCTGGAACACCCGCTTGGGCGCGATGCTCCATTGCTTGATCAGCCGGCGCATGGTTTCCATCCACAGCAGCAGCTTGATCCGGTCTCCTGCCATTGGTGCCTTGGCCTCCAGCCCGGCCAGCGCACGATGCAGCTTCTTGCCGAGCTCGATGGTGTCGAGCAGCATGGCCATGCCCTGGTAGTTTTCGACGGCGCGGCTGCCGATGTAGTGCGGCGGTTCATCCACGTCGAGCCGTACCAGGAAGAAGCCGGCGGCGCTGGTCTGCTGGGTGGCCACCGGCTGGAAGTGCGCGTGATGGCCGTAGTTGTCGACTGCGTCGATCACGCGCGACAGCTCGGCCGGTGCGAAGCGCATCGGATCGGCCAGAGACAGCAGCATCAAGCGCTTGTACAGCACGCTGGCGGTGGGGCCGTCGTCGATGCCGCGCGTCTCGTCGAGATAGCGGTTCTCGGCGGCATAGCGGAACAGCTGGTGGCATTCGAACCACAGGCCGGCCGGCATCGCCATGCAGACACGGCTGCTGGTCTGATACAGCCGGTAGTAGAGCGCCAGGATCTGATGCACCAGCTGCGGCGCAAGCTTGTTACTGCCGAACAGGAAGCGCTTTTCCAGCCGCTCCATCAGTGCCACCTTGTAGCCGGTGGCGAGCTCCTGCCACAGGCTGCGCACCAGTAGCGCGGCCTGGCGGGCCTTGTCCTTCAGCGGAAAGCCGGTGGCGTGGTACAGCGCCTCGAAGCCGCCGGCCAGCAGCGCCAGCGCGCTGTGGTATTCCTCCAGCAGCTTGACTCGTATCTCGGCGTCGATGTCCACCCGGTTGCAGCTGGCCAGTGCGTCGAGGATCTGGCGCCCGGCGTCCAGCGGGCTGTTGTTGGGCAAGGCGGCGAGCCAGGCGCGCAGCTCGTGCGGCCGTGTCTCGACGAAGCCGGCGAGCTTGGGATCCTTGGGGGGCAGTTCAAGCGACAGCAACATCATGACCTCTCGCGCCGGCGGCAAGCGCGGCGTCCAGTGCGGCACGGGCAGCGGCGGCCAGGTGGGCGGCTTCGTTGTCCGACAGTGTGTAGGGGGGCATCAGGTAGACGGTATGGCCGATCGGCCGCAGCAGCGCGCCGTGCGCCAGCGCGGCAGCGAAATAAGCCTGGGCGAAGCCGGCTGGCGCATCGGCCACATCGAAGGCCCACACCATGCCGTGATGACGGAAGTGGCGGACCTGTGGGTGGTCGGCCAGTGGGCGGAACAGTGCATCCCAGCGCGCGGCGCGTGCGCGGTTGGCTACGAGCACATCGTCGGCATCGAAGATATCGAGCACCGCCAGCGCGGCGGCGCAGGCCAATGGATTGCCGGTGTAGGAGTGCGAATGCAGGAAGCCGCGTGCCACGTCGTCGTCGTAGAAGGCGGCGTAGATCTCATCGTTGGTCAGCACGGCCGCCAGCGGTAGGAAGCCACCGGTGATGCCTTTGGACAGACAGACGAAATCGGGGCGGATGTCGGCCTGCTCGCAGGCGAGGAAGGTACCGGTGCGGCCGAAGCCGACAGCGATCTCGTCGGCGATCAGGTGCACGCGATAGCGGTCGCACAGCGTGCGGGCACGGGCGAGATAGGCCGGATCGTGCATCGCCATGCCGCAGGCGCCCTGGATCAGCGGCTCGACGATCAGCGCGGCGATCTCGTGGTGATGTTCGGCCAGCAGCGTTTCCAGGCCAGCCGCGGCACGCCCGGCGACATCGGCAGCGCTCTCGCCAAGCCGTGCGTTGCGGGCGTCCGGGCTGGGGGCGGTGAGGCCCGGCTGCAGCAGCGGCGCGTAGGCTTGGCGAAAGACCGGCACATCGGTGACGGCAAGGGCGCCGGCGGTCTCACCGTGATAGCTGCCTGCGAGGTGGATGAAGCGGTGTTTGGCTGGCTCACCCCGGTTACGCCAGTAGTGTGCGCTCATCTTCAGCGCGATTTCGGTAGCAGAGGCGCCATCCGAGGCATAGAAGGCATGGCCAAGACCGGTAAGCGCGGCCAGCCGTTCGGAGAGCTCGACCACCGGCCGATGGGTGAAGCCGGCCAGCATCGCGTGTTCCAGCGTATCGAGCTGGGCGCGGATCGCCGCCTTGATGCGTGGCTCGCCATGGCCGAACAGATTGACCCACCAGCTGGAGATACCGTCGAGATAGCGGCGGCCATCCATATCCACCAGCCAGACCCCGTCCCCGCTTGCGAGCGGGATCAGCGGCAGGCTTTCGTGCCGCTTCATCTGGGTACATGGGTGCCACACTGCAGCGAGGCTGCGAGTGAGCAGGTCGGCGTTGGACATGCGCGAGTCTGACGACATGGGAAGTGGCAACGATTTTGCCAAGTTAAGCCATGTTGCGCCATTGCGGCGCATCTTGCCATGCCGGCTAGGGGTGCATTGGTCGGCTCCGAACGGCAAATTTGGTGGTGTGGTGTCAGCCATTTGCTGACAAGCAGAAAGCTGAAGCTTGCAGGGTTATCCTGCATTGCTGCTGTGGCAGCGCAGGCGCAGCATGTATAGCTACTTCCGGAGAAGCACCATGATCGATTTGCGCAGCGATACCGTAACCCAACCGACCCCGGCGATGCGCCGGGCGATGTCCGAGGCGGAGGTGGGGGACGACTGCTATGGCGACGATCCGACGGTGCTGCGGCTGGAGCAGAAAGCTGCTGGCCTGCTGGGCAAGGCAGCGGCTTTGTTCGTGCCCTCCGGTACCTTCGGCAACCAACTGGCGCTGGCGACACATTGTCAGCCTGGCGACGAGGTCATCGTTGGCGACGATTGCCACATCGTCCAGCATGAGGTCGGCGCGGCCGGGTTGATCGGCGGGGTGCAGCTGCGCACGCTGGATAGCCAACTGGGCGCGCTCGATGCCGAAGCCATCCGCCGCCGCATCCGTATCGGTGACGACATCCATATCCCGCGCACCGGGCTGATCTGCCTGGAAAATGCCCATTCCAACGGCCGGGTGATCCCGCTCGCCGCGATGCGTGATGCCGCCGCCGTGGGGCGTGAACACGGCGTGCCGCTGCATCTGGATGGCGCGCGGATCTTCAATGCAGCAACTGCGCTCGGTGTGGACGCCGCCGAGATTGCGGCGCATGCCGATACGGTGATGTTCTGCCTGTCCAAAGGACTGGCGGCGCCGGTGGGCTCGCTGCTGGCCGGACCGGTCGACTTCATCGCGCGGGCACGCAAGCGGCGCAAGCTGCTGGGCGGTGGCCTGCGCCAGGCCGGGGTACTGGCGGCCCCGGGGCTGATCGCGCTCGACGCGATGCGGCTGCGGCTAGGTGAGGACCACGCCCGCGCCCGCGCGCTGGCGACGTGCCTCGCCGCCTTGCCGGGCATCGAGCTCGACCTGGGAAGCGTCCAGATCAACATGGTGTGGTTCCGCTTCACAAGGGCCGTCGATGAAGTGGCGCTGATGACAGCGCTGGCTGCGGCCGGCATCAAGGCCAATCCGCCCGAGTTTGGCTGGATGCGGCTGGTGACGCACTGGCAGATCGACGATGCCGCGCTCGATACGGTGATCACCGTGCTGGCGAATGTGCTGCGCCGCTGAGCCGGACTTGCCGGCTCCGCTTGCTGGCGTCTAGCTTGGACATGCCAACTACATGGAGGGCAAAGACATGGGCTTGATCATTGCCATACTGGTCGGCGCGCTGATCGGCTGGATCGCCAGCAAGATCATGGGCACCGACAGCCAACAGGGCGCAATCGCCAACATCCTGGTTGGCATCATCGGCTCGGCGCTGGGTTCCTGGCTGTTCGGCTCGGTGCTCGGCATCGGCGCGGCCGGCGCCGCCGGTGGTTTCTCGCTGGCCGGTCTCACCTTTGGTGTGCTGGGCGCCGTGGTGCTGATCTTCATCCTCAAGGCGCTCAAGGTGTTCAAGTAGCCGGTACGCGGTCCGGCTTTCAAATCAACGGCCGGGTTGCTACCATTGCGCGTTTGAACCTGGGGTGCCCGGCCATGTATAAGTGCTTGTTTTCCCTGATGCTTGTTGCCAGCGTCGCCCAGGCGGGACGCATCCTGCCGCCGCAAGGCACGTATGGCGAGCTGTCGCTTTACAGCCCGACCACGCGCGAGGCCAAGATCGACGACAAGAAGTACACGCTGGCCCCAGGCCTGCGCGTGCTCGGCACGCAGAATACACTGCTGATGCCGGCCGCGATTCCACAGAAAGCCTATGTCTGGTACCAGATCGAGGGCAACACCGGCTTCCTGTGGCGGATGTGGATCCTCACCGAAGCCGAGTATCAGCAGTACAAGCACATGGCCAAGCCCACGCCGACACCCACTCCCGCGCCGACCGCAACGCCGACGCCCACTTCCAGCAATTGATTCCTGAAGTTAGCCATGAGCAAGAAAGTATTCATCAAGACCTTCGGCTGCCAGATGAACGAGTACGACTCGGACAAGATGGTGGATCTGTTGAACGCAACCGAAGGGCTGACCAAGACCGACGATCCGGCCGAGGCCGACGTCATTCTGTTCAACACCTGTAGCGTGCGCGAAAAGGCGCAGGAAAAGGTGTTCTCCGATCTGGGCCGTGTGCGCGAGCTCAAGCTTGCCAACCCCAATCTGGTGATCGGCGTCGGCGGCTGCGTTGCCTCGCAGGAAGGCGATGCCATCGTCAAGCGTGCACCCTACGTGGACGTGGTGTTCGGCCCGCAGACGCTGCACCGCCTGCCCGAGCTGATCGCCAGGAAGCGCCAGACCGGCAGCGCCCAGGTCGATATCTCCTTCCCGGAGATCGAGAAGTTCGACCATCTGCCACCCGCGCGTGTTGAGGGCGCCACCGCCTTTGTCTCGATCATGGAAGGCTGTTCCAAGTTCTGCAGCTTCTGCATCGTGCCGTATACCCGCGGCCAGGAAGTGAGCCGTCCGTTCGAGGATGTGCTGGCCGAAGTGGCCGGGCTCGCGCAGCAGGGCGTGAAGGAAGTGACGCTGCTCGGCCAGAACGTGAACGCCTATCGCGGCCGGATTCTGGACGGTGAGGACGACGACATCGCCGACTTCGCCATGCTGCTCGAATACGTGCATGAAGTGCCCGGCATTGAGCGTATCCGCTATACCACCAGCCACCCGCGCGAGATGACGCAGCGCATCGTCGATTGCTATCGCACACTGCCCAAGCTGGTGTCGCACCTGCACCTGCCGGTGCAGAGTGGCTCTGATCGCACCCTCGTCAACATGAAGCGCGGCTATACCTCGCTCGAATACAAGAGCCTGGTGCGCAAGCTACGCGATGCCCGGCCGGATATCTGCCTCTCAAGTGACTTCATCGTCGGCTTCCCCGGCGAGAGCGACGACGATTTCGAACGCACCATGAAGCTGATCGAGGACGTGCAGTTCGACGCGAGCTTCAGCTTCATCTACAGCGAGCGCCCCGGCACACCGGCGGCCGACCTGAAGGACGATGTGCCGGCCGAGGTGAAATCGGCCCGGCTGATGCGCCTGCAAAAACGCATCGACGAGCTCGCCAGCGAAGTGAACCGCTCCATGGTCGGCACCGTGCAGCGTGTGCTGATCGAAGGCCATGCGCGCAAGAACGCCGAGGAGCTGGCGGGCCGCACCGACAACAACCGCATCGTCAACTTCGCCGGCCCGGCACGTCTGATCGGCCAGTTTGCCGAGGTGATCGTCACCGAAGCCTTGCCGCACAGCCTGCGCGGCGAGATCCTGACCCGCGAAACCGTCACCCACTGAGGATAACCATGGCCAGCAAGGGCTTTGCCAAAACCACCGTCGCACCGCTCTCCGAGGCTGAACTCGACGAGCTGGCCGAATTCCTGACCTCGGACGCCGTCTCGGATGAGTGCATGGATCTATCGATGCTGCACGGTTTCCAGACCGCACTGCTGATCGGTCCGGAAGAGCCGCTGCCCGACGCCTGGCTGCCGCAGGTCTGGGGCGAGGCCGACCAGAAGCCCAGATTCGCATCGACGGCGCAGCAGACGCACATCGAGGACCTGATCCTGCGGCTCTACAACCAGCTCGCCGATGAGCTGACCAGCGAGCCGCCGACGTTCACGCCCATGGTCTACGTCGACGAGGAAACCGGTCGCGACATCGTCCAGCAGTGGTGCTACGGCTTCATGCTGGGTACTGCGCTGGATCAGGAAGCCTGGCAGTCGATGTTTGACGACGAAGATGGCGCGCAACTGCTGGCGCCGATCTTCGATTGCGCCGACGAAGAGGCGCGCGAGGAAATCGCCGCCGAAGGCGAGGACCTGACCGAGTTCGAGCATGAACTCGCCAGCATCCTGCCAGAGGCCATTTCCGAGATCCGCAGCTGGTGGCACGCCAGCCAACCGGTGGCGCCCGCGCCACGGCAGGGGCGTCGTCGGCACTGAGCGCCGTGCCCGGTTTCATCCGCCCTGTCGTCGCAATCCTGGCTGCGAGTGCGGCGATCGCGCTGGCGTGGTGCTGGGATCAGCCGTTCTTCGATCACGATGATCTGGCTCTGGTGCGGCAGCTGGGCACCCACCTGATGATTGGCTACACCGACGAGACCGCGCTGCTGCCCTTGTTGGAGCGCGGAGCGGTTGGTGGTGTCTTCGTCACCCGCCGCAATATCGAAGGGCTGAATGCGGCGCAGATCACCGCGACGATCTCGCGTTGGCAGGCCTTGCGCCGGGCGCGGCAGCTGCCGCCGCTCGTCGTCGCTACCGACCAGGAAGGCGGCATCGTTTCCCGCATGGCGCCCCCGTTGCCGCAGCAACCGCCGTTGCGACAGCGGTTCGCAGACCACGTCGACGACGTGGCGGTGGCCGAGGCCTACGGCGCGGTGCAGGGGCAGGGCCTTGCCGTGCTGGGCATCCAACTCAATTTCTCTCCGGTGATCGATCTGGATTGGGGCATCAGCAACCCGGACGACCGCTATTCGCGGATCGGGCTGCGGGCGCTGGGCGCGCAGCCGGACGAGGTGACCCGGCGTACCCGGGGCTATTGCGCCGGCTTGCGTCGCTTCGGTGTGGACTGCACGCTCAAGCATCTGCCGGGATTGGGACGGGTGTATGAGGATACACATGCGCAATCGGCGCGCATCACCGCGCCGCTATCCGCGTTGCAGCAAACCGATCTCAAGCCGTTCCGGCAGTTGATGAGCGAAGGGGCCGGCATGGTGATGCTGTCCCACGCCACGGCAACAGCCATCGATCCCGACCATCCTGCTTCCAGCTCACCCACGCTGATCGGTGATCTGGTGCGCGGTCAGTGGCGTTACCAGGGCCTGTTGATCACCGACGATCTCTCGATGTCCGCTGCGCGCGAGCAGGCTGGCGGGCTGGAGGATGCAGCGGTGCGCTCGCTGAACATCGGTGCCGACTGGCTGCTCATCGCCTGGGACCCTGCCTTGTACTACCCGGTGATGGCGCGCCTGTTGGAGGCCGCGCAGCAAGGCGAGCTGTCACAAGGCCGCCTTGCCGCGAGCCGGCAGCGCATTGCGCGCTGGCAGTCGCGGTTCGCCGCACACTGAAACGCGCCCAGCTCCCAAGACTAGGATTGTGCCGGCTGCTTGGCGTACTGATCGATGGCCGCCTGTGCATTGAACAGCAGGCGCTCGCGGCCGAGGCGCTCAGCCAGCGTGGTGTGGCGCACTGCATCGAGCACGCCGGGGTTGAGCCCCGCCAAGCAATAGACGATACCGAGCGCAGCGAGCTTGTCCTCTGCTTCGACCAGCATCTGCAGGGCCGAATACTCGACATCCTGCACGGCGCTTAGATCGAGGACCAGCACGCGTGGCTGGTGCGCCTCTACCTGTGCGCGCAACTGGTCGGCCAGGCTTTGCGCATTCAGGAAGAAGATGCGTCCTTCCGGGCGCAGCACCAGTACGTCGCCGAACGATTCGTCCTCGGGGTGCTCGTCCGAACGCGGTCGCAGGATGTCGGTGCCTGGCTTGCGCCCCAGCACCGAGAGGCGCGGATTGGCGCTCTGGCTGGCGAGCCCAAACAGGGACACGATGATGGCGATGACGATGCCCTGCAGCGTGCCAAACAGCAGTACGCCCAAGCAGGCGACCAGCGCCCAGCGGAATTCCATGCTGCGCACGCGGCGGATCGCCATGAATTCGCCCGGCTGGATCAGACCCACCGAATAGACGATGACGACGGCGGCGAGCGTGGCATTCGGCAGCTTGGCCAGCAGTGGTGCAAGCAACAGCATCACCGCCAGCGCGACCGCTGCGGTAACGAGGCTGGCGCGTTGCGACACCGCGCCGGCTGCGCGAACCACCGCCGTCTGCGAGGTGCCGCCGCCGGCCGGCATCGCGCCAAGCAGCGCGCCTGCGGCATTGGCTGCACCGGTGGCGGCCAGTTCGCGATTCGGGTTGACGTAGGGATCACCATCACGGGCGAAGGCACGTGCGGCGGCGATCGATTCGGTGAAGCTCATCAGTGCGATGCCGACCGCGCCGGGGATCAGCTGCCGTACCAAGTCCAGGTCGGGCAAGGTCAGTGCTGGCAGGCCTTGCGGAATGGGGCCGACCACTGAGACGCCGAGCGCGGGCAGGCCGAACAGTGCAGTCGCAGCAATGCCTCCGGCCACGGCGACCAGCGGTGCTGGCGAGTGTGGCCACAGTTTTTCCATCAGCAGCAACAGCCCCAGCGTGGCGAGCGCCACGGCCAGCGTCAACAGTGAGGTCTGCGGCACGCTTTGCACCAGTGCCAGCAGGTCGTGGAAGAAATCCTGCTTGTGGATGTGCACGCCCAAGAGCTTGGGCAACTGGTCCAGCACGATCACGAGGCCGATGCCGGTCTTGAAGCCGGTGAGCACCGGCGTCGAGATGAAGTTGGCGATGAAGCCCAGCCGCAGCACGGACGCCAGCACCAGCACGATGCCCACCAGCAGGGTCAGCGTGGCGGCGGCGGCCAGCATGCGCTCGGGATTGCCATCGGGTACCACCATTGCCAGCTCGCTACCGACCAGGATGGCAAGCGTGGTGGTCGAGGTGACGCTGAGCACCCGCGACGAGCCGAGCAGCGCATACACCACCAGCGGGATCAGCGCGGTATAGAGCCCCGCGGCGACCGGTAGGCCGGCAACGGTGGCATAGGCCATGGCCTTGGGCAGCACCACGGTCGCGGCGATCAGGCCGGCAACCAGATCGAGCCGCAGGGCAGGGGCGGTGGTGTGTGGCGTGGCATTCATCTGCGGGATTCCGATCGGGCAGTGCGTGGGGCGGCGAGCAAGAAAAAACCCCGCCGCGTAAGCGACGGGGTCGGCACGTCAGGTGAGTATGACGTATGACTTAACGCTCGGACAACGCCACCACGCCTGGCAGGGCCTTGCCTTCGAGGAATTCCAGTGAGGCGCCGCCACCGGTGGACACGTGGCTCACCTGCTCTTCCAGGCCAGCCTTCTCGATCGCGGCAACCGAATCGCCGCCACCGATCACGGTGATGGCACCGCTGGCGGTGACATCGGCCAGCGCGTGGGCGATGGCGAAGGTGCCGGCGGCCGAAGCGTCGATCTCGAACACGCCCATCGGGCCGTTCCACAGGATGGTCTTGGCGTTCTTGATGATTTCGGCGTAGCGCGCGCGGGTGGCGCTGCCGATGTCCACGCCTTCCTGGTCGGCCAGGATGGCGCTGGACGGCACTTCGACGAGGCCGTCGAGCGTACGGGCATCAAAATCGAGGTGCTTGGTGACCATGGTGTCGATGGGCAGCTCCAGCTTGTCGCCGGCTTTGGCCATCAGCTCGCTGGCCAGCTCGACCTTGTCGTTCTCGCACAGCGACTTGCCGATCTCGAAGCCCTTGGCCTTGAGAAAGGTGAACGCCATGCCGCCGCCGATCAACAGCTTGTCGACCTTGGGCAGCAGCGCCTCGATCACGTCGATCTTACCGGAGATCTTGGAGCCGCCAATGATGGCCACCAGCGGGCGCACCGGGCTGTTCACCGCTTCGCCGAGGAAGTCGAGCTCCTTCTTCAGCAGGTAGCCCGACGCGCGCGGCAGGTTCACGCCGACCATGGACGAATGCGCGCGGTGTGCGGTGCCGAAAGCATCGTTGACGAACACGTCGCCCAGCTTTGAGAGGCTGGCACGGAACGCTTCGACCTTGGCCGGATCGGCCTTCACGCTGTTGCCCTCGGCATCTTTGGCCTTGCCTTCTTCCTCGATATGGAAGCGTACGTTCTCCAGCAGCACCACCTGACCGCTACCGAGCTGGGCGCAGGCCGCTTCGACCTCGGCGCCGACACAGTCGCTCAGGAAGGTGACGGGCTTGCCCAGCAACGCTTCCAGACGCTGGGCGACTGGCGCCAGGCTGTACTTCTCGACGCGCGCGCCGTTCGGGCGGCCGAGGTGGCTCATCAGCACCACCGAGGCCCCCTGGGCCAGCGCGTACTGGATGGTGGGCAGAGCCGCGCGGATGCGCTTGTCGCTCTCGACCACGCCATTCTTCACCGGCACGTTGAAATCGACGCGGATCAGCACGCGCTTGCCCGCCAGTTGCAGGTCTTCGATGAACAGCTTGGTCATGGTGGCTCCAGATCAGTCGGATGGGGAATGGCGCGATTGTACCGCCTGAGCGTGGGCCGGCAGTAGCGCGAAATCAAACCGGGACGGCAGAATGGCGCGCCGTTTTCTTCCACTCCTTCCCGAGAGCGTGACCTGTGTTCCGAATTCTGCGCTGCATCGTGTTTGGCTTGATGGGCCTGTTGTTGCTGGCGCTGGCGGGGATCTGGCTTTGGCGGCAGTTCGACGAGCCCTTGAGCGCGGAGTCTCAAATCTGGCTGGAGCCGGATCGCCGAGCCGTCGCCGATACGGACAATGCCTATCTGGCAATGCTGGCGTTCGAGTCGACCGCGCAGCAGCCCTTGCAGCGTGCTGCGCAGGTGCAGGCAAGGCTTGATGAACTGAACCGTTTGTCTCGGCCAGTGAAGCAGTATGAATACGATGCTGTTCTGACTGATTTGCAGCTGCGGAAGGCCAGCGGCGAGTTCCCCAAGCTGTGCAAGCGGGATGCTCCATCGTGCCTGAATGATTTGCAGCAACATCGCGCCGAACTGCTGAGCTGCGTGATCGGCGCGCGCAGAGTCTTGCGCGCTATCAGGCAATGCTGGCCATGCCGCAATTCCTCAATCGCACCCCACTCTGCGTGGCCTCTTTGTTGCAGCATGCACCGGTGATGCAGGCGCACACCTTGTACGACAGTCTGATCGTCGAGGATGTGCTGGCTGGAAACGAGCGCGATGCCTTGGTCAAGTGGAGTACTCAGCAGCAGTTCTGGTGGCGCATTGCTGAGCATGCCGGCGATCTTTTGACCTTGATGATTGCAAACGCGCATCTGGATCGAGGTGCGCGCCTGCTCAACGAGCTGTTGGAGCGGCGGCCCGGATTTGCGGCATCGATCGGTGAGCGCGAGCGTGATGTGCTGGCAATGAGTGCACACGAGAACCATTGGCTCCTGCAAGCTGCGCACGGCGAGTTTCGGTTCTTCGCGCATATCATCCAGCGTGCGACGCCGATCAACGCGTTGCGGGAGCATTGTTGGCGTTCATTACCGGAGGCGCTGATCACCGCCATCTGGCTGCGGCCCCACCACACGATCAATCGGTATCAGCGGCAGCTGGCCGGCGAGATGGCGCGCCTGGGGCTCGCCCCCGCTGTCAGCAATGAGCTGGAGCAATACACGTGTGGCGGCCCGATCCGGTGGTGGGCAGCGGACTGGGTGGGTGAGCAGATGGCTTGCGCGGGCACGACGGACTGGTCGCGCTATCTGCAGAGGGTGGAACAACTGCGCAAGCACAGCCAGTCCGTGCTCGATCGCCTAGATCGCGTGAACGGCGCCGGAGCTGAGCATCATGCCGTGCGATAATTGCGGTTCAACCGTTTGCAGGCACTCTTTTGCATACTGATACCATTTCCTTCCTGCCCGCCGACAATACCCGGCTGGCCAATCTCTGCGGCGTGCTCGATGAGAACCTCAAGCAGATCGAGAACGCGCTCGATGTGAACATCGCCCGGCGCGATGCGCATTTCCGGGTGTCCGGCAAGGCGCAGCAGGTACGCTTTGCGCTCGATGCGCTCGAATACTTCTACAACGAATCGCATGAGGCGCTGGAGCTCGACGACATCCAGCTGGGCCTGATCGAGATCACCCGTGGCCCAAGCGAGGAAGCGGCAGATGCAGATGGACCGCAGCTGCGCACCCGGCGCAGCGATCTGCGAGGCCGCACGCCGCGGCAGACGCAGTACATCAAGGCGATCCAAGAGCACGACATCACCTTCGGCATCGGGCCGGCCGGTACCGGCAAGACCTATCTCGCGGTGGCGTGCGCGGTCGATGCGCTGGAGCGCGATGTGGTGAAACGGCTGGTGCTGGTGCGCCCGGCAGTCGAGGCCGGCGAGAAGCTGGGCTTTCTGCCGGGTGACCTGGTGCAGAAGGTCGATCCTTATCTGCGGCCGCTCTACGACGCGCTGTACGACCTGATGGGCTTTGACAAGGTCACCCGCTGCTTCGAGAAGGGCATCATCGAGATCGCACCACTGGCCTTCATGCGCGGCCGCACGCTGAACCACAGCTTTGTCATCCTCGACGAATCGCAGAATTCCACGCCCGAGCAGATGAAGATGTTCCTCACCCGCATCGGCTTTGGCTCCAAGGCGGTGATCACCGGCGATCCGACGCAGATTGACCTGCCGAAGAACCAGAAATCCGGCTTGGTGGATGCGCAGGAGGTGTTGAAGGACGTGCGTGGCATCGCGCTGCATCACTTCACCAGCGAGGATGTGGTCCGCCATCCACTGGTGCAGAAGATCGTCGATGCCTACGAGAAGAAGCACAAGGAGCGTGAGCTCGAGGCAGCGCAGAAGAAGGCGGAGCGCGAGGCGGCCCGCCAGGACGGAGCGCGGGAATGAGCTGTAATGGGGCCGGTGGCTATCGTGCCGGCCTGCTGCTTGCCCTGCTTTGCCTAGGGCAGGCATCGCCAGCCATTGCCGAGCAGTCCTACCCGGGCGAAACCCGTGTGGTGCCGAAAGCGCTGGCGCTGGATGCCGATATTGATGGCTTCGAGGACGGTGAGTCGCGCCAGTTGGCGGCGGCCGGCTGCCGCAAGATCCGCCTCGATGGCTACCCGACCCCACCCTGCCTGTATGCCTACACCAGCGGGCAGGCGCTGCACCTGTGGTTCAATCCCAGCCAACCCAATGAGCGCAAACTGGCGATCAGTTCCTGGTACCACAGCAATCGGCTCGGGCCGCTTGCGCTATTCAGCGGCCGGGCACCGCTGCTGAGCCTGACCACGACCGGTGTGCGCGGTACCGGCGTGCACCAGCGCCTGTGGCTGCTGTTAGGCGCGGAAGCGGCGCGGTGCCGGCCGCTGCTGCTGGAAACGCTTTCCGCCCACCAGTGGGTGATCGGCGATGCCGATTACCGCTTGACCGTGATGCCGACGCTACAGGCTGGCCGTTTGCCGCGCATCGTCATCGACTATGAACTGCGTCGCGTCCCCAACGACGACGGCGAAAGTCGCGTCACGCATCGCTGGCGCGATACGCTGCGCTGGCAGGCAACAACGCAGCGCTTCGAGCTGTTGACACGCAGCGGCCAGCCGTTTGCGCCAGCGGTTGCCGAGATCGATGTGACCCGCGCGCGCCTGAGCCGGCTCGACTGCGGCGACTTCGATACCGGTGGCAAGGCGTGGCAGATGTTGCCCATCATGAGCGTGCTCGATGGGGTATCCAAAGACCTTTCCGCTTCACCGCAATCCGATTGAATCCGCACCATGAGCCGACGCCTGACACTGAGCCCGCAAATCGCCAGCACCGCTGCCATCCTGCCCGGCAGGGCCGAGCTGAATGCCTGGGCCGAAGCAGCCCTGCAACCTAGTGTGAAGCTTGCGGAGATCACCGTGCGCTTCGTCGATGCCGAGGAAGGCCAGCAACTGAATCGCGACTATCGCGGCCGCGATTACGCGACCAATGTGCTGACCTTCACGTTCGACGAGGGCATGCCTGATATCCCCGGCCTGCCGCTGATGGGCGATCTGGTGCTATGCGCGCCGGTCGTCGAGCGCGAGGCGGCAGAGCAGGGCAAGCTGCTGCTCGCTCACTATTGCCATATGGTGGTGCATGGCGTGTTGCACCTGCAGGGTTACGACCATCTGGAAGATGCCGAGGCGGAGGAAATGGAGGCGCTGGAAACGCAAATCGTCACCACCCTCGGTTATGATGACCCGTATCGAGACGACAGGGCCTGACCCCGCTACCCGATGGACGACAGCCCATCCCAGAAGAACTGGCTGGAACGCCTGACTCATTTCCTGCTGCGCGAGCCCGAAAACCGTGGCGAGCTGGTGGATATCCTGCATTCGGCCTTTGAGCGCCATCTGCTCGACGCCGATGCGCTGGCCATGATCGAAGGCGTGCTCAACGTCGGTGACCTGCAGGTGCGCGACGTGATGGTGTCGCGCTCGCGCATGGACGTGATCGATCTCACCACGCCGCACGCCCACCTGATCGCCCATGCCATCGATACCGCGCATTCACGCTTTCCGGTGGTCGACGGCAGCCTCGACGAGGTGATCGGCATCCTGCTGGCCAAGGACCTGCTGCGCTATGCGAGCGGCCGGCAGATGCTGGATCTGCGCACGATGCTGCGCCCGGCGGTGTTCGTGCCGGAAACGCAGCGGCTCAACGTGCTGCTCAAGGCCTTCCGCGACCAGCGCAACCACATGGCCATCGTCGTCGACGAGCACGGCAGCGTGGCGGGGCTTGTCACCATCGAGGACGTGATCGAGCAGATCGTCGGCGATATCGCCGATGAACATGACGTGACCGAGCAATTGATCGTGCCGGCCGGTGCCACGCGTTGGCGGGTGCAGGGCGCCACCGAGTTGGATGCGCTCAACCTGGCGCTGGGCAGCGAGTTGCCGCGCGGCGACTACCGCACGGTGGCCGGCCTGGTGATCGACCATTGCGGCCACGTGCCGCTGCGGGGAGAAAGCGTGGTCATTGATGGCTGGCGGCTGCGGGTGATCCGCGCCGACCGGCAACGCGTGCATGCCTTGCTGGTCGAACGCCTGCCGCAGCCGGTGGTGCCGGAGGAAGCATGAGGCGCACGTTGCCGGGCTGGGCTCGCCATGTCGTGCTGGCCGCCTGCGGGGCGGCCAGCGTGCTTTCGTTTGCGCCACTGTATTGGGCGCCGCTGATGTGGCTGTCGCTGCTGGCGCTGTTCCTGGCGCTGGCACAGGCCCAAGGTGCGCGCTCGGCCGCATTGCGTGGCTTGGTCTGGGGCATTGGCTATTTTGCGGCCAACGTGCACTGGATCTTCATCAGTCTGCACACCTTCGGTGGCATGCCGGCCTGGATGGCGGCGGGATGCACGCTGCTGTTCGCGCTCTATCTCGCACTGTTCCCGGCGCTGACCGGCTGGCTGGCGTGGCGGCTGCCTTGCCCGGCAGTGCTGCGCTTGCCGCTGCTGATCCCCACGTTGTTCGTCGCCACCGAATACCTGCGCGGCTGGTTGTTCACCGGTTTCCCCTGGGCCAGTGTCGGCACCTCGCAATTGCCCATCACCCCACTGGCGGGGTACGCGCCGCTGGTCGGTGCCTATGGCGTAGGTCTGATTCTGGCGCTGTGCATCGGCCTGCTGGCTCAGGGTTGGCGCGTGCCGCGGCGTTGGGCCGTGGTCGCGGCGGTCTGGTTGGTTGGCCTGGGCTTGCTGCAGGTGGAGTGGACGCGGCCACTGGGCAAGCCGGTCACGGTGTCACTGGCACAGGGCAATATCCGGCAGGATCTGAAGTGGGATGCCGCGCATTTCGTCGATAACCTGCGCACCTATCTGTGGCTCACGCGAGAAGCGCGTGGCGAGATTGTGGTGCTGCCGGAAACCGCGATCCCGGCCTTCCTCACCGATGTGCCGGCCTGGTATCTCGCTGAACTGCGTCAGGCGGTGGGCAAGCGTCATCTGGTCAGCGGCGTGCCCATCCTCGGCCCCAAACCGATGGAGTACTACAACAGCGTGCTGGCCCTGAGCGCGATGAAGCAGCCGGCCTACAGCAAGCACCACCTGGTGCCGTTTGGCGAATTCGTGCCGGTGCCGGCGCTGTTCGGCTGGATGTACGACTTCCTCAACATGCCGTTGTCCGGCTTCACGCCGGGTTCGGCCCGGCAACCGCCGTTCGTATTGGGGCCAACCCGGCTGGCTGCCAACATCTGCTACGAGGACGTATTCGGCCGCGAGATCATCCGCGCCTTGCCGCAGGCGACCATGCTGGCCAACTTCAGCAACCTTGCCTGGTTCGACGGCTCGTGGGCTGCAGATCAGCATGGTCAGATGAGTCAGGCCCGGGCGTTGGAGACGGGGCGCTACATGCTGCGTGCCACCAACACCGGGCTTACCGCCATCATCGACCAGAAGGGCCGCATTGTTGCGCGGCTGGCGCCGATGAAAAAGGGCCTGCTCGAAGGGCAGGCCCGCAACTTCATCGGCATGACGCCGTATGCCCGCCTAGGTGACTGGGCTTTCCTGTTGGCCTGCGGCCTGTTGCTGCTTGGCCTTGGTTGGCGCCAGCACCAAGCGCGTACCCGCGAAACGGTCGTGCAGTAGCAGTCGCTCGCGGTCGACGATGGCCCAGAAGAACGGTGCAATGAACCAGGCCAGCGCCAGCCAGGCGTAGGGAATCCACTGTGGATCGCGCCGCGCCAGCATCCAGAGCGGCAGCAGCGGCAGGTAGCAGAGGGTGGCGAGACCGAACCGACCCAGCATCTGCGATAACCGGGGCGTGTGGCCTTGCGCGTCGACCAGGCGTAGTCGCCAGGTCTTCATTGCCAGCGTTTGGCCACTGCGCAGCCAGCACCAGGCGAAGTAGCCGAAACTGGCGGTGATGAACCAGGCGAAATTGAGGGCGTGGGCCAGTGGCGTATCGATGGAGCCATCGACCTTGCTGCCCAGCACCAGTTGCACCAGCGCCTGCGCTGCAACGGGCGGAATCGCCAGCAGCAGCAGCACCGGAATCAGCAGCAGTAGCTCGTACCACCACGCGAAAAACCGACGCCACCAGCCGGCGGGTTGCAATGCCGTCATTACCTGTCCTTGTCGCGTGGGCCGCCGCCGTGCCGTCCACGCGGTGGGCCATCATCGTGCTCGCGCCGATAGCGCTCGATCGCATCGCGTCGCTGATCCGGCGGCATTTCCTTGAAGCGTTGGTAGTTCTCGCGTGCCCGGGCGCGCTCGGAGGGCGACAGCGTCGCCCAGCGCCCGATGCGCTCGCGCACTCGTGCCTGCTTCTCCGGCGGTAGCTGCGGATAGCGCTCGGCGAGGTGCGACAGCCGTTGCTGTTCCTCGGCATCGAGCGAGCCCCACTGCGAGGCCAGCGGCGCCAGCACTGCGCGCGCGCCGGGGCTCAGGCTACCCCATTCCTGGGCGCAGGCGAAAGCCGGCAGTGCCAGCAGCAGGGCGATCAGTTGGTGGCGGCAGTCCATTTCTCGAAATCGTTGCTTACGTACATGTCGAGTGGCACGTCGTCGGCCAGCAACTGCAGGTCGACATTGGCGTCGAGCGCGCGCACCTGCTGCCATTGCCACACGCCGCCAAATGCGATGGCCAGCCCGAAGGCCAGACCGGCGCCCCAAGCGGTGGGATGGGAGCCGAACTGGCGTGACAGCCAGTGGGTCAGCGAAAACGGTCTTGCTGCCGGCGCAACGGCACGCTGGCGTGCCTGGGCCAGGCGGGTGGCGACGGCCGGGCTGAGCGGGGCTGCGTCGAGTGCAGTGCACACGCAAGCCACGACCGCATCGTCGTGCAGATTGTCAGCCATGATCGCCTCCCCGAGCTTCCGTCTGTTGCCAGTTTATACCGTGCTGCCGCATCCAGTCCGCCAATGCCTGCGTGGCACGCGAACAGTGCGTCTTCACGCTGCCTTCCGAGCAGCCCATGATGCGGGCGGTCTCGGCGGTGTCGAACTCTTCCCAGTAACGCAGCAGGAAGGCTTCGCGTTGACGTGCCGGCAAACGTGCGACACCAGCCTCGATCAGCGCCATGGTCTGCGCCTGGATGCGCTCGTCCTCGGGGTTGGCCGCCTGCGGCTGTTCGGGCAGCCAGTCGAGCGGGTCGCTGCCGTCCTCGTCGTCGTCCTTGCGGAACGACGAGAACAGCGTCACCCACCAGTTGCGTACCTTCTGCCGTCGCATATGGTCGCGGATGGCATTCTGCAGTATGCGCTGGAACAGCATCGGCCACTCTTCATGCGGCTTGTCGGCGTAGCGCTCAGCCAGCCGCATCATCGCGTCCTGCACGATGTCGAGCGCCGCCTCGTCGTCGCGCACGGCATAGGCGGCGTGCTTGTAGGCACGGCGCTCGACCGAGGCGAGGAACTGGGACAATGCGGACTGCGCGGCGTGCATCGCGGATGGCTTCGAGAGGCGGAAATACGAACCGGCAGATGCTAGCACGGTCGAGGCGACGACCGGTTGTGCTTGCTACCAGCCGCAGGGTGACGCGGCTCACGTCCGGCGACGCATGCAGCAGGGGCTTGCGCGGCGCAGCAAAACTTGCCAAGTCCTTGTCTATCCGTTACCTTTTGCGGTTCGCGCACTATCCAGATGCGCGAGATTGCGGTCCCGTTCCATCACCGGGCCCGCACACCGAATGGCACCGCCCGCGCAACACCGCAGTCGTCCTACTCGGGCCACAAGCCCGATTCAAGGCGGACAGTCCGGTTTCGGTGGCAAAGCTCGCTTTACCACCTGAGGAAGGCCGATCGGCACTGCCGATGCCCAGCAGCAAGTGGATCGTTGTGTTACCGCACCGCGATCCGGACCCGGAACACGCCCGTTCCCGGACCACCCGCTGCCCTGGTGCTCAAGCAGGTCGTCAGGTCGCATTGCCCTGCCCAACACGGGGTAATGTTTTCTGAAAACGTTGATACCCGATCGATCGGCCAAGCCGGATCGGGAAAGGGTGACTCATGGAACACCTCTCTGGTGCCGAGATCGTCACGCGTTGCCTGCAGGAAGAGGACGTCGAATTCGTCTTCGGTTATCCCGGCGGCGCAGTGCTCGAGATCTACGACGCGATCTTCCGTCAAACCAATTTCAAACACGTGCTGGTGCGCCACGAACAGGCCGCCGTCCACGCTGCGGACGCGTATTCGCGCTCCAGCGACAAGGTGGGCGTCGCGCTAGTGACGTCGGGTCCTGGCGCGACCAATGCCATTACCGGCATTGCCACCGCCTACATGGATTCGATTCCGCTGGTGGTGATCTCCGGCCAGGTGCCCTCCGGTGCCATCGGCCTCGATGCCTTCCAGGAAGTGGACATGGTCGGCTGCTCGCGCCCGATCGTGAAGCACAATTTCCTGGTGAAGGATGTGCGTGACCTCGCCGCCACCTTCAAGAAGGCGTTCTACATCGCCGCATCCGGCCGTCCCGGTCCGGTGGTGATCGACATCCCCAAGGATGTGACGATCGCCAAGTGCGCGTACGAATACCCGGAAAGCGTCAACATTCGCAGCTACAATCCGCCGACCAAGGGCCACCCGGGGCAGATCAAGAAGGCGGCGCAACTCTTGGCCGAAGCCAAGCGCCCGTACATCTACGTCGGTGGTGGCGCAGTGCAGGGTGGCGCGTCGGCGCAGGTGACCGAGCTCGTTCGCATGCTAAACGTGCCGTGCACCAATACGCTGATGGGTTTGGGTGCGCTCGACGGCACCGATCCCAATTTCGTCGGCATGCTGGGCATGCACGGCACCTACGAAGCCAACTTGGCGATGCAGTACTGCGATGTGCTGATCGCCATCGGCGCGCGTTTCGATGATCGCGTGATCTCGGTGCCCAACCAGTTCCTGTCGAACCCGAAGAAGATCGTCCATATCGACGTCGATCCCTCCTCGATCGCCAAGCGGGTGAAGGTGGACGTGCCCATTGTCGGTGACGTCAAGCATGTGCTGACCGACCTGATCGCAGTGCTGAAGGAAACCGGCGCTAAGCCGAACGCCGATGCGCTCGCCAACTGGTGGAAGCAGATCGACGAGTGGCGCAAGCCCAATTCGCTGCTGTACACGCCGTCGACCGAAGTGATCAAGCCGCAACACGTGATCGAGTCGCTGTGGAAGGTGACCAATGGCGAAGCCATCGTCACCTCCGACGTCGGTCAGCATCAGATGTGGGCGGCGCAGTACTACAAGTTCCGCCGGCCCAAGCAGTGGATCAACTCCGGTGGCCTTGGCACCATGGGCTTCGGCCTGCCGGCCGCCATGGGCGCGCAGCTCGCCAACCCGGATGCTCAGGTGGCCTGCGTGACCGGCGAAGGCTCGATCCAGATGAACATCCAGGAGTTGTCCACCTGCAAGCAGTACCACACGCCGGTGAAGGTGCTGTCGCTGAACAACCGCTACCTCGGCATGGTCCGCCAGTGGCAGGAGTTATTCTACGGCACCCGCTATTCCGAGTCGTACATGGATGCGCTGCCGGACTTCGTGAAGATCGCCGAGGCTTATGGTCACGTCGGCTTCAAGGTCGAGAACCCGGCCGATGTCGAGCCGGTGCTGAAGGAAGCCTTCGGCCCAGCGCTCAAGGAGCGTCTGGTGTTCATCGACTTCCGTACCGACCCATCGGAGAACGTGTTCCCGATGATCCAGAACGGCAAGGGCCTGAACCAGATGGATCTGCCGGAACACATGCGCGGCCTGCAGCAGACGCCGTTCGAAAACAACCGTGACTACGGCAACCTGTGCTGAGGAGGGATTGAGCATGCGACATATTCTTTCCGTCCTGATCGAGAACGAAGCCGGCGCGCTGAGCCGTGTTACCGGCCTCTTTTCCGCACGCGGCTACAACATCGATTCGCTGACGGTGCAGACCACCGAAGATCCGACGCTGTCGCGGATGACCATTGTCACCCACGGCTCGGACGACGTGATCGAGCAGATCACCAAGCAGCTGAACAAGCTGATCGAAGTGGTGAAGGTGATCGACCTGAACGAGGCCGATCACATCGAGCGCGAGCTGATGCTGATCAAGGTGCGCGCAGCCGGTCGCGATCGCGACGAAATGAAGCGGATGGCGGACATCTTCCGCGGCCGCATCATCGATGTGACCGAGAAGACCTACACCGTCGAGCTGACCGGCACCGGCGAAAAGCTGGATGCCTTCATCAAGGCGCTTGATCCGGCAGCCATTCTCGAAACCGTGCGTACCGGTGCCTCGGGCATCGCGCGCGGCGAACGTATCCTGAAAATCTGAAATCGAGTGGGGAGCGAGGCGGTCAAGGTAAACCCGCCTCACCCCTCTTCCCTCACACAGCAAGGAGCTTTATCCCATGGCACTGAACGTTTACTACGACAAAGATTGTGATATCTCGATCATCCGCGGCAAGAAGGTCGCCATCATCGGCTACGGCTCGCAAGGCCACGCCCACGCCTGCAACCTGAAGGATTCGGGTGTCGACGTCACTGTCGGCCTGCGCCTGGGTTCGGCCACCGTGAAGAAGGCAGAAGCCCACGGCCTGAAGGTCACCGACGTGAAGACTGCCGTAGCCGGCGCCGACGTGGTCATGATCCTGACCCCGGACGAGTTCCAGTCCAAGCTGTACAAGGATGAGATCGAGCCGAACATCAAGCAAGGCGCAACGCTCGCCTTCGCCCACGGCTTTTCCATCCACTACAACCAGGTCGTCCCGCGCAAGGATCTGGACGTGATCATGGTTGCACCGAAGGCCCCGGGCCACACCGTGCGTTCGGAGTTCGTCCGTGGCGGCGGCGTGCCTGACCTGATCGCCATCTTCCAGGATGCATCGGGCAAGGCCAAGCAGACCGCACTGTCCTACGCTTCCGGCGTGGGCGGCGGCCGTACCGGCATCATCGAAACCACCTTCAAGGACGAGACCGAAACCGATCTGTTCGGCGAACAGGCCGTGCTGTGTGGTGGCGCCGTCGAGCTGGTGAAGATGGGTTACGAGACCCTGGTCGAAGCCGGCTACGAGCCGGAAATGGCCTACTTCGAGTGCCTGCACGAACTGAAGCTGATCGTCGATCTGATGTTCGAAGGCGGCATTGCCAACATGAACTACTCGATCTCGAACAACGCCGAGTACGGCGAGTACGTGACCGGCCCGCGCGTGATCAACGAAGAATCGCGCAAGGCCATGCGCCAGGCGCTGAAGAACATCCAGACTGGCGAATACGCCAAGCAGTTCATCCTGGAAGGCCAGACCAACTACGCATCGATGACCGCTGCACGCCGCAACAACGCGGCACACGGCATCGAAGTGGTCGGTGCCAAGCTGCGCGCAATGATGCCGTGGATCCAGGCGAACAAGATCGTCGACCAGTCCAAGAACTGATCGCCGTAGCGGGTGTTCAGCCCGCGGTTCGACCAGAAAAGGCCTGCAGCAATGCAGGCCTTTTTCATATGTGGCAGTGGACGGGCCATCAGGCGATGGCAGCGCCAGCATCTGTCGCTGCACTGGCGTCCACAGTGACGGGCGTGGCTACGTCCGCTCCGATTGTGACCGCGGCCTCGCTCGTCGCCGGGCTGGCGTTTGATGCGCCCTCGGTTGATTGGCCACCTTCGTCGGCCTGCTTGGCCAGTTGTTCGATCTCGGCCAGTTCCTGATCGATCTTCCTGGCGTTTTTCTCCTTGTCCTCGACGATCTGGCTCTTGAGCAGCGCCATCAGGCTCTTCAGTTTTCGTGCCGCGCTGCGGATCAGGTCGCCATCACCGCTACCGGCATCGCCTCGGCCGGTGGCTGTTACGCTGGCACCGGAGGCAATGGGGCGTTCTTCGCCCTTTTCGCTTTCCTTGGCGAGCGCGTCGGCGGTGGGCGACGTCGCTTCCTGCAGTGCCGTCTCGGCTTGTTGTGTCGCGGTCACAGCCTGTTCGGCGACTGCGGCATCAGTCGGTGTACTGCCGGTTGGGGCTGCTGCAGCCTCGGGTGCTGTGCTACCGGTATCCGTATTCGCAACTGCGCCCTGTGCGGTCGGCGCCGCGCTGCCTGTTGCGCCTTGCACCGCAACGGGCAGTTGCGCCAGGTTGCCGGTCGCGCCACCTCCCGAGTTGGCGAGCGTGGCGGCGGCAGCTTTCAACTGCGCGGCAAGACCGCGTAACTGGCTGAGCATGGCCTTGGCCGCCTTGGGGTCGAGGCCCGCGGCAAATTGCTGCATCTGCTCGATCTGTGCCTTGATCATGGCAATGCGTGCCCTGGCGGCTGCCTTGCGCTGGTCGTCCGAGAGCAGGCCGCGGCGCCGTTTCAGCTGGCTCAGGTCGGTCAGTTGATCGAACAGCGAGGTGGCGCGGGTTTCGCGTTCACAGGACAGGGTGACGTAGGTGGAAGGCGAGGCCGCTGATTCGCTGGCTGCTGCCTCTGGCGCTGTCGTTCCCGCTGAAGTCATAAAGCGTTGCACGAATGGAAGAGGGTCGCTGGGTGCGATCTTCATGAGGCGTTCCCGATGGGTGATGTCCTTCCTATCGGGCCAGGAGCAGGCTTCTTGAGTGCAAAGTGCGTGTTGTGCGCGCTACAGGCGGACCGATGTGCCCGATTGCGCAGGCTGGGCACATTCGCGTGGCTTAAAGGCTCTGGTGTTCGCGCAGACCCTCGACCAGGTGGTCGATCAAGACCCTGAGCTTGGGCGCGATATAGCGCTTGGGTGGATAAAGCGCCCAGGCGGTGCCGGTATAGGCACCCATGAACACCCAATCCGGCAGCACCTGCACGATGGTGCCGGCGGCGAGCGCGTTCTGCGCGGTGAAATGCGGCAGGCAGCCAATACCGAGATCGGCCATCACTCCTTCCAGCCGGATCTCGCTGTGGTTGGCGACGTAGCGGCCTTCCACGGCGACGGTCACCCGCTCCTTGCCGCGACGAAAGCGCCAGCGTCGGTCATCGGGATGTTCGCCGAGGTAGAGGCAGCTGTGGCCGGCCAGTTCGCGCGGGTGCTCCGGTGTGCCTTGCGCCTGAAGGTAGGCAGGCGTTGCGCACAGCACGTGGGTGACCGTCATCAGTGGCCGTCCGGCCAAGCCTGGCGGCGGGGCATCGGTGATGCGGATGGCCAGATCCACATCGAACGCGACCGGATTGAGCACCTGGTCGGTGACCACCATCTGCACGTCCACTTCCGGATAGCGGCGCAGGAAGGCCGGCAACAGCGGGTGGATCACCTGCCGGGCGAAGGCCTTGGGTGCGGACAGCCGCACCTTGCCGCGCGGCGCTTCGCTGAACTTGCCGGCCGCCTCCAGCGCACCGCGTGCTGCTGCCACCATTTCCCGGCCGTACTGGTAGACCTCGCTGCCCGATTCGGAGAGCCGCAGCTGCCGCGTGGTGCGCTCCAGCAGCCGGGTCGACAACGTGCGCTCCAGCCGCGCGATCTGTCGGCTGACGGCTGAGGGCGTCAGCCCCAGCTGCCGGGCTGCGGCCGAGAAGCTGCCGCTGTCGACCACGGCGGCGAAGGCGGCGAGATCGGACAACAACGTGGTGGGTTGATTGATTCCCATGGCGCAAAAGAATTATTCCCAAGCATCGGATTATCGCATTTGAAAGCGAATCGCATAATCCCCGCCTGTCACTAGCTTTCACCAGAATTCCGAGGGGGCGGACGAAATTATGCAGAACAGCATCAGGAGCAGGGCGGATCTCGATTGGGTCGGCACGCACTGCGATCACGTACTCACGCTATTCAGCGGCGGGCTCGACAGCAGCTATGTGCTGCATGCGCTGGCGGGTCAGCGCTGCAAGGTCACCGCGCTGACCATCGATCTGGGTGACGGCGTCAATGTGCCGGACCTGCAGCAGATTGCATCGCATTTCGGCGCGGAACTGCGGGTCATCGACGGTTGCCAGCGCTTTGCCGAGGAGGCGGTGCTGCCGGCGGTGCGTGCGCAGGCGCGCTACATGGGGATGTATCCGATCAGCTCGTCGCTGTCGCGGCCGGTGATCGCGCAATACGCGGTGCAGCTGGCGCACGAGCTCGGCTGCGATGCCATCGTGCATACCGCCAATCAGTCGCAGAACAGCCTGCGCCGGCTCAACGGCGCGCTGGCGCAATTGGGCTACACCGGACACTACGGCACGCCCTACGAGTACACCGCCATCTCGCGCGAGGAAAAGATCGAAGCCTTGCGTGCCGAGGGGCTCACTCGCTTCCAGGCGCGCGGCATCAGCGGCGACGCCAATCTGTGGTGCCGCGAGTTCGAATCGGGCTCGCTCGACAACCCGGAGGCGTTCTGGGTGCCGGAAACGCTGTTCGAATGGACCCGCCCGCGCTCGCAGTTGCCGGATACCGAGATCACGCTGCATTTCGCTGCCGGCCGGCCGATCGCCGTCGACGATTTCGCCCTGCCGCTCACCGAGCTGATCGCGGCGCTCAACGAGCGGGTCGGTTCCTTCGGCGTCGGGCGCTACAGCGGGCTGGAGCACCTGGCCGGCGGCGAGAAGGTGCTGGAAGTGCGCGAAGCCCCGGCCGCCACGCTGCTGATGGATGCCTATCGCCATCTGGAAACTGCGACGATCGATGCGGAAACGCTGCGCGAAAAGCAGGCCATGGAACAGCTGTGGGTGCGCGAGGCGCTGGAAGGGCGCTGGTTCGGCGGGCTGCGGGCTGCCTGCGAGGCCTTCATCCAGGCCACCACCCGCACCGTCAGTGGCACCGTCGGCTACCGCCTGCGTGCTGGCGCCGCGGACGTGTGCTCGATCCGCGCCAATTCGCCGCGCTATCTCACCGATCGCGATGGCTGGGAAAAACAGGCCGCCCGGCATAGCGCCAGCCGCGGTCTGGCCGAGCTGATGCAGTCGCATCGGGAGGCCGCATGATGGACGCCGTCGCGCCGATGTCGCTGGCCGACACCATGAGCGCAGGCCTGGTGACCGCGCTGCGTAGCAAACAATACGCCTTCGTACCGGGCCGTTCCCTGCAGGCAGCCTGCGGCCTGGAGCCCGAAGTCTGGGCCGAATTCGCCGATTGCTGGGAGCGGCTGACGCTCGATCACTACATGGGCGACGGCGGCCGTTATCGCTATCGCCGCTACGGCGCCTTCCTGCTCGGCGCACACGGCGAATTGGTGCTGCAACCGCATGGCCCCTATGAGCAGCCGCGCTACATCAACACGCTCAATGGGGGCGTCGCCCGCCATTTCGATCCGCTGGAACCGAGTTTCGTCCACAACCGCTTCCTGCGCGGCCTGTTGCGTGCACTGGGCCGGGCATTCGATGCGGCCGAAGGCACGAACGCGCCGTGGCTGGTGCGGCTGCATCCGTATCGCATCCGTGCCGACGGCGCCATGCTGGGCCAGCCGACCCCCGAGGGGCTGCACCGCGACGGCGTCGACTTCATCTGCACGCTGATGGTCGAGCGCCACAACGTCGAGGGTGGCGAAACCCGCATCACCGATGCCGCTGGCAACCTGCTGCACGCGCTGACGCTGTCCGATCCGCTCGATCTGCTGGTCGCCAACGACGTGACCACCATGCACGGCGTCAGCCCCATCACCGCCGCCCGGCCCGACCGCGCGGCCTGGCGCGACGTGCTGGTGATCGCCTATGCCCGCCCCTGAATCCGGAGTCCTTATGAATCGCCCCCTCAGCTCGCTCCCGTGGCTGGCCGATCTCATGTTGTTGCTGGTTGCCGTGGTCTGGGGCACCAGCTATGGCGTCGCCAAGTCTGCGCTCGCCTTCTACCCGGTGCTCGGCTTTCTTGCCGTGCGCTTCTGTCTCACCTTCGTGCTGCTGCTGCCCACGCTGCGCGAACTGGCCGCAGAACGCGGGCAGCAGGCGCTGAAGGCCGGCCTGCCGCTCGGCCTGATCCTGCTGTGCATCTTTCTGTGCGAGACCTTCGGCGTGGCGCTGACCAGCGCCAGCAATGCCGCTTTCCTGATCAGCCTGACCGTGGTGCTGACGCCCTTTGTCGAATGGCTGCTGCTGCGGCGCCGGCCTGATAGCCAGGCCTTTGTCGTGGCCGGGATCTCGTTGATCGGCGCCTGGTTGCTTACCGCTTCGGTCGAGTTTGGCCGCTTCAACATCGGCGATGGCCTGATGCTGGCAGCGGCGTTGCTACGTGCACTGATGGTCAGTGCCACACAACGGCTGACCGCCGGCAAGACCATGTCCATGCTCACGCTTACAGCCATCCAGTCCGGCGTGGTCGGCAGTGGCTCGCTGATCGTGGCCACGCTGATGCTGCCGCATGGCCTGCCGGCCTTGCCGCACCAGCCGGCGTTCTGGATCGCCACCATCTACCTCGTGTTGTTCTGCACCATCTTCGCCTTCTTCGCGCAGAACTACGGCGTGCGTCATACCGGCAGCCCCAGCCGGGTATCGCTGCTGATGGGTAGCGAACCGGTGTTTGGTGCATTGTTCGCCGCATTCTGGCTGGGCGAGCGGCTGGCGCCGGAAGCCTGGCTGGGCGGTGCGCTGATCGTGGGCGCTGCGCTCTGGGCAAGCTGGCCGCGCAGCGTGCTGCGCCCCGCGGCGATTGGATGAGCCGGGTGGCGCCAGCGGTTGGTGTGCTACCGGGTGCAGGAATGCGTATGGCGCTCGTCGCCCGGTAGCTGCAACACCAGTCGTTCACTGCTCAGTTCATTGATCTGCAGCGTGATCGTCGGCGGGTCGAACTGCGGTACCGAGAGCGTCAACGCATCGCTGCGTACCCAGCGGTAGCTGCCGTTGAAACGACTCCGCTTGCCCGAGCCTTCGCCGAGGGAGAAGACCAGCATGCCGCCGGGGCTGAATTCATAGCCATAGCGACGGTCGTTACCCACGGTGGTGGTGCAATCCCAGTAGCCATAAAGGTTTTCGTTCACCTCGACCTGGCCGCCGGTAGACGGTGCTTGGGCACGGGGTTGCGGTTCCTCCCCTGGCAACAGCGCGTCGCGGTTGCCGTCACGCTGCGGCAGCAGGGCGATCCACTCGGCCGGCACGGCGAAATTGAGGTTCTGTCCGGTCCTGGATTGGAAGGTGGTGATGCCGACCAGCCCTCCACGTTCGTCGAACAGGCCGCCGCCGCTGGAGCCCGGCGAAATGGCCGCAGTCGTTTGGATCAGCTTGGCCTTGTCGAAGTCGCGCAGCGAGGAGACGATGCCTTCGCTCAGCGACAGCTCCAGCCCCTGCGGAGCGCCCAGCGCAAACACCTTGTTGCCTACCCGCAAAGGCCCACCCAGCCGTGCCGCCGGTGCGTCGAGGCCGGACACCGACAGCTGGCAAAGATCGTGACCGTGATCCTGGTAGCGCACCCGCGCTGAATAGTCCTTGCCCTGGTAAAGGACTTTCACATCGGGTGTTTGCGCCACCACGTGGCAGTTGGTGACGACTTCGCCGCGCTCGATCACCACGCCGCTGCCCAGACTGCTCAACTGGGTATCACCATTGCGGCCGACCACCACCACGATGCTGGGGCTGGTCGCCTCGAACAGCTCGCTGCTCGATAGGATCGCCGGTGGCGCGCTTTCGGGAGTTTCGGCCAGGGCGGGTTGCTGCACGGGCATCGCCTGCCGGCGTTCCGGTTGATTCGAACTGCGATGCCAGCCCCACCAGGCCAGCAACACGAGTGATACCCCGGCCAACAGCCAGATCCAGCGCCGGTCCGGCGCCTCATCGGCGAGGCCGTCGTCGGCCGGGCTGACGCTCACCGGGGCCGGTGTTGCCAGGCGTTGATCGTAGCGGGCGCGCAGCGTGGGGTTGCTCAGCGTATCGAACGCATGGCGGATGAACTTGCGTTGGTTTTCCACGTCCGGATCGGCCGAGTGTTGTGCCAATTCCTCCAGCCGCCCGCGATATTGGGCTTCGATCTCTGCCTGTGTCGCCGTCGCTGGCACGCCCAGCAGATCGTACAACGTCTTTTTCATGCTTCGGCCCCCGACGATATGCAGCGATGATGGCGGCATGGCCGGAGGAAGGAAACTGCCAGCCGCGGAATCGGATGCCATCGTCGTGGCGGCACCACAGTTGGCCCTGATTCAACCCAAGTGCCCGACGTAGCAAGGTTTGAGTGCCAAGCGGCGTGGCTTCAGCAGAAAATGCCTGCCGACCAGATGCCCTGCAACGACCCTGTGTTGTCGTTGCGCCGCTGTTGTGACGCTGGACAAGAAGATTTGCACCCGCGCTGTCATCGCTTCACAGTTGCAGCGACTCATGCTGCAGAAGGCCTGTTGCCTTCGCCCAATCCCCAAGGAGAACTGCCATGAACAAGCCCCTGCTTGCCGCTTCCGCCCTCGCCGCCGTGCTCGGGGCCACTGTTGCGACCCCTGCACTCGCGGCGGAGAAGGAAAAGTGTTTCGGCGTGGCCAAGGCCGGACAGAACGATTGCAAGGCCAATGGCCATTCCTGCGCCGGGCAGGCCGCCGCCGACAACGACAAGGCCGAATGGAAGTTCGTGGCTGCGGGCACCTGCGAGAAGATGGGCGGCTCGCTCAAGGCCATGTGATGGTGGGGCGCGGCCGCGGGCTGCGCCATGCGTGATCGACATGGTCCATCGTTCCGCGCAGGCCGGGCTCGGCCTGCGCTCCCCCCATATCGCCGAGGTGCTGGCTACTTGGCCCGACGTGGCCTGGTGGGAGGTGCACAGCGAAAACTACTTTGGTGGCGGCGAGCCGATCGCCGCGCTGGAGCGCGTTCGCGCGCACTACCCGGTGAGCCTGCACGGTGTCGGCCTGGGCCTTGGCAGTGTCGATCCGCTCGATGCGGTGCATCTGGCGCAACTCGTTGCACTGGTTGAGCGTATCGAGCCGATCAGGGTGTCCGAGCACCTGTGCTGGAATCGCCATGACGGGCGCTACTTCCCGGACCTGCTGCCGGTGCCACGGCTGGAGGGTGTACTGCCCTTGCTGGCCGAGCGGATAGGCGCGGTGCAGGACGCACTGGGGAGCCAGCTATTGCTCGAAAACGTCTCCGGCTACGTCGCGTTTGCCGGTGAAACGCTGACCGAGGCCGAATTGCTGGCCGAGCTGGTAGCCCGCACCGGCTGCGGCGTGCTGCTCGACGTGAACAACCTGCACGTCAATACACTCAACCTTGGTATCGATGCACGCGCCGAGCTCGCGCGGCTGCCCGTTGGCGGGGTCGGCGAAATCCATGTGGCTGGCTTCGAGGTGTTCGACGGCAGGGCCATCGATACCCATGGTGCGCCGGTGTGCGATGCCGTGTGGTCGTTGCTCGATGCCGCGCTGGCGTGCTTCGGGCCGCAGCCGGTGCTGCTCGAACGCGATACCCGGTTGCCGCCGTTGCCAGCGTTGCTGGCCGAGTACGACATGCTGCGTGCGCGCATCGGCGCGGCGGAAGCGCTGCCATGCTGAGCTATGCAACCGCGCTCGCCGATTTCGCCCAGGCGCTCGAAGACCCCGTGCGTGTTCCAAACGGGTTCGCCGATGCGGCGGGGCTCGCGGTCTATCGCAATAACGTGCTGCTGAACCGGGTACATGCACTCACGCAGGCCTATCCGACGGTAGCCGAGCTGGTCGGCGAGGCTGCATTCGCGGCGCTGGCACGCGACTACGTGCGGGCAACACCGGCGGAATCGGCCAACCTGCACGATGACGGCGCACCGCTCGCGGCCTTTCTTGCCGGCTATACGCCGGCGGCCGGGTTGCCGTATCTGGCGGATGTGGCGCGCTTCGACTGGGCGCGTCATCGTGCGTACTACGCTGCTGATGTGGCGCCGCTGGATCCGGTGCGGCTCGCCGGCCTCGATGCCGAGTCCTTGATGTCGGCGCGCTTGCGATTGCATCCGTCGTTGGCCGTGGTGGCATCGAGCCATTGGCCGATCGCCGATATCCAGGTCATGCATGAAGGCGGCATGCCGGCAGCACTCGACGCCGGCGCTCAAACCGTCATGGTCTGGCGCGCGGGTTTGAGCGTGTGCTGGCGGGCGATCGATGCCGTCAGCGCCCACCTGCTGCAGGCGTTGCTGTCCGGCCAACGCGTCGGCGAGGCCCTGACCGACGAGGCGCAGAACGTGGCACTGGCGCTGGTGTTTGCCGAGCAACTGGTCACAGGACTGGAGTGATGATGATGTTGCACCGTTGTGTTGCCTGGTATGCGGCTGCCTGCCGCCTGCTTGATCGCTTGCAGCCGCTATTCGCGCTGGCAGCCAGGATCTATCTTGCGCGCGTATTCCTGCTTGCCGGCCTCACCAAGCTGCGCGACTGGGATGTGACGCTGTTGCTGTTCACCGAGGAATACCATGTACCGCTGTTGCCGCCAGGCGTCGCGGCAGTAGCCGGTACGGTGACCGAGCTCTTCTTTCCTGTCCTGCTGCTGTTCGGCTTGGGCGGCCGTGTGGCTGCACTGGTGCTGTTCGTGTTCAACACCGTGGCAGTGATCTCGTATCCGGGGCTGGAGGCAGTGGAGATCAAGGACCATGTGCTGTGGGGCGTGCTGTTGATGTACCTGGTGGTCCATGGCACTGGTACGTGGTCACTGTCGCGCTGGGTTGGGCGGGGAAGCACATCGAGATGAACGCCAGGGACTGGCACGCCGATGACTACCTTGCCACCTTGCGACGCGATCTGCTGCGCTTTGCCCTGCTGCAGCTGCGCGATCTCGCGGCGGCCGAGGATGCGGTGCAGGAAGCGCTGGCAGCGGCCTGGGCGGGCGAGTCCGAATTCGCCGGCCAGTCGCAACACAAGACCTGGGTCTTCGGCATTCTGCGCCACAAGCTGATCGACACGATGCGCCGGCGGCGGCGCACGGTGAACCTGTCGGCGCTGGAGGACGAGCTGGCCGACGATGCCGCGCTGGACCAACTGCTGTTCAATGCCAGTGGCCATTGGGATGCTGCCGTGCGGCCCCGCGCCTGGCCGCAACCGGAAACCGCCGTGCACCAGCGGCAGTTCTGGCAGCTGTTTCATGCCTGCCTCGATCTGTTGCCGGCACAGACCGGGCGCGTGTTCGCGATGCGCGAGCTGTTGGATATGGAGCCCGACGAGATCTGCGGCGAGCTCGCCATCAGCAGCAACCACTGCAGCGTGCTGCTGTACCGGGCGAGGCTGCGCTTGCGCACCTGCCTCTCCGAAAAAGGCTATGGCGCGAGGGAACTGAGCGATGAAGTGTAGAGAAGCAACCCGGCTGATGTCGGATGCACAGGACCGTGTCTTGACCGCACCGGAGCGGTTGGCGCTGGCGGCCCACCTGCCGCTATGCAGCGGCTGCCGCAACTACCGCAAGCAGCTCGCTGTGATGCGTCATGCGGCGATGGTGCTGCGCGAGGGCGGGGCGGACGAGGACGCGATCGGGCGCTGAGCCGCTCAGCCTGCCATGGCTTCGCCGAGCCGTATCGATCGGGCCGGAGCCCAGTCCGGATTGAAATCGAGTGCCTGCGGGAACAGCAGGACCACGGTGGAGCCCAGCAGGAAGCGGCCCATTTCCTCGCCCTGCTTGAGCGTGATCTGCTGATCGTCGTAGCGCCACTCGCGCACCTCGCCAGCGCGCGGCGGGTTCACCACGCCGTGCCAGACGGTAGCCATGCTGCCGACGATGGTGGCTCCCACCAACACCAGCACGAACGGACCTCGCGCTCCGTCGAACACGCACACCACGCGCTCGTTGCGGGCAAAGAGGCCCGGCACGCCACGGGCGGTGGCGGGGTTTACCGAATAGAGCTCGCCCGGTACATAGATCATGCGGGTGAGCCGGCCATTGCACGGCATGTGGATGCGGTGATAGTCCTTGGGACTGAGATAGATGGTGGCAAAGCTGCCGTGCTCGAACTCCTTGGCAAGGGCCGCGTCGCCGCCGACCAGCGCACGGGTGGTATAGCTGTGGCCCTTGGCCTGGAAGATCTGGTCGCCATCGATGCGGCCGAACTGGCTGATGGCGCCATCGACGGGGCAGACCAGCGTGGAGTCGGCCAGTGGGCGGGCGCCGGGCTTCAGCGCACGGGTGAAGAAATCGTTGAAGCTCTTGTAACTGGTGATGTCCGGATCGGCCGCTTCCGCCATGTTCACGCCGTACTTCCTGACGAAGCGCTGGATGATGCGGGTAGTGACCCAGCCGCGCTGCGGTGTGGCCACCCAGCCGGCGAACACGGTCAGTGCCAGCTTGGGCGCAAGGTGCTGGAGCAGGACGAAGAGACGGTCGGACACGGCTGGCGCTTTTCCACGAGGTAAAGCGCGCCATTGTAACGCATGCGATTGCCGTTACCGCATGCCGGCGGGCTTTAGCCAGACAGCGCGGGCGCGGGTCGGCTACAATTTCCAGTTCTGCCGGCGCGCGTTTGCCGGCCCGTGCCCGAGGCCCGTCATGCATCACCCGATCAAGCGACCGCTCAACTTCAAGCGCCAGAGCATCTACCTCTTGCCCAACCTGTTCACGCTGAGCGCGCTGTTCGCCGGTTTCTACGCCATCGTGCAGGCCATGAACGGGCATTTCGAGCAATCGGCGGTCGCCATCTTCATCGCGATGATCCTCGATGGCCTCGATGGCCGGGTGGCGCGGCTGACGCATACCCAGTCGGAGTTCGGTGCGGAGTTCGACAGCCTGTCGGACATGGTGTCGTTCGGCGTGGCGCCGGCCCTCATCGCCTATGAGTGGATGCTCAAGGATTTCGGCAAGCTTGGCTGGGCGGTGGCCTTCATCTACTGTGCCGGTGCCGCGCTGCGGCTGGCGCGCTTCAACACCAATATCGAAGTGGTGGACAAGCGCTGGTTCCAGGGCCTGCCGTCGCCATCGGCTGCCGCACTGGTGGCGGGCCTCGTCTGGATCGGTATCGAATACGCCAGCGATCTGGCGGTGTTGCGGCCGGCGCTGCCCTATATCGCGCTGTTCTTTACGCTGTTTGCCGGGCTGACCATGGTTTCCAACGTGCGCTTCTGGAGTTTCAAGGAGTTCCACGCGCGCAAGACGGTGCCCTTCGTCGCCATGCTGGTGGCGGTGCTGGTGCTGTTGATCGGCGCGTCGCGCCCGGCACTGGTGCTGTTCTGCTTCTTCATCGGCTATGCGGCGTCCGGTTATGTCTACTGGGTATGGTGCAAGCTGAAACGCCGGCCCAACATGGCTTGATTTGGACTTTTTGTCCGATATTTTTGCGTTTGTCCGGGAGTGTTAAGCACTTCTCGATTAAATTCGCGAAATTTGTTTGACGTTGTGTCGAAGTCGCGTTTATCCTGAGCTCATTGTTAGCCAGGAGTGACGCGTGCAATTCGACATCGACCGCCTGATCGCCGACTTCGGCGGCCCCGCAGCCCTTGCGGACGCGCTGAATCAGGCCTTCCCCGATGATCCTGTCAGCCGCGCCGCAATCTACAAGTGGCGCGAGCGCGGCAGCCTGCCGCTCTCGCAGATCGACAAGCTGGCTCGCCTCGCGGCGCGCCAGAATCGCGACTTCAACATTCACAGCTATCGCGTCGGCGAAGTGCCGACGAACCACACCGGAGCCAGTGCCATGGGCGATCGTTTGTACATTTTCGACACCACCTTGCGCGACGGCGAGCAATCGCCCGGCGCTTCGATGACCCGCGAAGAGAAGATCCGCATCGCCCGCCAACTGGAAAAGCTGGGCGTGGACATCATCGAGGCCGGCTTTGCCGCAGCAAGCCCAGGTGATGCCGACGCGATCCGTGCCATTGCCGAAGTGATCGAAAACAGCACCGTCTGTAGTCTGGCCCGTGCCAATGAGCGCGATGTGCGCGCCGCGGGCGAAGCGATCAAGCCAGCCAAGCGCGGCCGCATCCACACCTTCATCGCCACCAGCCCGATCCATATGGAGAAGAAGCTGCGCATGAGCCCGGATGAGGTGGTCGATGCGGCGGTGAAGGCGGTGAAGATCGCACTCGAATACACCGACGATGTCGAATTCTCGGCCGAGGATGCCGTGCGCTCGGACATGGATTTCCTCTGCCGCATCTTTGGCGAAGTGATCAAGGCCGGTGCCAAGACCATCAACGTGCCCGATACCGTGGGCTACAGCGTGCCGTCGGTCTGGGCCGAGCGCATCCGCGATCTCATTGCCAAGGTGCCGGGTGCCGACCAGGTGATCTGGTCCACCCACTGCCACAACGATCTGGGCATGGCCGTGGCCAACTCGCTTGCCGCCGTACAGGCAGGTGCGCGCCAGGTGGAGTGCACCATCAACGGCCTCGGCGAACGCGCGGGCAATGCCTCGCTCGAAGAAATCGTGATGGCGGTGAAGACCCGCAAGGACATCTTCGGCGTGGAAACCGGTATCGACGCCACCCAGATCGTGCCGACCAGCAAGCTGGTTTCGACCATCACCGGCTATCCGGTGCAGCCGAACAAGGCCATCGTCGGCGCCAACGCGTTCTCGCACGAATCCGGCATCCACCAGGATGGCGTGCTCAAGCACCGTGAAACCTACGAGATCATGAGTGCCGAATCGGTGGGCTGGTCCGCCAACCGGCTTACGCTGGGCAAACTCTCGGGCCGCAACGCGTTCAAGACGAAATTGCAGGAACTCGGCATCGTGCTCGATACCGACGAAGCGCTGAATGCGGCCTTTGCCCGCTTCAAGGATTTGGCCGATCGCAAGCGCGAGATCTTCGACGAGGACCTGCACGCGCTGGTGTCGGATGAGATGGTGTCCATCGAGCAGGAAACCTACCGCTTGAGCTTGCTCAAGGTGGTGTCGGAAACCGGCGAAGTGCCAAGCGCGCAACTGGTAATGGTCGACGACGGCGCGGAGCGCCAGGCCCATGCCGATGGTGACGGCCCGGTCGATGCCACCTTCAAGGCAATCGAATCGGTGGTGAATAGCGGCGCCGAGCTGCTGCTCTATTCGGTGAACGCGATCACCCAAGGCACCGACAGCCAGGGCGAAGTGACAGTGCGCCTTTCCAAGGCGGGCCGGGTAGTGAACGGCCAGGGCGCCGATACCGACATCCTGGTTGCCAGCGCCAAGGCGTATATCTCGGCGCTGAACAAGCTCTCGAACAAAAATACCCGCGTCAATCCGCAGATCGGCGAGGCGGTTTGAACGGAATCGCGGTGCGCCGGGCGTGGCGCGCTGCGATTCAACTACCGGATTTCAGGCAGTAAACCACCGAGGCGGGCGCCCCACCAGGGCGTGAACCGCGCGGCGCAACCCAGGCGCCGCAAGCCAGCGCGCTCCTTCGCGATCCGCGAACGAGTCAGGCCATGGACCGGCGGCAGCAGTAAGAACCCGATCGACGCAGGCCACGTCGACCGGGTTTTATTTTGCCTGCAGCATCCCCGCGTGACGCTGGCGCGGGGGCGTTTTGCTGCTGCACCGCACCCTGGGCTGGATCAAGCGGCCCAAGTTCGGGGTGCAGCGCAATCGATCAGTAGTGCTCGGCGACGAAGCGGAATGGATAGCTGCTGCTGTCGCGGCGCTTGATCTTGCGCTTGGGCAGCTTCACTTCCTCGCGCGGCAACGCCTCGTACGGCACATGGTCGAGGATGTGGCGGAGCACATTGAGCCGCACTTTTTTCTTGTCTTCCGAGCGCGCGACGAACCAGGGCGCCCACGAGGTATCGGTGGCGGCGAACATGTCGTCGCGCGCCTGGGTGTAGTCATCCCAGCGGTCGTAGGATTTCACGTCCATCGGCGAGAGTTTCCAGGTCTTGCGCGGATCGTCGATCCGGTCGCGCAGTCGCCGCTCCTGCTCCTCCGGGCTCACTTCCAGCCAGTACTTCAGCAGGATGATGCCGGATTCGACAATGGCCCGTTCCGCCAGTGGCGTGGATTCCAGGAATTTCTCCACCTGCTCGGCGCTGCAAAAGCCCATCACCCGCTCGACGCCGGCGCGGTTGTACCAGCTGCGATCGAAAATGGTGATCTCGCCTGCGGCCGGCAGGTGCTGCATGTAGCGCTGGAAGTACATCTGGCTCTTTTCCCGCTCTGTCGGGGCCGGCAATGCCACCACGCGGAATACCCGCGGGCTCACCCGTTCGGTCAGTGCCTTGATGGTGCCGCCCTTGCCGGCGCCATCGCGGCCCTCGAACACGATGCAGACCTTGAGGCCCTTGGCGACCACCCATTGCTGCAGCTTGACGAGCTCGCCATGCAGGCGTTTTAGCTCCTTGTCGTATTCCTTGCTGCCCAGCGCTTCAACCGGTGCGGCGGGGGCGAGTGCTTCCTTGCGCTTCTTGCTCATGACGGATCCTCTGTGGATGGGCGATGCATATGGAATGTAGCGCGTATCGTACAGAGATGGCGGATTTCGCAGTGAGGAAGCCGGCGAAATCAGAGGATGCCGCTGGATCGCCTGGCCGCCCGGGCTATCGGCGCTACTATTGCTGCGACAGCGATGGCCGTGTCCAGTATGCGTAGTACACCACCGCGACGAACACCCAGACCGACAGCACGATTTCCAACACGGCCAGTATCTGTGACAGCCCCGATTCGGCCCAGCCGCGCATCACCCCTTCGATGAACCACGCCAGGATGTACATGCTGCACCACTGGTAGGTGTAGCGACGGCCCTTGAGCAGCCCCGGCAGTGGCGCCAACAGCAGCACGGCCTTGAATACCAAGAGCGATCCGCCCGGGCGCAGCGGCGCCAGCCAGAGCTCCCAGGCCAGGCACAGCGCGATCAGCGCGATCAGGCCGATGATGGCGGCCCATTGCGCGCGGGGCCGCCAAAGCGCGAGATCGATGCTCATTGCGCGGCAGCCAGTTTCTGCGCTACTTCGGCCAAGCGCTTGCCCTGGGCGATGGCGAGCTGCTTTTCCGCTTCGCTGATCGGCAGCTTGGATTCCGGCCCGGCCACGTGCGACGGACCATACGGCGTGCCACCGGAGGTGGTGGCAGTGAGCTGGCTCTCGGTGAACGGCGTGCCGACGATCAGCATGCCGTGGTGCAACAGCGGCAGCATCATGGTGATCAGCGTGCTCTCGTTGCCGCCATGCATCGACGCGGTGCTGGTGAACACGCACGCGGGCTTGCCGGACAGTGTGCCCTTGAGCCAGTCGCCGGCGGTGCCATCCCAGAAATACTTCATGCTGGCGGCCATGTTGCCGAACCGCGTCGGGCTGCCCAGCGCGACGCCCGCGCATTCGGCCAAGTCCTTCAGTTCCACATAAGGGGCGCCCGCTTCCGGCACGGTGCTTTCGGTGGCTTCGCATACGGTGGAGACGCGCGGCACGGTGCGCAGCCGGGCGCTGCAGCCCGGCACGGCTTCGATGCCGCGGGCGATCAACTGGGCCAACTGCCGGGTGGCGCCATGGGTGCTGTAGTAGAGGACGAGGATCTCGGTCACGGGGCGGTCCTGTTGGATTCTGGGAGCCATTTGCCCGCGGTGGGGCGGCGGCCCGCTATTATACGGGCTCACCTCACCCTGACGGCGTCGCCATGGTCAGCCCCCGCACCTTTACCCAGTTGCTTACCGTCGAATACTGGCGCCGCGCTGCCGGCTTTTCCCGTTTCGTCGGCCACCGGCTGATCGTGGATCGCTGCCTGCAGACTGCCGGCAGCCTGACCTACACCACGCTGCTCGCCATCGTGCCGCTGTTCACCATCGCGCTGACGATGTTCTCGGCGTTCCCGGTGTTCTCGCGCTATGCCTGGCGCTTTCGCTCCTTCCTGCTGTCCAACCTGGTGCCCGAGACCGGTGGCAAGCTCGTTGGTACTTATATGCGCCAGTTCGCCGACAACGCCGAGCGGCTGACGGCGCTTGGCATGGTTGGCTTGGTGCTGACCGCGCTGCTCTTGGTGTTCACCATCGAGAAGACCTTCAACCAGATCTGGGGCGTGAACCGGCCGCGAAAGCTGATGTCGCGCACCTTGATCTACTGGGCGACGCTGACGCTAGGGCCGGTACTGATCGGCGTATCGCTGTCGCTGACTTCGTGGCTGTTCAAGCAGAGCACCTTCCTCGATGGCCTGCCGTTCGCCGCCGACCTGCTGGTGCGCATCGGCCCGCTGTCGCTGATGTTTGCCATGCTCACGCTGCTCTATGTGGCCGTGCCCAATTGTTATGTACCACGCAGTCACGGCATTGCCGCTGCTGCCGTCGTGGCGGTGCTGCTGGAGCTGATGAAGATCCTGTTCGGCTACTACATCAAGCAGTTTGCTACCTACCAGCTGGTCTACGGCGCGTTTGCCGCCTTCCCCATTTTCCTGGTGTGGCTGTACGTGTGCTGGGTGATCGTGCTCGGCGGCGCGGTATTGTCGGCGTCGCTGTCCTACTGGCACGGCGATGGCTGGCGCTGGGAGCGCCACCATGGCACCCGCTTCGAGCAGGCGGTGCGCATCCTGATGACGCTGGCGCAGGCGCATACCCACGGCGAGGTGCTGCACATCGACGCGCTGCGCCGCCGCGTCGGCCTCGGCATCGACGCCACCCACGGCCTGCTGGAACTGATGAGCGAGCGCGGCTGGGTGGAAGCGTCGCGGGAGGGCGCTTGGCTGCTCGCCACCTCGATCGACCGCATCCGCCTGGTCGACATCTTCGAAACCGTGGTCACGCCGTTGTCGGCCAGTGTTGAGCACGGTATCCGCCTCAATATCAACGGCATGGTGGCGGCGCTGGATGAGACGCTGGCGGATTATGCGGAGCGGCTGGGGCGAGAGGATGAAGGGCAGCCCGCCTAGGCGGCGGTCTGCTCGATGGACAGGACCGGGGTTGCGACAGGGCAGTCGAGGACGGTGCGGTGGCCGAGTTGAAGCTCGAAAGTGGCATGCTGGCCGTGGACCGACACAACCAAGCGCTTTTCGAGCCACTCGATTTCAAGCCGGGGCGTGGTATCAGCCTGGGTAATCAGTTGGTACCTGCCCCCGGCGGTGAGTGAGTATTCAATGCCCCAAGGCTCGACAACAATGGCCTGCACGTGGGCATTGGCCTGAATCACCAGGTGCGCGGACTCCCGGTGCGGATTCCGCCTCAGCCAGCGCTGAAGGTGATTCACGGCGATCTTCATCAAGGCTTGCATCTCATTCAGCTGTGGCGTTGGGGCGAGGAGTGCACGTCTAGCTAGGATGACGGATCAGGCGCAGCCCGCTTCCAGCGCAGCCACCACCTGCTCCCGCGTCAGCTCGCCGATATAGGACTGGCCGAGCTTCTCCATCAGGATGAACTTGATCTTGCCGGCGTCCACCTTCTTATCCTGTGCCATCAGGTCCAGGTAGCGCTCGTTGCCAAGCTGGGGCGAAACGACAGGCAGGCCGGCTTTGACCAGCAGCGCCTTGATCCGCGCGATGTCGGCATCGCTTACCTTGCCCAGCTCGCGCGAGGCGTAGGCGGCCAGCACCATGCCGGCGGCGACGGCCTCGCCATGCAGCCACTCGCCGTAGCCCAGACCCGCTTCGATGGCGTGACCGAAGGTGTGGCCGAGGTTCAACAGCGCGCGTTGGCCGTTTTCCTTTTCATCGGCGGCGACGATGCGCGCCTTGTTCTGGCAGCTGTGTTCCACCGCCTGGGCCAGGGCGTCGGTATCGCGCGCCATCAAGGCGTCGATATTTGCCTCCAGCCACTCGAAGAAGGCCAGATCGTCGATCAGGCCATACTTGATGATCTCGGCCATGCCGGCGGAGAACTCGCGCGGCGGCAGCGTATCGAGCGTGGCGAGATCGGCTAGCACCAGCTGCGGCTGGTAAAACGAGCCGATCATGTTCTTGCCGAGCGGATGGTTGATGGCAGTCTTGCCGCCGACCGATGAGTCTACCTGCGCCAAGAGCGTGGTCGGGATCTGGATGAAGGGCACGCCGCGCTGGTAAACCGCGGCGGCAAAGCCCGTCATGTCGCCGATCACGCCGCCGCCCAGGGCGATCAGCGTGGTCTTGCGTTCGGCACGCGCCTGCAGCAGGCCGTCGAAGATCAGGTTCAGCGTTTCCCCGGTCTTGTAGACCTCGCCATCGGGCAGCACGATGGCCTCGACCTTGACGCCGCGCGCCTCCAGCGCCGATTGCAGTGGTGCGAGATACAGCGGTGCGACAGTGGTGTTGGTAACGATGGCCACGCGCGGCTGCGGCAGCAGCGACACGATGTGCTCGACCTGGGCCAACAGGCCGCGGGCGATATGGATGTCGTAAGGGGCGTGATCGAGGTCAAGCTTGACGGTGCGCATGGTGGTGCTCGAGTTTGGCGAGGAGGGCTTGGGTGAGTTGCTGCACCGATTGGCGACTGGTGTCCACGGTGAGGTCGGCCACTTCGCGGTAGAGCGGATCACGTGCTTCGAACAGCTCGCGGATGCGCTCCTTCGGGTTGGCCGTCTGCAGCAAGGGGCGGTTCTTGTCGTGGGCGGTGCGCTGGTAGATGTCGTCGACGCTGGCGCGCAGGTAGATCACGAAGCCGCCGCGGGCGAGTGCCGCGCGGCTATCGGGATTGAGCACGGCGCCACCGCCAGTGGCGAGTACGATGTCCTTCTGCGCAGCGAGCTCGGCGATCATCGCCGCTTCGCGGGCGCGAAACCCCGTTTCGCCCTCGACCTCGAAAATGGTCGGAATGCGCACGCCGGTGCGCGATTCGATCTCGTGGTCGGAATCATAGAAATGCTTGCCCGTGGCCTTGGCCAACGCGCGCCCCACAGTGGTCTTGCCGGCGCCCATCATGCCGACCAGAAAGTAATTGCCAGGCAGTTTCATGGCCGCAATTCTACCTCGGATAGCGGTGATGGTCGCCAGCCGCTTGCGCGCGGCATGCCGCCGATCCCGCGTCGGCGCACGCTCGACATGACATCGTGCTGCCGCCCAGCTACACCATTCCTATGGACCAGCGAGGTGTGAGATGGGAACGAGGATGATGGGATGGGCCGTCACGCTATTGGCGGTGGGGTTGAGCAGCCCGGTGGGGCTGGCTGCGGACAACGGCAAGCTTGAGCAGGATGCGAAGGCTGCGCTCAACCGGCTTTATGCCCGGGTGCCGGCGGCCAAGACATTGGGTGTAGAGGCACGGGCTACGCTGGTGTTCCCGGCGATCAAGAAGGCGGGGCTCGGCATTGGTGGCCAATATGGCGAAGGGGTGCTATTCCGCGGCGGCAAGGCGGTTGCCCGCTACAGTACGGCTGGCGCCTCGTGGGGCCTGCAGGCCGGCGTGCAGACCTATGGCTATGCGATGTTCTTCATGACCGACGCGGCCTTGAACGCGCTCGATGCCTCCGAGGGCTTCGAAGTTGGCGTTGGTCCCAGCGTGGTGGTGATGGATGAGGGCCGCGCCCGCAACCTCACCACCAAGACGATCCAGGATGACGTCTACGCCTTCGTGTTCAGCCAGAAAGGCCTGATGGCCGGCGCCGGCGTGCAGGGCAACAAGATCACCCGGCTCGACAAGTAGGCCATCAGGCGAACAGCAACGAAGGATTGAACCCTGCTTCGATCAGGCTGTTGCTGCGGTTGAACACGCTGTTGCCGGTACCGCCGCCGGCTACCCAGTCGGCCACGCTACCGAGCACATGCTCGATACCGGTCTGGCCGAGGATGTCGTCGTTGAGATTACGTCCGAACAGCTCGAGCTCGCGATCGGGGAAGGGCATGCCGTACACGCCGCCCTTCACGCTGCCACCGATCACCAGCACCGCGTTGCCGCGGCCATGATCGGTGCCGGCATCGCCGTTGGCGGCGAGCTGGCGGCCGAATTCGCCGTAGATCACGATCACCAGGTTATCGCGCGCGGCCTGGTCCAGCTGCTGCCAGACCAGGTCCAGCCCCTTGCCGCTGGCGAACAGGTCGTCGAGATTGGCCTCGATATCCGCCTGCTGCGCCTTGTGGGTGTCCCAGCCACCGTAGTCCATCGATAGCACTGGGGTATTGAGCACATCGGACAGCGTCAGCACGTCGTGCAGGTTGCGCGCCTGCATGCCCCAGTAGCGGCTCTTCCACGGCAGGCCGTCCGCATACAGCGCGCGGATGGCTGCAGGCACTTCGACCAGCGCGCCGCTGGCAGTGGTTTCACCGCTGCCCAGCCGCGCGGTGACACGGCTGCCCAGATCGCGCAACACCTTCTCGTGGTTGGCGATGCGCGCCAGTGCCGGATCACTGAAGCGCTTGGCTTGGTAATAGGCCTTGAGGCTGAGTGACAGTGCCTTGTCGCTGGAGGCGACCTGCCAAGCCGGGCCACCGGGCGTATATGGTTTTTCCGAGAGCGCCAGCTTGCGCGAGTTGGCAAGGCCGATCACCAGCTCGGCGCTGGCCCGGCCGCCCGCGCCGGGGCCCAGGCACATCGCGCGCGGCGAGCTGGTGAGCGCCGCCACGCGCGCATTGCTGCCCAGCGCTGCCGCCAGTCGCCCGCCCCAGCCGGGCTTGTGGTTGTCGATGGGGCCGGAGCTGCGATCGCCGTGGTCCATCACCAGCAGCGAGTGCGCGTGATCGCGCGAGATGGCGCCGACCACGTTGTGCACGATGGCGAGCTCGCCCGCATCCCAGCGCTGCTTCAGCCAGCCGCAGCTTGCCAGAATGCCGAAGCCGGCCGGCGTGGCGGTGCCCGGGCGGTTCAGTGGCTGGTAGGCATTGCTGTAGCGCTGGTAGTAGCCATCGCGATTGCGCTGGGCGGCATCGATGCCCTGGCTGGCGGCGCGGGCCGCCCACCAGCGAAAGGCGTAGCTGTCGCTGGCTTCGTTAGCGGCGATGGCGGGTGGGAACAGGTGGCGGAAATCAGGCCCGCCGGCGAGTGTGATCGACAGCACGCTGCGCCGGGCCAGCGTGACCGCGGCGGAGGCGGAGGGTACGAGGCCAGGGAAGGCGGAGAGGCCGCCAGCCAGCAGGCCGAAACGCAGGAAATCGCGACGTTGCATGTGGGGTTCCTTATTCGCCGTGCAGCAGCTGCGCCTGCGGCAGCGCGCTGATGAAAGCCACGGCATAGGCCACGCGGCGGTTGGCATCCTTGCGCCGGGTGGCATCGGTGCTGGCCAGGTCCAGCGTTTGTGCCGCCAGCGTGGCGAGGCAGTTGCGGCCGCCTTGGCCGGTGTTGAAATCGGCATCGGTGAAGACGTAATCCGGGTTGGTGCCGGCGGCGCCGTTGCCAGTGCAATAGAAACCGGCATCGCGGCCGGTGGCGAGCAGGCTGTAGGTGTAGAGCCGCTCGAAGTCACCAAAGCCTGCGAGGCGGCTGGCGGTGAAGCGTTGCCATAGCCATTCGGCCACCAGGTCGGTGCGCCAGCTGCCATCGGCTTCGCGCGGTGCCAGCGCCCCCCAGTTCTTCTCCCACGCCGGCGCCTGCTCGGTGAGGCTGGCGTCACCACTGCTCTCCACCCGCGCCACGCGCCACAGGCTGTCCACGCTCCGGTTGTACACGGTCTTGAACAGGTCGGCCGATAGCGATGCCTCTTCGCTGGTCTGGTGGCCGAACACGTTGTGCGTGGGGCTGAACGCGGTGTAGCCCTCTTCCCAGGTAACCAGCGCCATGGGCGAATACCAGCTGGTGAATTCGCTCTCGGTGCGGTTGAGCGCGAAGCGGTTGAGGAAGATGAGATTGCGCTCCAGCGGCGTCAGGTATTTCACCCGGCCCGGCTGGTGGAATTGCCGCGAGATCGCATAGGTCTGCAGGAAGGTGAGCAGGCTCTTGTTCTGGCCCATCTGCTGCCAATAGCTGCGCAGCTGCGCCATGTCCGCTTCGCTGAGGTAATCGTTGGCCAGGCCCTGGATGATTTTCACCGGCAGGTTGGCTTCCGATTCCGGATGGCGGATCGCCACCTCGGCCAATGCAAAGATCTTGTTGCGCGCGGTGGTGCCGGCGATCTGGCTATGCAGGATTTCCAGCGCCGCCGCGTGGTGCCTGGCGGTGCCGAAGGTGAGCTCCTCGGCATCCTCGCTCTGCTCGCTCATGTCGGTGAGCATGCGCGCCGTGTTCTTGACGGTGACCACTTCGTGGTAACTGCCCTGCCCGCCGCGCGCGGGTTGGCATCTTCCGCTCGGGTGGTGCCAAGGATGCCGAAGAACAGCTGGTGGAATTCGCGGGCGAAATCCTCGTTGCCACGGAACACGCCAGTGCTGTTGTTGAACTGATTGCGGTTGTGGCCGTACTGCCGCGCCACCGCGGCCGACATCGCGGCGCGCGCCAACACGCGTGAATACGATTCGCCAGCGGTGAGTGCAGCCAGCAGCGTGTCGTAGTCGCGCGCGATCTGTACCTGGGGCACGCCGGCGCCTTGGTTCACCGCCAGGTGATAGTTCAGCTCCCAGAACAGCACGCGATGCAGGAAGGGATTGAGCCCTTGCGTGATGCCCGCCTGCAGGCCAGTGCGCTGCAGGCCGCCCCAGTCGTTGCGGTAGTCGAATGCGGCGCGGCTGCTGCTGGCGAAGGGGCTGCTGCTGCCACTCCAGTAGCGCGACAGCCCATCGAGCGTGCCGCCGGTGGCGCGCAGCGGATCGGCCTCGCCGCGACCGGGCGACAGCCGGGCGTTGAACGGCGAGAAGGTCAGCATCTCGGTGATGGCGACCTGCGGGTTCATGTCCGCCCAGGCGCGTACCTGTGCATCGCTCGCCTGCCCGCCATAGGCGAAGGCGTGCAGCACATTGCGCACCGCTGTGTCGTCCCATTCGGCATCGGAAACCGGCGGCAGCACGCTGCTTACCGGCAGCGGTGCAGGCGTGGGGGCCGGCGGTGTGCCGCCGCTATCGCCATCTCCACCACCGCCGCCGCAGGCGGACAGCAGCAGCGCCAGCACGGCGCTTGCGGCGATTCGTTTGCAATACATGTTCTCTCCCTCGATACGCCAGTCGACGCATCCTGCATATCAGCGTCTCATGAAGTACGAACAGTCCCGCCGCCGGGCATCCGTGCTTTGTTCACGGTTGGCGGCGTGGGCAGATGGAGGGATGAAAACGAAGTGCCGGCGGTGTGCGCCAAGGCTGGGTTGATGCTGGCCTGCGATCGCCACGGGCCTTGCCTACGGGATGAGATCGCTCCGGGGTTGGGCGGAATCCGGCTTGGCCGCGTGCGATCCGTGCTGCTTCAGGATTCGCGATCGAGCTCGTGCTGCAGCTTTTCCAGCTCGTCCAGGATGCGGATGAATTTGGTACCGAATGGCGTCACCGTGTATTCAACGCGCGGTGGCGATTCGTCGTAGGCGATGCGTTCCAGGATGCCGAAATCCATGTTTCTGCGCAGGCACTCGTTGAGTACCTTGGTCGTCAGGCCCTCCACGCTGCGCACCATCTCGCCGGGGCGGTTGATCCCGTTGGCCAGCAATTGGTAAACAGTCAGCGACCATTTGCAGCCAAAAATGGCTTCCACCATCCGCGCGCTGCGCTCCGGTGCTGATTTCCTGGCATATTTTTTCGCTTGGCTATTCATCAACTTGTACCGATAAGTACCTGCCGTACCAATTTGTGCCTGCTTTTCAGCGGGTAGCACAAATCCATAACCTGCGATCTCCGGTAACAACTTGAGATGGAAGGTGATCTGATGGAGCGCATCATACAACCGCTGGCACTGATCGTTGGCGGCTCCAGTGGCATGGGTTTGGCAACCGCAAAATGCCTGCTGCAACGCGGTATCCCGACGGTGATTGTGGGCAATTCAGCTGAAAAATTGGATGCGGCGAGAAAGACGCTTGAGGTATTCGGCCGCGTTGAGGCCTTGCAGGCCAATCTGTATGAAGAGCGCGATGTGCAGCGCGTGGTTGCCTATGCCGAAGCGCACGATCGCCCCATCAGATATCTGGTGAATGCGGCCGGCTACTTCAAACCGACGCCGTTCCTTGAGCACCAGCGCAGCGACTACGACACGTATCTGGACTTGAACCGGGCGACCTTCTTCATTTCGCAGGCGGTGGCCAGGAACATGGCCGCGAATGGCGGTGGTGCCATCGTGAACGTAGGCTCGATGTGGGCGAAGCAGGCGATCAAGGCTACTCCGTCCTCCGCGTATTCCATGGCCAAGGCGGGCCTGCATGCATTGACGCAGCATATGGCGATGGAGCTGGCCGATTGGCATATTCGCGTCAATGCGGTTGCGCCGGCCGTTGTGAAAACGCCTATTTACCAGGCCTTTATTGAGCCGGACAAAATCGATGAAACGCTGGCTACCTTCAACAGCTTTCATCCGATCGGGCGGATTGGCACGCCGGATGATGTGGCAAATGCCATCGCCTTTTTGCTCAGTGACGACGCCAGCTGGGTTACCGGTGCAGTCTGGGATGTCGATGGCGGCGTGCTGGCTGGGCGCAACTGACGATGGTTCAAACCATTGGCCTATGCCTACATGAGGGCATGCCCAATGCAAAAGCCCCGACCGAAGTCGTGGCTTTTTGGTATCTCGCGGTATGACGGGAACCTGAAATCTCGATGTATGCCGCTATTTTGTTGGGTTTTTCGTATTCGATAAAGAAAATGTACCAACAAATGTACCAACAATCCGTTTGATGTGACGTGTAGGTGCCCACAACGAGGTGCAAGCAGCAGCGCGAAGCGGTACTCCCTTGTCTGCCTCCAAAGTGATCCGCGAGCCATCGTCACAGCTGGGCCGAAGGTGTGGGCGTGGAAGAGGTCTATGCTCGCTGCCCTGGCCGTGAGCACATCCGCGAGCCTGGAGGGAGAAGCGCATGTCCCCAGCCTTTCGCTATCGAAGTAGGGGCCGAGGAAGGGCTGCAGGTGATCCACCAACTCGCCGGGCAGTGCGATCTGGTATTTGCCGGTGATCGTGATCCTAAAGAGCCAATAAGCGAAAACACGGTGGATGCAGTATTGCGCCGAATAGGATACGACACCGAACCGAAATATGCAGCCATGGATTTTTGTACCATGGCATGCAGTGCTTTGAATGAATCCGGACATTGGAGTAAAGATGCGATTGAACGGCAAATGAGCCATCAAGAGCGGAATGGCGTTCGGGCTGCATATATCCACAAAGCGGAATATGTAGCTGAGCGTAGAAAGATGATGCAATGGTGGGCAGATTATTTAAGCTATTTGCAGAAATCCTGGTATGTCGATTCGGCTGATTTTAAGTAATAGCTAACTGCTAGTGTGCCTCTGTATTTGGGGGTGAATTTAATACCACTTTCTCTTGGGCTCTCATGTGCCCCTCCGCCCCCACATTTTTGGGCGGTCCCGCTGGTCCCGACGGTCCCATCCGCATAAATGCTGGGTTTGCGAGCTGGTCCCGACGGAGCTGAAGTGGTCGGCATGGTCCCAGTTTTATTTTGTACTAGATTCTCGTGAATGCAGGAAAAATAAGGCTTTCCGCGAAGTGTGTGCACTCCTGCTCATTGTTTAAAATGGGGTCAGCGTTGAAACTGGGAGTGTGTAGTTCTGCTAGGGTGCTGGGCATATGCCCTGTGGGAGGATGATACCAATTTTGAATTGCTTACGAGTAAGGACGAGAGTTATAGTCAACTCTTTGGTATGAGTACGAAGCATCAGCGCGAAATAAAGAATACGAGCAATATTTTTATCTTGCGGGCTGAAAAATTAACCTTTAACCTCGGTCGTAGCGGTTGAGCCAAGAATTAAGATCATTAAATTCCTTAAGTTCAATTCTATCTCCAATGCGTACCTTCTCTTTAATTGCGTCTTTAGTGAATGATGAAGATGTAATTACTAGTCCAAGGTTGGCGCGATGAAGCTCAGTCACGGCAAAAACACTTCGGATTACCTCAACGCCCACTTTGTTTTCGGGTGAGTATCGCTTGCACTCTGCTAAAAAAACCGGGCTGGCAATTATTCCTTTTATTCGCCCAAAAATATCGTATCCGCCGTCGCGGGTCCGCTTGGTTAATGTCACTTCACAGCCATTATCTTCAAGAAGGCGAGCAACTAATTCTTCAAATTTTCTCGGATCTAGTTGATGCATTAAATGCGGCTGACGTGCAAGCACCTTTAATAATTCTAAATTTATAGAATGGACAATTTCAATTCGATTTGCTAACGGTGCCTTGTCTTCAAAGATTTGGCTGGTTGTTATGTGCTTTCTTTTTAGGAAATCTAAAAGGGTAGATTTGTGTTCATAATCTATAAAAGAATGTTCAGATAAGTTGATGACTCCTGCACTTTGAAATTGAGTAATAAGCTCGGCTACTGGAATTCTGAGTTGATCGGCAAAAAATGCCAAAGAATCCCTTGGATGAATCGACGGCACTTCGCGAAACGGTTGCATTAAAAAGTCGGGCGCTTCAGTCGTCGTAGGTTTGGAAGTTTTTTGAAGACCCAAAAGTGCTTTCCTCGTGGCTTGCCTCATATTTTATACACTAACGTTGAGGTGGTAGGCGGCCGAAGCCAAGTCGCGGCGAAGGAGACCCCCAAGCGTAGCGTGTTGGCGAGTCCATTCGGTGGGGATATTTGGCCAGTTTTGAATCATGCTTGAATTAGTGCTGCGTTTAAACGTAACAAGACAAATTGTGCGAGCGTAAGAGACAGTTGGCGAAGTAAACGTGCTTGGTCAGACTCCGCCATGTAAGGATGGGCACCGGTCTCGCTTAGCAGCCCATATAGCTTGTCTATTGACTCTCGCTCTTTGCGCTCGAACAAGCCCTCTCGCTCCAAGTATTGGCGAACTTCGACTGGCCGCTCAAATATAGATTTATCAAATTTTTGCCCCTTTGATGTAGAAAGCGCTTTTGCTCCTTCTTGAAGAGTCAACTCAAAAAATTTACGGACGTTCGATATACAGTCTGACCATCTGGCTGCAACAAAGTGCTCTTCGCCAAGGCGCAGAAATTCAAAGGCATCATTTGCACGCCCAAGCTTTGCGGAAATAAATAGGCGTTCTAGAGCACTTTTTTCTTCTTCTACATTTAACACATCACTTTGTGGCTGAAGGAGATCGCCGTCTCGAAAAATATAGCCGTCTAGTTCAAGATGTCGTAGCAGGTGTTGTGTATCATCGCCGTAGAACTGCGCATACAAGCCTTCAGACTTTACGGAGTCAAACCATCGAAGGTGGTCACGGGCCATATCACGCAAATATCGCTGCCCTAGATTTCGTCGCTGCTCCCATGACCAGTCTTGTGTAGCAGTGGCGAACGATTCTCCCGTGTGAATTTTCATAAACCATTCTTTTAAGCCCCGAACACTGACATGGCTTTTAGAAAGATTGCAGAACCATGCCTCATATTCGTTTGCATAGAAAAAATCATAAATTTTATCGCGATATACTTTTTCTGTAGACCGCCCGTGTGAACGTGATACGAGTGAAAAACGTGCGGTATATGCTTTGGCAATTGCTAATGAAGTGGGGCGGCTAATCATTGGAAATCTCGAGATGGTGTACCTTCGGAGTTACGCTGCCCGCTTTAACAGATCCACTTGAATTCCTTTTCGGCGGCAAGAGTTATGCTCGGTGCGATTTTAGGCCGTTGAAGAACGCGCTTCGTACAGCCCATCGTACGGCGTCGTCGGTTCTGACGCTTTTCCAATGGTCAGGATGGCGCATCACATCACGTACTTCGTAGCGATCATTCTGCGGATAACGCACCTCTAGAAAACCAATTCGGTACAAGAATCTCGCGAGCGCAATATCGGAATCGCCATACGAAACACCTTTTTGAAGCTTGACTTGTCCGTTCCCAATTAGACCTCGTAGATGCTTGTATAGGTCCGAAGCAATCCACTCCAACGGTTTTCCAGTGAACGACTGCAGACAAATATCTAGACCTATACAAAGCCCACTAAACTCTGTTTTCAAGAATTCAAGCTGGTCAGTTGAATAACTTACTTCGGCGTCTTGAATGGCCGACTCGGGGACGGGAAGTATATCTGCAATGTCAAGTGAAAATTTAGTAAATGCCCGCAAACTACGCGGCGTATACATCGACCTCCGAACAATATAGCTAAAAGAGTCGCTTTTGGATTGGTCTTTTAACTGCACTTCAGGAGTGAAGAATATGTGCCACATGTCATCAAAGGGCAATTTAATATTTTTGGGGTCAGTATTCAAAGCGACTCCAATCGCAAGCCGAAGTCTTTGTGCCATCCATTTTTTTAGATCGCTGACATCCCAATTAAGGTGAACGACACCGCTAACTTTATCTGAGTAATGCCAGCCGGGGCTAATGTTGAGCCATAGATCTTGTCGCATAAACAGGTGGACTTCAGCGTTTTCGTTGTGGTGGGTAATCCTGTCTGCCGCCTCGATAGCATCTCGGATCAAGCGCATATTTGTAGCACCGCCTTCCTCTTGTAGATTATCGAAGTCATCAACATACAGTGCAAAGCTGGTAGCCTGTGCAACACGAGTAATTCTCTCGTCACTGTTCTTTTTCAGTCCGTCGCTCTCGGCAGCAACGGCCTTGGCCCAAGGCACAAGAGTTTTCAGAACATCGACAATACGTTCGCCAAAATCGCGCTCTGTAATTCCATCTGTCTTTGCCCACGCACGAACCGCGATCTCGTCGTCGCTGGTTAGGAGATGCCCACTCATTTCGCGAGCTAGTTTTCGACAAATCATGTCTGCATATATCTGCATCCAATCGGAAACCGCTCCATATCCTCGTGCAGTTGCTTGCGCTAAGCGTTCTGCGTGTAGCGAGGCGAGTTCGTCTGCCGAAGCTTCTACTATTAGTGTTTTGGAGTCTGATTTACGACGTTCAATGCTTGTTAACCGAACTGCGGATTTGCCGGCACCTTTTCGAGCTACGGCGACTGTTACCGCTTTGGATGTCGCGTTTGTAAACCAATCTGGCTTTACGAGCAAATTGTCGAACCAACTATTGTGGACAGTGTCACGTTCCGCATCCGGGTAGCCGATAAAGGATGAATCACCTTTCCAATGGGAGCGAACCACTCGTACTTGTTCTGTTGTTAGTGATTTAATTTCAGAGATCATTTTTCCCCCATAAATTGCACAGTGGTTTGAATTTTTTGCCTAGTTGTAAATAGACTGGCCTCTTTGTCCGTACATGTTTAAATAAGTAAGCACCGACGTCCCCCCAAGTTTGAGTAGCACGCAGCTTTAGAGTCCAATCCCTTCCATCAAGGAGACTGGACGTGAAGAAACGCTTTTCCGAAGAACAAATCATCGGCTTCCTGCGCGAGGCCGAAGCGGGCTTGCCCATCAAGGAACTGTGCCGCCGGCACGGTTTCTCCGAAGCCAGTTACTATCTCTGGCGCAGCAAGTTCGGTGGCATGAGCGTCTCCGACGCCAAGCGGCTCAAGGAACTCGAGGCCGAGAATGCTCGGCTCAAGCGCATGCTGGCCAATTCGATGCTCGAAAACGAGGTCATCAAGGAAGCACTGCAAAAAAAGTGGTGACCGCACCAACGCGACGCGAGCTGGTGCGGTTCCTCGCCGGACGGGGTCTGAGTGAGCGCTGGGCGTTGCGCATCGCCCGAATGAGTCCGAGCGCCTTGCGCTACCGGCCCAAGCCGGATCGGAACGGCATGTTACGGCAGCGGATCGTCGAACTGGCGCAGCGCCATCGTCGCTACGGTGCAGGGATGATCTATCTGAAGCTGCGCCAGAGCGGCTGGGCAGTGAACCACAAGCGGGTAGAACGGCTATATGCACTGGCCGGGCTGCAAGTGCGGCGACGCAAGCGCAAGAAGGTGCCGCCATCGGAGCGGCAGCCGCTGATCCGGCCGCAGGTCGCCAATGCGGTCTGGTCGATGGACTTCGTGTTTGATCGCACGGCCGAAGGACGAGTGATCAAATGCCTGACCGTTGTCGACGATGCCACGCATGAAGCCATTGCGGTGATCCCGGAGCGAGCCATCAGTGGCGAAATTCTGACGCGGCAACTGGATCGATTAGCGGTCTCACGCGGCTTGCCGCAGGTGATTCGCACTGACAACGGCAAGGAGTTCTGCGGTCGAGCGATGCTGCACTGGGCGTACCGGCGCGGCATCACGCTGCGGCAGATTGAACCGGGCAAACCGAACCAGAACGCTTACATCGAATCATTCAATGGCCGGCTGCGGGACGAATGTCTGAACGAGCACTGGTTCACCAGCTTGGCGCATGCGCGGGTGGTGATCGAAGCCTGGCGACGGGAATACAACGAGGAGCGGCCGAAGAAGGCGTTGGGCGGGCTGACGCCATCGGCCTATGCCCGGCAGCTAGCGAGGAAGAAACCGGTAATATCGGGGGCCGGACTCTAAAGCGAAATGCTATTCATGAGGGGGTGACGTCGGCACAGTAAAAGTAGCTTTGTGGTTTTGATACCGAGCGATTTTCTGCGGTGGTGTCCTTATATCCAAGCAGATCGTCTAGTCACATAGACCCTGCAGCAGGTTGACGCTTCTGCATACTTTCTCGTGCTTAAGTACGTTGGCATGAAAGTGTTTATAGCAACGTTTTTGAGCCGTTTTGAACCTGAGAGTAGCGTGCTCCACGCTGGTCTGGGCTCTCCCATCCGCCCGTAACCCGCGCCGTTATTAGCTCCAAGCCCTAACCACCCCGCCTCACCCCCGCCCCGGAAATCCATCCACAGGCGCGTCACACCGGACTGTTGGACATTGCTCCCGTCTCATTCGGAGCACACCAACATGAACATTCCTTCCAACGAACTGGGCTTGCCCACCGATCTGGTGGCGGAGGTCGAGGCGGCTGCCGTGCTGGGCTGGCCGTTGCCGGTGCTGATCGAGCGCCGGGCATTGGGGATCGGGCCGCGCTGCTAGGTCCTGGGCGATAATGGATCATCGCCGGCGCGGCTACGGCCAGGCCGAATTGCAGGCGATGCGGCGCGGGGCGCACTCGCGGCTATCCAATGATGTAGCGGAAGTGTTGTAGCTCGGTATTCATCTCGATCATCTCCATCAACTGGAGCAAAGACCGGCGTCGATCGGGCGTGTACATTGCGCATCCCCCATCGCGCCAACAGGCATGGCGAGCTACTTATTTGTGCGAAACAAGGATCGACTCGATGCTTCACGATCTGCGCAATCTGCGCATTCCCACCGCGCGCTTGCTGCTGCGCACTTTCTCTCAGAATGATCTGACTGCCCTCGTCTCGCTGGTCCGCCAGCCCGAAATCACCACAAACCTGCCCGACTGGGCCATGACGATCGAGCAGTGCGAACAGTGGCTGGCTTGGCAGGAAACCAACTTGGTGCGGTTGGACAGCGACAACCCGGCCGTACCCCTCGCGATCTGCCTGCCCGATGGTGAACTGATCGGCTGGTTGGGGATTTGGCCCAAGCCCAGTGTTCACGTCGATTCGCCTGAGGTTATGTACGCGTTATCGCGCACGTATCGCGGCCGCGGTTACGTCAGTGAAGCTGTTCGCGCTGCAACGCAGTGGCTGTTTGGGCTGTCGCCTCTGCCGCAACTGATGGCCGTGGTGAAGCCGTCTAACCCGGATTCTCGTCGCGTCGTCCTGCGTAGTGGCTTCGCTGCCAGCGGCACGGTCCGGTGCGATGACGACGGCTGGTTCGATTACTTTGTCCTGCAGCGCCCCGAGGCAATGGATGGTTGTCCGCCTGCCTGAATGTTGGCAGTAGGGGCTGACTGCGCGAGCGGCTGAGTCAGTTGCACGAGCGATGCACCGGCAAGGGTGACGACGTGCCAATGCAAAAAGCCCCGACCGAGGTCGGGGCTTTTTGGTATCTGGTGGCTATGACGGGACTCGAACCTGTGACCCCAGCATTATGAGTGCTGTGCTCTAACCGACTGAGCTACATAGCCAAAGAGTCGGGCATTGTGCCGCCGGCCAGAATGGCTGTCAAGCCTACAGCCGCCAGGAATCGTCGGCGCGCGAGAAGCCGGGTAGCAGCGCGGGCAGGGCGAGATTGCGCGAGAAGGCGATCGCCTTGAATAGCTCGCCCATCTCCGCAGGGCTGGTGAGCTTGTTCAGTGCCGAGGCGGCGGCGAGGTATTGGGCCGGTTGCAGTTGTTCCAGCCGCGCGGCGGCGCTGGTATCGAGCAGGTATTGCGCCTGGCTGGTGTAGCCCTCCAGTTGCAGGCCGGCTGCATCGGCGGCGGCATAAACCGCGGAAAAATCGACGTGACAGGTCAGGTCGGTCAGGCCCGGATGCCAGAACGGATCGGTCAGGCTGTGGTGGCGGTAATGCGCCATCAGCGTGCCGGCGTTGCGCTGCGGGTGGTAGTACTCGTTGGCGGGAAAGCCGTAGTCGATGAACAGCGCCGCACCCCGGCTCAGGCTCTGTGCCACGCTGTGGATGAAGCCGCGCATCTGCGGCTGGACCTCGGTGAGGTAGTCACGCGGTAGATCGAGCGCAGTCGCGAGCTCCAGTAACGGGCCAGGGGCCAGCAGCCGGTCTTCGTAGACCAATCCCTCGCGCCAGACCACGCCGCGCTCGAACAGCGCGCCCGCCGCATCACGGTAGACCAGGTTGCAGGGGATGGCATCGAGCACCTCGTTGCCGACGATGCAGCCGACGAAATCCTTGGGCAGCGCGGTCAGCCACTGCACGCGCTCGACCAGGTGTGGCACCAGTGCGGTCAGCGTGGCGCGCTGGCGGGCGGCAAGTTCGGCAGAGAGGTCGACGATGTAATAGCGGCGCGGCAGCCGTTCCCACCGTTCCAGTTCGGCAAGAATCTGCGCGGCGAGCTGGCCGGTGCCGGCACCGAACTCCAGCACATCAGCGTCGCCCAGCGCGAACAGCACCGGGGCGATGGTCTCGGCGACGCAGGCGCCGAACAGCGGGGAGAGCTCCGGCGCGGTGACGAAGTCGCCGGCTTCGCCGAACTTGGTGGCCCCGCCGCTGTAGTAGCCCAGGCCCGGGCTGTACAGCGCCAGCGCCATGTAGTCGGCGAACGACAGCCAGCCATGCGCGTCGATCTCGGCGCGGATATGGGCGATCAGGCGTTGCGACGCATCGAGGGCGTCGGCGTTGGGCGGGGGCAGCGGGGCTGGCTTCACGCGGGGGCTTCCTGGGCGGCGATGGCCTGGATTCTACCGCGCACCGTGGCGGGGCGCGTCGTCGTGCCGGCTTTCCTTTGCTCGGCGCCATGGTCGATGCCATGATCGCAGGCAATGTCTTTCCCAGCTGGTGCCATGCAACAAACAGTTCCGGTGGATCTTGATGTGTTGATCGTGGGCGGTGGCGTCGGCGGGCTGACGGCCCGGCGCTGGCTCAGCGGCCTGGGGCGTCGGGTGGGCGTGATCGAGCGCTCCGCCGTGCTCGGCGGCTGCCTGGCAGCGAGCGACTATCCGCTCAAGTGGTTGCCGGGCTGGGGCGAGATTGCCGGCAGCAGCTACATCGCCAAGCTGGTGGCTGATTCCGGGGCCGGGCCGCTGTGGCTGCAGCAGGAACTGACCGCGGTCGGCTACGAGGGCGGCGTCTGGCAACTGCACGGGCGGGGTGATTTGCGCTGGCAGGCCAGGGCACTGGTGCTGGCCTGTGGCGCCGAGCCCTATTCGCCCTATCCCGCCCATCCACGCCTGATCGTCGGTGCGCAGCGCGAGCATCTGCTTGCTTTGCAAGGCCAGCGGGTGGCCATTCTCGGCGGTGGGGACAATGCGATCGAGCATGCCTTGCTGCTGCATGCTGCCGGCTGCTGCGTCACCCTGCATGCGCGTGGTGCGCTGCGTGGCAATCCGGCAATGCTGGCGCGGCTGCATGCTGCTGCGGTGCCATTGCTTACCGGCTTGGGGCCGATAGCGGTGCAGGCCGATGCGGACGGCGTGACAGTCTGCGGCGCCCGTTACGACCATGCCGCAGTGTTCTTCGGCTATCGGCCGTCATCCTTGCTGCAGCAATGGCCACAGCTGGCGTGCGACGGGCTGCCGGATGCCACGCGGCAGGTGTACTGGGTGGGCGACATGCGTGCACCGCGCTTTCCCAATGTGCTGTCGACCCAGGGCGATGCGGCCGTGGTGGCCAAGGCGCTGGATGCGGCCCTGCCGCCCACAATCGATTGAAAGTCATCAGCCAAAGCCGGCCAAGCGCTGCGCCCGACGCCATGTTACAAAGCGCGCTTTTCCCAGACGGACAACGCAACAATGACGTATCGCATCGACGTGCGCCACGGGGCCGATCATCAGCAATCGGCCAGTGATGACATCAACCGCGCGCTGAGGCAGTTCAACGAGTCGGTGCTCGGCCCGTATACGTTCACGCGGGTCAGTGCCGCTGCCTATAGCGACGATGGTCAGCTGCAAGGCGGTGCCACCGGGTATTACGGCCTGGATTGCCTGCAGGTCGAAGGATTGTGGGTCGATCCCGCGCTGCGTAGCCAAGGGCTGGGTGAGCGCCTGCTGACCGCGATCGAGGCGCAGGCTGCCTCGGCCGGCATACGCCTGGCCAAGCTGGAAACCGCGAGTTTCCAGGCGCGCGGCTTCTACGAGAAGCAGGGCTATGTGGTGTTTGGCGAGCTCGACGACTATCCGCCGGGGCATCGCTATTTCTTCATGCGCAAGGCTCTGCTACCGGCCGAGCGCTGAAGCGAACGCGATTCATGGCGAAGCTGTGCTGATTGAGGGTAAAATCGCCGTCAATTCAAACATCTACGACGGGGCGCTGCGCGCCCCGTCCGCATTCCCACCATGATCCAGCATTCCAGCCCTGAAACCGCCGCCCTCGTCGACGCCGAGAAGAAGGCCCAGTACAACCTCAACAAGCTGTCCAAGCGCCTGCGCCACCATGTCGGCGATGCGATCAACGACTTCAACATGATCGAAGAGGGCGATCGGGTGATGGTCTGCCTGTCCGGCGGCAAGGACAGCTACACCATGCTGGACATCCTGCTCGGGCTGCAGAAATCCGCGCCGATCGATTTCTCCATCGTCGCGGTCAACCTCGACCAGAAGCAGCCAGGCTTTCCCGAACACGTGCTGCCCGAGTACCTCGCCGCGCTGGGCCTGGAATACCGCATCATCGAGGAAGACACCTACAGCATCGTCAAGCGGGTGATCGAGGACGGCAAGACCACCTGTGGCCTGTGCTCACGGCTGCGCCGGGGCATCCTCTACCGCGTGGCGGATGAATTGGGCGCGACCAAGATCGCGCTGGGCCACCATCGCGACGACATCCTGGAAACGCTGTTCCTCAACATGTTCTACGGCGGCAAATTGAAGGGCATGCCACCCAAGCTGGTATCGGACGACGGCCGCCATATCGTGATCCGCCCACTGGCCTATTGCCGTGAGAAGGACATTGAGCGCTACAGCGAAGCCAAGGGCTTTCCCATCATCCCGTGCAACCTGTGCGGCTCGCAGCCGAATCTGCAAAGACAGGTGGTCGGCGACATGCTGCGCGACTGGGACAAGCGCTTCCCCGGCCGGCTGGAAACCATGTTCACCGCAATGTGCAATGTGGTGCCGTCGCACCTCGCCGATACCACGCGCTACGATTTTGCCAGCCTCAAGGCGGACGGCACGCCGCGCGCCGATGGCGACAAGGCCTTCGACAAGGAAAGCTTCGCCGAGCCCAATCGCATTTCCATCCTCGCCTCCAAGCCGCGCGATACGGGCGGTTGCGGGGGCGATGACTGATGCTGTTCCGCTCCAAGCGTGTTTCCGCGGCAGCGGCGGATGAGATCGTCATTGATATCTCGGAGGAGTTCGGCATCCGCAAGCTGCATTTCGGCGGTGACGACACCCAGAGTGCGATGCGGGTGTCCGATCCCGAGGAGCTGGTGCTGGCCTACACCCGCTGCCTGTTCGGCTTCCTGCTGTTCATCGAACCGCCGCGGGAGGCCTTGCTGATCGGTCTCGGTGGCGGCTCGATCGCCAAGTGGATCCACGCCCGCTTGCCGGAAACCCGGCTCAGCTGCGTGGAGCTGCATCCGCAGGTCATCGCCGTGGCCCGCAGCATGTTTGCGCTGCCACCGGACGACGAGCGACTGGCCGTGCTGGCAGGCGATGGCGCCGCACACGTGGCCAAGTTGGCGGATGGCGCCACTGATTTGATCATCATGGATGCCTACTCGGCCACCGGCATCGCGCCGCCGCTGGCATCGGCCGAATTCTTCGCCACCTGTCGTGACAAGCTCAGCGACAACGGCGTGCTGGCAGTGAACCTGTGGGGTTCGGACAAACGTTTTTCCACATATTGCGAGCGGTTGTCCGAGGTGTTCGACGGGCGATTGTTGTGCCTGCCGGCGCGGCAGAAGGGCAATGTGATGGCTTTCGCTTTCCGCCGTGGCCAGAACAGCCCGCAGTGGGAGCGCCTTGCCGAGCGAGCCAGCCGGCTGGAGGCGCAATACGGGCTGGAGTTCCCGGAATTCGTCGCCGATCTGGCGCGGCTCAACCCGCATAACGACCGGCGCCTGTTCGTCTAGCCGTCGATTTGTCCGCCATGCTGCGCTGCCGCGGTTTGCAAGCTGCGCCGGATGTGGAAAAATCAACGTTAACTAACGGTTACAAGGTATTACCCCATGCTCGATCGTGACGGCTATCGCCCGAACGTCGGCATCATCATTCTCAACCAGCAAAATCAGGTGTTCTGGGGCAAGCGGGTGCGCGAGCATTCGTGGCAGTTCCCGCAAGGCGGGATCAAGCAGGGCGAATCGCCCGAGCAGGCAATGTACCGCGAGCTGATGGAAGAAGTCGGTCTCGCGCCCGAGCACGTGCGTATCGTGGGCCGTACCCGCGACTGGTTGAAATACGATGTGCCGACCAACTGGGTTCGCCGCGAGTGGCGCGGCACCTACAAGGGGCAAAAGCAGATCTGGTTCCTGCTGCGGCTGGTCGGTCGTGATTCCGATGTCTGCCTGCGCCGCAGCACGCATCCGGAGTTCGACGCCTGGCGCTGGAACGAGTACTGGGCGCCGCTCGACGCGGTGATCGAGTTCAAGCGCGGTGTCTACGAAGCCGCGTTGTCTGAGCTGTCGCGTTACCTCGACAACGCGCCATTGCGCGCGCAGGGCTGAGAGCGGGCGGCATGCGAGCGCCCATGGTGAGCGAGGTCTACTGGCGCTCGCTCAGCCTGCTCAATACCTTCCGGCTGTTGTCGGTGGTGGCGCTGCTGGTGGGCGTGGGCTGGTATACCCCAGGTGCCTTTGACAGCGAACTCGCGTGGCGTGCCTTCCTGTGGCTGTGCAGCGGTTACACGCTGGCGGCGTTGCTGTTCCTCTTTGGCATCCGCTTCCGCCTGCCGCGCTTCGATCTGCAGCTGACGCTGCACGCGGCGACCGACATCGCCTTCATCGTGGCGCTGGTGCACCTGTTTGGCGGGCTGCGCAGCGGCCTTGGCATCCTGTTGCTGTGTTACATCGCGGCAGCCGGCCTGATTGCCCGTGGCCGCATGACGCTGTTCCACGCCGCGCTTGCGACCATTGCGCTGCTGGTTGAACTGTCTTCGCGCATCTACCTGGGCGGCGCGCGCGACGATGATTACGGCAACGTGGTGCTGCTGTGCGTCGCCAGCTTTGCCGTGGCTTGGCTGGCGCACCGGCTGGCGCGCTATGCACGAGAAAGCGAGGCGCTGGCGCACGCGCGCGGCATCGACCTGGAAAACCTCGGCCAGCTCAACGCGCGCATCCTGCAGGATGTATCGGATGGCGTGCTGGTGGTCGATGCGTCCGGTATCGTTCGCCAGGTGAACGAGCAGGCGATGCGGCTGATCGGCGAGCGGGCCGACGACGACGTCGCGCTGGCCAACTATCTACCGGAGCTCGCCGCGGTGCTGTTCCGCTGGCGTGACGATCCCTATACCAAGCCTGCCCTGGTGACCGCCATGGCCACGCGCAAGACGCTGCGGCCCCGCTTGGTGCCGGCGTCGTTCACCGTCAGTGGCGACGTGCTGATCTATCTCGAGGACATGGACCGGTTGCGTCGCGAATCGCAGCAACTGAAGCTCGCCGCACTCGGGCGGCTGACCGCCAACCTCGCGCACGAGATCCGCAATCCTTTGAGTGCCATCACCCATGCGGCGCAGCTGCTGGCCGAGGAGGCCGGCGACGATCCGCTGGGCCGCAAGCTCACTCGCATCATCAACGACAACGCGGCGCGGCTGGAACGCATGGTGGCCGACGTGCTGGAGCTCAACCGCCGTGATCGCCTCAAGCGGGTCGAGATCGAGCTTGGCGCGTGGCTGAGCACCTTTCTCGATGAGGTGCGGCAAAGCGAAGGCATCACGGTGCCGATCGCCTGTCATTGCCCGGACGAGGCCAGCATCAAGTTCGATCCCGCGCATCTGCAGCAGGTGCTGTGGAATCTGGTACGCAATGGCTGGCGCTATTGCAGCAAGCGGCCGGGCAGCCTGCGCCTGGCGATCGAGCGTGACGACGCAGGCCGCTGGCGGCTCGACGTGCAGAACGACGGCCCGCCGGTGCCGGCCGATGCCCAGACGCAACTGTTCGAACCGTTTTTCACCACGGAATCGAAAGGAACCGGCCTCGGGTTGTATATTGCCCGCGAGATCTGTGCCGCCAATTCGGCCTGGCTCGAATACGTGCCGGTCGAGTCGGGCGCGTGCTTCCGTATCGTTTTCGAGGTGACAGATGGCGAGAAAACCTAGAAATGCCCGCCGTGTGCTGGTGGTCGACGACGAGGTCGATCTTGCCGAGCTGCTCGAACTCACGCTGATCAAGATGGGGCTGGACGTCGACACCGCTGGCGGCGTGGCGGAGGCCCGCGGCATGCTGGCGCGCACCGCCTACGACCTGGTGCTGACCGACATGCGCATGCAGGATGGCGAGGGGCTGGAGATTGTCCAGCACATCCAGGACAAGCGACTCGATGTGCCGGTGGCCGTGATCACCGCCTACGGCAGCACGCAGAACGCGGTGGCAGCGCTCAAGGCCGGTGCGTTCGATTACCTTGCCAAGCCGGTGTCGCTGGAACAGCTGCGCACGCTGGTGAAATCGGCACTGCGCCTGGAAGACTCGGGCGAATCGGCGCCGGTCGAGGTGGCCAGCGCTGATCGGCCGCTGCTCGGCGAATCGGCGGCCATCCGCCAAGTGCTGGAGCTGGTGGAGAAGCTGGCGCGCAGCCAGGCGCCGGTCTACATCACCGGGGAATCGGGCAGCGGCAAGGAGCGCGCGGCGCGGCTGATCCACGCCCGCAGCAACCGCGCCGAGCAGCCCTTCGTGGCGGTGAACTGCGGCGCCATCCCCGAGAACCTGATGGAAAGCGAGTTCTTCGGCTACAAAAAGGGCGCCTTCACCGGGGCCGATCAGGACAGAGACGGCTTCTTTCAGGCCGCTACCGGCGGCACACTGTTCCTCGATGAAGTGGCGGACCTGCCGCTGGCGATGCAGGTGAAGCTGCTGCGCGCGATCCAGGAGCGCAAGGTACGCAAGGTGGGCAGCACGGCAGAGGATTCGGTCGACGTTCGGCTGATTTCCGCCACCCACCAGAACCTGGCGCGCTGTGTGGAAGCCGGCAAGTTTCGCCAGGATCTGTATTACCGGCTCAACGTGATCGAGCTCAAGATGCCGCCGCTACGCGAGATGGGCGACGACATCGTACTGATCGCCCGGCAGGTGCTGGCACGCCTGGCGCAGCAGAACGGCATGACCATGCCGGAGGTATCGAGCGATGCGCTGAGGGCGCTGCGCCAGTATGCATTCCCCGGCAATGTGCGTGAGCTGGAGAACACGCTGGAGCGGGCGCTGGCGCTCTCCGACGGGTTGAGCATCACCGCCGAAGACCTGCAGTTGCAGCCACAGGCCTTCGAGGGCGAGGCAGAAGGTGGCGGCGCGGGCGGCCCGTTGCAGGATTACCTCGACAAGGTAGAGCGCAACGCCATCCTCGACGCGCTGGAAAAGACCAATGGCAACCGTACCCAGGCTGCCAAACTCTTGGGCGTGACCTTCCGCTCGTTGCGCTACCGGATGGACCGGCTGAGTCTGGCCGGCAAGGACTAGCGCGCCATGCTGTTCCGCTTGCCGCGCTGGGTCTGGCTGGGCGGTTTCGTGCTGGCCTGGGTGGCGGGCCTCGTCAATGTGGTTGGCTATCTGAGCTTCGAGCACCAGGCGGTGACCCACCTGACCGGCACCACGACATTGCTCGGTGCCGCACTGGCGCACGGGCAGTGGTCGGCTGGCGGTCATCTGCTCGCCGTGCTGGCATCGTTCGTCGGTGGCGCGTTGTTGAGCGGCCTAGTGATCGGCGATGGCGCGTTGCAGCTGGGCCGGCGCTACGGGCTGGTGCTGGGCCTCGAGACCATTACGCTGGTGCTGGCTGTGCCATTGCTGGAGCGCGAGCTGGTGTGGGGCAGCTATCTGGCCGGGCTTGCCTGCGGGTTGCAGAACGGCATGGGCACCACCTACAGCGGTGCCGTGGTACGGACCACGCACGTGACCGGCATGCTGACCGATCTGGGCCTGGCGCTTGGGTTATGGCTGCGCGGCCGCCCGGTCGAGCCGCGCCGGCTGAGCCTGTGTCTGGTGGTGGTATCGGGCTTCTTTCTCGGCGCCGTGTGTGGTACCTGGCTGTTTGCCGCACTGCACTATGCCGCGCTGTACGTGCCGGCTGCGACCACGCTGGCGCTGGCACTCATCTATTGGCTGTACCGCTGGTGTTCACACCGGCACAGCCCTACGGAACCCAAGCATGCGGATCGATGAACTCGGCTATTGCGACGCGGCCCGTCAGGTCGCCAGCCCCAATTGCGATGCGCGCCAGCCCGGTGAGGTGATCCGGCTGGTGGTGGTGCACAACATCAGCCTGCCGCCGGGGCAGTTCGGCGGCGATGACATCGAGCAGCTGTTCACCAACCGCATCGATCCAGCGGCGGCGCCGGGCTATGACGAGCTGGCGCGGCTGCGCGTGTCCGCCCACTTCCTGATCCGTCGCGACGGCGAGCTGGTGCAGTTCGTGCCGACCGCGGCACGGGCCTGGCACGCTGGGGCGTCGCTATGGTGCGGCCGCGAGCGCTGCAACGATTTCTCGGTGGGCATCGAGCTCGAGGGCAGTGATTTCGTACCGTTCGAGCCGGCGCAATACCAACGGCTGCTCGATCTGCTGGTCACGCTGGCTGAGCGGCACCCGATCGAAGCCATCGTCGGGCACAGCGAAATCGCGCCGGGGCGCAAGACCGATCCGGGGCCGTTTTTCGATTGGTCGCGGGTACATGCTGCATTGCCGCAACTGCGGCCGGCAAATCCGGGTGAGTCTGCGACGGCGCGGCTATAATCCGCGCAACCTCGCATCCACGCCACGCCCACTCCATGCAACCCTCCCAGAATTCTCCTTCCGGCCAGGCCGCGCTGACGCTGGCTGCGCTCGGCGTCGTCTACGGCGACATCGGCACCAGCCCGCTCTATACGCTCAAGGAATGCCTGAACGGCCATGTGCCGCTGCCCATCATTCAGGAGAACGTGTTCGGCATGCTCTCCATGGTGTTCTGGGGGCTGGTGCTGGTGGTGTCGATCAAATACGTGGTGCTGATCCTGCGGGCCGACAACCGTGGCGAGGGGGGGGTGCTGGCGCTGATGGCACTGGCGTTGCGCGAGGCGGGCGGCAACAGCCGCAAGGCGCTGTTCTTCACCGCGCTCGGCATCTTCGGCGCGGCGCTGTTCTACGGCGACAGCATCATCACGCCGGCGATCTCGGTGCTGTCGGCGCTCGAAGGGGTGGGTGTGATCTCGCATCGCTTCGACAGCTACATCGTGCCGGCGACCATTGCCATCCTGATTGCGCTCTTCATCCTGCAGGCACGCGGTACCGCCAGCGTCGGCAAGCTGTTCGGCCCGGTGATGGTGCTGTGGTTCGCCACGCTGGGCCTGCTCGGGCTGTGGCAAGTGATCCAGCATCCCTACGTGCTGGCGGCAATCAACCCGATCTATGCATTCCAGTTCATCTCCCACCATGCCTGGCAGGCCTTCGTGCTGCTGGGCGCCGTGGTGCTGGCGCTGACCGGGGCCGAGGCGCTCTATGCCGACATGGGCCACTTCGGCCGCCCGGCCATCCGTCGCGCCTGGTTCGGCCTGGTGTTACCGGCCCTGGTGCTCAACTATTTCGGCCAGGGTGCACTGCTGTTGCAGGATCCGACCGCCATCAAGAACCCGTTCTTCCTGCTGGCGCCGTCCTGGGGCCTGCTGCCGCTGGTGGTGTTGGCCACTGTCGCCACGGTGATCGCATCGCAGGCGGTGATCTCCGGTGCATATTCGATGACGAGCCAGGCCATCCAGCTGGGCTTTGCGCCGCGGATGAATGTCGAGCACACGTCCGACACTGAAATCGGCCAGATCTACATGCCGGGCATCAACTGGTTCCTGCTGATCTCGGTGATCATCCTGGTGTTGCTGTTCCGCTCTTCCGGCAATCTCGCTTCGGCGTATGGCTTTGCGGTTACCTGCACCATGGTGATGACCACGCTGCTGGCCTTCACCGTGCTCGGCCGCCGCTTCTCCGGCCCGGCGCGGATCGGCATCTTTGCGCTGCTGTCGGTGATGCTGGTGATCGACATCATGCTGTTCTCGTCGAACGCGCTGAAGATCCACGACGGCGGCTGGTTCCCGCTGCTGGTCGGCGTGATCGCCTTCACGCTGATGATGACGTGGAAGCGCGGCCGCGCACTGCTGAACGAGCGACTGCACCAGGGCGAGCTGCCGCTGGAAGGCTTCGTCGACATGATCGAGGCCAGCCCGCCGCAACGGGTGGAAGGCACGGCCATCTTCATGACCGGCGATGCGGACCGGGTGCCGCACGCGCTGCTGCACAACCTGAAGCACAACAAGGTGCTGCACGAGCAGGTGGTGCTGATGACGGTGGCGATCACCGACGAGCCCTATGTGCCGACGCGCGAACAGGTGGTGGTCAAGCGGCTGGGCGAGACCTTCTACCAGATCGTTGCCACCTACGGTTTCAAGCAGGAGCCCAGCGTGCCGGTCATCCTCAAGCAGGTGGCGGCACTGCAGCCGGACCTGGACCTCGATCCGATGCAGACCTCATTCTTCCTGTCGCGCGAGACCATCGTCGCTGCCAAGTACCCGGAGATGGCGCTGTGGCGGCGCAAGCTGTTCGCACTGATGAACCGCAATGCCGCGCGCGCGACCAGCTACTTCAAGATCCCGCCGAACCGGGTGGTGGAGATGGGGACGCAGGTCGAGCTGTAACGGCCGGCCATCCTGCAAAACGGGCACTGCGGTGCCCGTTTTTCATTGCCATGCGCGGCGCAGCGGCAGGTGGTGCAGCGCGGACAGCAGCACGTCCGCCGCCGCATGGCCACGCCGGTGGCGACGTAGCCAGACTGTCTTCATGCCGAGCCGCTTGGCTGTCCGCAGGTTGGCGATGCTGTCCTCGACCATGATGCAGCGGCGTGGCTGCAGCCGCAGCTGGCGACACAGCCGGCGATAGCTGCGGATGAAGGGCTTGGGCAGGTGATCGAGCGCATCGACGCCGATTACCCGGACGAAATGCCGCGAGATCCCGAGCGCTGCCAGCATGGCTTCGCCGTAATAGGTCGGCCCGTTGGTATAGAGCACCTTGCGGCCGGGCAGCCGTGCCAGCGTGCGCTTGAGGCCGGCAGCGGGGTGGGTGGGCGCGAGCAAGCGCGGCAGCGGGTGCACGGCTGTGAGAAAGGCGTCGGGATCGATATCCGGATGATGGCGGATCAGTCCGAGCAGCGTGGCGCCGTAGCGCTGCCAGTAGTGCCGGCGCAGCCAGTCGGCTTCCTCGGCCGGCACCGCCAGCCGGTCGGCGATCCAGCGCGTCATCTCCCCATCGATGACGGGAAAGACATGGCGGTGTGCGTGGTGCAGCGTGTCGTCGAGATCGAACAGCCAGGTGTGCGTGCGGGTAGGCATGGCAAGAAAAAGGCCGGCGCAGGCCGGCCCAAGCTGCGTGCGGGTGGTCAACGCCCGTGAATGTAATGCGAAAGCTGCTCGATCGTGTATTCCTGGTCGGCGATTTTTTCCCGGACCAGATCACCGATCGACAGCACGCCCAGCACGCTGTCGTCGTCGAGCACCGGCAAATGGCGGATGCGTTTTTCGGTCATCAGCGCGAGGCATTCGTCGACCAGCATGGTCGGTGGCACACAGACCAGGCGCCGGGTCATGATGTCGGCAACGGCGGTGCCGGCGGAGGTCTTGCCCATCAGCACCACTTTGCGTGCGTAATCGCGCTCGGAAAAGATGCCGACCAGCTTGTCGCCCTCCATCACCAGCACGGCGCCGATGTTCTTCTCGGCCATCAACTGCAGCGCCTGGTAGACGGTGGCCTGGGGCGAGATGGAAATGGTTTCGTGCAACTGCTTCTCGACCAGGAGGTGACGGGCATTCTTCATGGTGATCCTCGAGCGGTGGACATGCTTCCAATCTAGCCGCGCCCCGGCAATCCGCAAGGCGCTGCGTGCTGCGTCGGGCGGCGATCAGTGGGCGAGCATCTGCACCAGCAAGGCCTTCACACTGTCGGTATCGAAGGGCTTGTCGCAGATCGCGGAGACGCCGGCCTCCTGCACCGCGGCGAGCCGGCCCTCGTTACGCTCGGACGACACCATCAGCACCGGTACGGTGCTCTGAACGCTGCGGTTGCGGATGTGTTCGGTCAGCTCGCGGCCATCGACTTCGGGCATGTTGTAGTCGGTGATGACGAGGTCGAACATCGCTTCGTCGAGCGCTGCCATCGCCTCACGACCGTTCATCGCCTCGGTGAAGCGCTCGAAACCGAGCTTTTCCAGGATGCCGCGGATATGGCGGCGCGCAGTGCTGCTGTCGTCCACCAGCAGCACCTTGAGTTCGTCCACGTGCAGGTCGGCAAAGGCGTCGCGATCGACTTCCGCATTGAGGAAGGACAGCGTGTTGTGGAGCGCGAATGCGAGCTGCTGATGGGTGAAGGGCTTGGGCAGGATGGCGAGCGATCCGGCCTGGCGGATCGGGTCGAGCACCTGCGGGCGCGTCTCGGACGAGATCAGGATGAAGGGCAGGTTGCCATGCTCGGCATCCTCGCGCAGTTGGTAAACCAGCTCGGTGCCGGTCATGTCCGGCAGGTAGAGCGCGCAGAGCAGTGCGTCGAGCGGTGGGCCGCCGACGATGCGCTCCATCGCTGCCTGTCCGCTGGTGACATGCTCGACCCGGGTGACGCCGAGCTTGGCGAGTTCCTGCTGGATGAAATGAGCCTGCACGCCCGATGGTTCGATCAGGCACAGGTTCAGGTATTTGAGCTCGATCATGACTGCCCCCTTGTCAGCTTTGAGCTTTGGCCCGTGGGCGAAGCTTGTCAAGACGGACGGTCAAGCAAAAGGCCACCTCGCGGTGGCCTGTGCTGTATTCGGGCAAGTCCCGCTTACTTGGCGCGGATCATGGTGCCCACGCCCTGCTCGGTCAGCACTTCCAGCAGCAGCGCGTGCTTCACGCGGCCATCGATGATGTGCACCGAGTTGACGCCACTCTTGGCGGCATCGAGCGCCGAGGCGATCTTGGGCAGCATGCCGCCGGAGATGGTGCCATCGGCAAACAGCTCATCAATGCGGCGCGCAGTCAGTTTGGTCAGCAGGTTGCCGTCCTTGTCGAGCACGCCCGGGGTGTTGGTCATCAGGATCAGCTTCTCGGCGTGCAGCACTTCGGCGAGCTTGCCGGCGACCAGATCGGCATTGATGTTGTAGCTTTCGCCACTGGCGTCGACGCCGATCGGCGCGATCACCGGGATGAAATCGGCGGCGTCGAGATGGGCGACGATGGACGGATCGATTTTCTCGATCTCGCCGACCTGGCCGATATCGACCAGCTCATCGGCGTTGGCGCCCTTGAGGAACATCTTGCGTGCGCGGATGAAGTGGCCGTCCTGGCCGGTCAAGCCGACGGCCTTGCCGCCGTGCTTGTTGATCATCGACACGATTTCCTTGTTCACATGGCCGCCCAGCACCATCTCGACCACATCCATGGTTTCGGCATCGGTCACGCGCATGCCCTGGATGAACTCGCCCTTCTTGCCGATGCGATCGAGCAGATCGTTGATCTGCGGGCCGCCGCCGTGCACCACCACCGGGTTCATGCCCACCAGCTTGAGCAGCACCACGTCCTGGGCGAAGCCTTCCTTCAGCTCCTCGTCGATCATGGCGTTGCCGCCGTACTTGATCACGATGGTCTTGTCGAAGAAGCGCTGGATGTAGGGCAGGGCTTCCGAAAGGATGTTGGCCTTTTCTTGCGGGGTGATGGCGACGCTCATGTCGGCTCCTAGGCGGGCAGCGAAAACGGTGCGGATTGTACCGCCGCCATTCGGGCTTGTGCGTGACGAAACTGCACGATGGCGGATTTATCTGTACCGCCGCCGTTCGTCTCCCTGACACGGCACGGACCGTGTCTGTCATTGACGACAGCTGGCCACGCCCAGAATAATAAATGAACATTCATTTATTAATTTCAGGCCGTGCCCATGATCTGCCCACTGAGCAAACGCTGGTCCCGGCGCAAGGAAGCGCGGCCACAGGAAATCCTCGAAGCGGCGCTGGAGGTGTTCACCGAAAAGGGCTACTCCGCCGCCAAGATCGAGGACATTGCCAGCCGCGCCGGGGTGACCCGCGGTACTCCCTACCTCTACTTCAGCAACAAGGAAGAGATCTTCAAGGCGGTACTGCGCGAACTGCTGCTGCCGCAGCTGGGCATGGCCGAGCTTGCGCAGACGCCGCTTGAGGGCAGTGCCACCGACGAGCTGCGCAAGATCGTCGGCCTGTGGTGGGAGCGCATGGGTGCAACGCGTTTCTCGGCGCTGCCCAAGCTGATGATTGCCGAGGCGCGCAATTTCCCCGAAGTCGCGCAGATCTATTACGACGAATTCATCGCGCCCGGGCAGGCGCTGTTCCGGCGGGTGCTCGAATACGGCATCGCCCGCGGCGAATTCCGCCAGGTCGACATCGACAGCCTGCTGCACCTGATTCCCGCGCCCATCGTGATGCTGATGATCTGGCAGCACGCCTTTGCCCCGTGTACCCAGGGCGAACCGCTCGAACCGCAACGCTATCTCGACGCCATGCTGGCCACGCTGCTGCATGGCATCGCCACCGATTCCCCATGATCCGAGGACCTGTTCGATGAAGCATCGAGTTCCCCGCCGGCGGCTGTGGCTGCTGGCCTTGGTGGCGAGCGCCGCGCTCGCCGCCTGCAAGGAAGAAGCCAAGACCGCGCCCGACGTGCGCCCGGTACGCGTCATGCAGGTGGGCGGCCCGGCCGCACAGGCGGGCGCCGAGCTTGCCGGCACTGTGCGTGCGCATGTGGAAACACCTTTGTCATTCCGCATCGGCGGCAAGCTCATCGAACGGCGGGTCGACATCGGCAGCGTGGTCCGGCGCGGTGAGGCGATTGCGCGGATCGATCCGCAGGATGCCTCGCTCAATGCCGCAGCCGCCGATGCCCAATTGGCCTCGGCCAACGCGCGGCTGGCGCAGGCCAGGATGGACCATGACCGCTCGGTACAACTGTTTGCGCAGAAGTTTGTCAGCCAGGCCGAAGTCGACAATCGCAAGACCGCGCTCGATGCCGCACGTGAGGCCGCCCGGCAGGCTGCAGCGCAGCGCGATCTGGCGCGTAACCAGGCGGGCTACACCACGCTGACGGCTGATGCCGACGGCGTGATCACCGAGGTGCTGGCCGAACCGGGCCAGGTGGTCGCGGCTGGGCAGGGCGTGGCCAAGCTGGCGCGCGATGGGGTGCGCGAGATCGCGCTCGATGTGCCTGAGCAGCTGCGCGGCGCAGTCAAGGTCGGCGATGCGGTGCTGATCCGTATCTGGGCGCTGCCGGGGCGGGAGATCAAGGGCCACGTCAGCGAGCTGTCGCCGGCAGCCGATGCCGCCGCGCGGACCTACCCGGCGCGGGTGGCGTTCGACGAGGCAGTGGCCGACGTGCAGCTGGGCATGAGCGCCAGCGTACGGCTGGCACAGGCTGGCAGCGTGACCGCCAACGGCCGTATCCGCGTGCCGCTGACGGCGCTGTTCGGCAATACCGGTGCACAGAAGGTGTGGCGTTTCGACGCCGGCAGCGGCACGGTGAAGGCCGTGCCGGTGAAGGTGGCCGCACTGGTCGATGATGCGGCGCTGATCGAGGGGGTGCGCCCGGGTGACCTCGTCGTGACCGCTGGTGTGCACTTGCTGCGCGAAGGCCAGCAGGTGAAGCGGCTGGCCGACGCGGGAGCCGGCGCATGAACGAGCAGAATGCCCACCCCGCTGCCCATGCCACGCACGGCAATCTGTCGGCCTGGGCGCTGAAGCACCAATCGCTGGTGCTGTACCTGATCGTGGTGCTGTCGCTGGCCGGCATCTTTGCCTATTCCAAGCTGGGGCAGAAAGAAGACCCGGAATTCACCTTCAAGGCCATGGTGGTGCGGGCATTCTGGCCCGGCGCTTCGGCTGGCGAGGTCGAGCGCCAGCTCACCGATCCGCTGGAGAAATCGCTGCAGGGCATCGCTGCCATCGATTTCACCCGTAGCTACTCGCGTGCCGGCGAGACGCTGATCATCATCAGCCTGGAGGAGTGGATACGCGGCCATCAGGTGGATGATGCCTGGTACCAAGTGCGAAAGCGCGTCAACGACCTGCAGCGCCAGGGCGGCTTGCCGCAGGGCGTGTCCGGACCGTTCTTCAACGATGAATTCGGTGACACCTACGGCAATCTCTACGCGTTCACCAGCGACGGCTTCACCATGCCGCAGGTCAAGGCCTATGCCGAGGACGTGCGCCAGGAATTGCTGCGCATCCAGGACGTGAACAAGGTCGAGCTTTTTGGCGTGCAGGATCAGAAGATCTACGTCGAATACTCGGCAGCCAAGCTCGCCGCGCTCGGCATCGCGCCATCGCAGATCAACCAAGTGCTGGCCGCGACCAATGCGCTGTCGGCGGCCGGCGTGGTCGAAGGGCGCGACGAGCGGGTGTTCGTGCGTGTCACCGGCAATTTCGATGCGGTACAGCGCATCGCCGATACCGTGCTCGACGTGCAGGGCAAGCGCTTCCGCCTGGGCGATATCGCCACCGTGCACCGCGCCACCATCGATCCGCCGGAGAGCAAGATGCGCTTCCAGGGGCAGGAGGCGATCGGGCTCGGCGTATCGATGAAGAAGGGCGGCGACGTGCTGGCGATGGGCCGGCAGCTCGACGAGACACTGGCCAAGGTACGCGCCAGCCTGCCGGTCGGCGTGGAATTCCACGCGGTATCGGACCAGCCGGCAGTGGTGAAGAACGCGGTCAGCATCTTCATGCACTCGCTGGCCGAGGCGGTGATCATCGTGTTGGCGGTGAGTTTCCTCAGCCTGGGCTGGCGCACCGGCATTGTCGTCGCACTGTCGATCCCGCTGGTACTGGCACTCACCTTCCTCGGCATGCTGCTTGCCGGCATCGACCTGCAACGCATCTCGCTCGGCGCGCTGGTGATCGCGCTTGGCTTGCTGGTCGACGATGCGATCATCGCGGTGGAGATGATGGCGCTCAAGCTGGAACAGGGCTGGGATCGCTTCAGCGCAGCCACCTTCGCCTATTCCAGCACCGCCATGCCGATGCTGACCGGCACGCTGATCACGGCGGCGGGCTTTCTGCCGGTGGGCCTTGCCAAGTCGAATGCCGGCGAATACACGTTCTCCATCTTTGCCGTGGTCGGCATTGCGCTGATCCTGTCGTGGATCGTTGCCGTGGTGTTCACGCCCTACATCGGCTTCAAGCTGCTGCCGCAGAAGATGCAGGCGCACGATCACGACGTGTACCAGGGGCGCTTCTACCGGCGCTTCCGCGCGCTGGTCACCTGGTGCATCACCTGGCGCAAGACCACCATCGCCGCCACGGTGGCGGCCTTCGTGGTGGCCATGCTGCTGTTCGGCACGGCGGTGCAGAAGCAGTTCTTCCCGGCATCGAGCCGGCCCGAGTTGATGGTCGACCTGTGGCTGCCGTACGCGGCGTCCTATCAGGCGACCGAGCGCGAGGCCAAGAAGCTGGAAGCGGCGCTGATGAAGGATCCGGATGTCGAGAGCGTCACCACCTACACCGGCACCGGCTCGCCGCGCTTCTACCTGCCGCTGGACCAGCAGCAGCCCAACCTGAACTACGCGCAGCTGATGGTGATGACGAAGGGCGAGAAGGTGCGAGAGAACGTCTACACCCGCATCAACCAGCTGTTCGCCAGCGACTACGCCCAAGTGCGCGGCCGGGTCACCCGGCTGGAGAACGGTCCGCCGGTGGGCTACCCGCTGCAGTTCCGCGTGGTCGGTGAAGACCCTGCCAGGCTGCGCCAGATCGGCGAACAGGTGGCAACGGCAATGCGCGCCAATTCGCATACCCGCGATGTGCACTTCGACTGGGGCGAACAGGTGAAGGTGCTGCGCGTGCATGCCGACCAGGACAAGCTGCGCGAACTGGGGTTGACCACGCAGCAACTGGCGCAGTACCTGCAGCTGGCGGTGTCGGGTGTGACGGCGACGCAGTATCGCGAGGACAACGAGCTGATCGACGTGATCGCCCGGCTCATCCCCGAGGAGCGCACGTCGCTGACGGCGATCCGCGATCTGCCGGTCAAGCTCGCCAACGGCCGCAGCGTGCCGCTGTCGCAACTGGGTGAGGTGAAACTGGAGGCCGAGGAGAGCCTGATCTGGCGGCGCAACCGGGTGAAGACACTGTCGGTGCGTGCCGACGTCAACGGCGCGCAGGCCCCGGACGTTACCATGGCGCTGCAACCGAAAGTGGACGAGATCGCTGCGCAACTTCCGTCCGGCTATCACATCGAAGTCGGCGGCACGCTGGAGGCTTCCAAGATCGGCCAGGAATCGATCGCCGCGGTAATGCCGCTGATGCTGCTGGTGGTGATGACGCTGCTGATGATCCAGCTGCAGAGCATGCGCCTGATGGTGATGGTATTGCTGACCGCGCCGCTGGGCCTGATCGGGGTGACGATGACATTGCTGTTGTTCAACGCGCCGTTCGGCTTCGTGGCGCAACTCGGCGTGATCGCGCTATCGGGTATGATCATCCGCAATTCGGTGATCCTGATGGACCAGATCAAGCAGGACATCGCGCAGGGCCATGATCCGTGGACGGCGGTGGTGGAATCGGCGGTACGGCGGTTCCGCCCCATCATGCTGACCGCAGCAGCGGCCATCCTGGCGATGATCCCGCTCACGCGCGACACTTTCTGGGGCCCGATGGCAGTGGCCATCATGGGCGGCCTGCTGGTGGCCACGGTGCTGACGCTGCTGTTCCTGCCGGCGCTCTATGCAGCCTGGCAGCGCATCGCACCACCGGCCACGGCAAACGAATAAATGATGCAGGGGAATGCAATGAAATTGACGTCGATCGCGGCCAGCCTGTTGTTGCTGGCCCCGCTGGCGCAGGCTGCCGACCTGATGGCGTCCTGGCGTGCGGCGCAGCAGTACGACGCCAGCTACCAGGCGGCCAAGTCGGCGCTGGAAGCAGGCCGCGAAAAGAAGGCCCAGGGTCAGGCATTGTGGCTGCCCAAGGTTACCGTGGACGGCAGCGCCAAGACGGTGCGCGAGGTATACGATCCAGGTAACGAGTCCGTCATCACGCCGTCGACGGACGCGCATGGCGAGCAGTACGGCGCCTCGGTCTCGCTGCAGCAGCCGATCTACCGCGCCGACGTGTTTGTCGGCGCCGACCAGCTCTACAAGCAGGCCGACCTCGCCGAGGTGGAATACCGTAGTGCCGAGCAACAGCTGATCCTGCGCGTGGCGCTGGCCTATTTCGAAGTGCTGGCTGCCGAGGAGAAGGTCAAGCTCGCCGTGTCGCAAAAGGAGGCGGTGAGCCAGCAGCTGGCGCAGGCCAAGAAATCGTTCGAGGTGGGGGTGGCCACCATCACCGACACCAACGAGGCGCAGGCGCGTTTCGATGCAATCACTGCTGGCGAGATCGCCGCGCGCAACGAGCTCGATATCAAGCGTAACGCCTTCGAGTTACTCACCGGGCTTGACCCGGCTCAGCTCGCCAAGATCACTGACGGCAAGCGGCCGGCGCCGCCGGCGCCGCCGGTGATGTCGGACTGGACCGCGCGCGCGCAGGCCAACAACTTCGCGGTCAAGGCGCAAGAGCTGGGCCTCGATATCGCCAAGCGTGAGATCGATCGCTACCGCGCCAGCACCGCGCCGACGCTCGATCTGGTCGGCAGCTACGGTTCGAGCTGGAACAGCGATGGCATTTCCCGCTCCGGCGGAACAGATCGCACCACCAGTGGCGTGATTGGCGTGCAGTTGTCGATTCCGCTCTATACCGGTGGCGATCGCAGCTCGCGCCTGCGCGAAGCGATTGCATTGCGTGACAAGGAAAGCTACACGCTCGACGCTGCCAAGCGCGACAGCGTGCAGCAGGCGAAGCAGGCCTTCCTCGGCGTGCAAAGCGGTGCTGCCCAGATCGGTGCCTTGGAACAGGCGGAGAAATCCAGCCTGTCCTCGCTGGAGTCGACCAAGCTCGGTCGCGAAGTTGGCGTGCGGACCACGATCGACGTGCTCGATGCCGAGCAGAATTACTATCAGGTGCGATATGACTTGGTGGTGGCGCGATATCAGTATCTGTATGCGCGGCTGCAACTGGCCAATTCGGTTGGCGAACTCGATGAAGGCGATGTCACCGATGTCAATGCCTGGCTGCAATAGCTGGGTTGATTGAACCTATCGCGGTGTGTTCTTTCCAACGCTGCTTGCTGACACCTCGGTCGATACCGGGGTGTTTCAATATGCGCGATCGGTATTGGATATCAGCAGGTATTAATGTCAATTGCACAATGCTTGTATTCGATTGGCGCGCTGTGCATAATGCCCTTCACCGAAGTACCGAATACCAATCAGATCACACGATATTGGAGAAACCCGATGGACCTGTCCGCACTGTCGCTGCCGCAACTGTTTCAACTGGAAAAAGATCTTGCCCGCGAAATCGAAAAGCGCAAGGTGACCGACAAGCAGAACCTGATTGTGGAACTGCAAAACCTCGCCGCCGCCAAGGGTTTCTCGCTCAATGAAGTGCTGGGCCTCGAAGCCGCCAAGAAGGGTGCCAAGAAGGCCGCCGTGGCTGGCAAGGCGCAATTCCGCAATCCGGCCGATGCCAACCAGACCTGGTCCGGCCGTGGTCGCAAGCCGCAATGGGCGCTGGATTGGATCGCATCGGGCAAGTCGATCGACGATCTGCGCATCTAAGCGACTCGCGCATCGCACTCGGGGCAGCCAGACGGCTGCCCTTTGTTTTTAGTACAATCGTTCTATCAAGCACCCGACTGGCCGTACCGATGACCCACCCGCTTACCGCCTACCTCAATCCTGAACAGGCCGCCGCCGTGACGCTTCCCGCGGAGCACGCGCTGATCCTCGCGGGAGCCGGCAGCGGCAAGACACGAGTACTGACCACGCGCATCGCCTGGCTGCTGTCCACCGGCCAGGTCAGCCCGGCCGGCCTTCTGGCCGTGACCTTCACCAACAAGGCGGCCAAGGAGATGCTGACGCGCATCACCGCGATGATGCCGCTCAACCCGCGTGGATTGTGGATCGGTACCTTCCACGGCCTGTGCAACCGCATGCTGCGGTTGCACTACCGCGATTGCGGATTGCCGGCGACCTTCGTCATCCTCGACAGCCAGGACCAACTGGCCGCGGTAAAGCGTGCGATGAAGACGCTGAATGTCGATGAGGAGCGCTATCCGCCGCGTACGGTGCAGCAATACATCAATGGCCACAAGGAAAACGGCCGCCGCGCCCATGATGCGGAAAGCTGGGACGATTACTCGCGTACCCTGCGGCTTATTTATGCCGAATACGAGGCGCAATGCCGACGTGAAGGCGTGGTGGACTTTGCCGAATTGCTGCTTGCCAGCTATGAATTGCTTTCACACAACGAAGCCTTGCGTGAACATTACCGTGCTCGTTTCCGCCATGTGCTGGTAGACGAATTCCAGGATACCAATCGCTTGCAATATGCGTGGCTGAAGCTGTTGACCGGCGAGCATTCAGCATTGTTTGCCGTGGGCGACGACGATCAATCGATCTACGCGTTCCGTGGGGCCAATGTCGGCAATATGCAGGATTTCCAGCGCGATTTTGCAGTGCGTCATGTGATCAAGCTGGAACAGAATTACCGTTCACATGGCAATATCCTTGACGCAGCCAATGCCGTGATTGCCCACAACCGCGAACGGTTGGGCAAGGAGCTGTGGACTTCAGAAGCGGCCGGCGAATCAATCCGCGTCTATGAGGCGGCGAGCGACTACGAAGAGGCGCATTTCCTCGTCGATGAAATCACCCAGCTGCATCGCGACGGCATCGAGCTGGGCGAGGTCGCCATCCTGTACCGCTCCAACGCCCAGTCGCGCATCGTCGAGCACGCGCTGGTCGAGGCCAATCTGCCGTATCGCGTCTACGGTGGCCTGCGCTTCTACGAGCGGCAGGAAATCAAGCATGCGCTCGCCTATCTGCGGTTGATCGCGTCGAACGACGACGACAACGCGCTGCTCAGGGTGATCAACTTTCCCACACGCGGCATCGGCAATCGCACCGTCGAAACCATCCAGGAGACGGCGCGCATCACTGGGGTCAGCCTGTGGCAGGCGGCGTGCGCCAGTGGCAGCGGCCGCAGTGCAGCGGCGGTGGGGCGCTTCGTGCAACTGATCGAATCCATGCGCCAGCAGAGCAGCGGTTTGCCGCTGCCGGATCTGGTGTCGCTGGTGCTGGAGGCGTCTGGCCTCAACGGGCATTACCGTAACGACAAGGACGGCGAGGAACGCCTCGCCAACCTGGGCGAACTCATCAATGCCGCTGCCAATTTCGTCACCGAGGACGAGAACAACCTGGTGGCCTTCCTCGCCAATGCCAGCCTCGAGGGTGGCGAGCATGAGGCACGCCCCGGCGAATCGGCGGTGCAACTGATGACGGTGCACGCCGCCAAGGGGCTGGAATTCCACGCGGTGTTCCTCACCGGGCTGGAAGAAGGCCTGTTTCCGCACGACAACAGCGCGGCCGATCCCAAGGGATTGGAGGAGGAGCGGCGGCTGATGTATGTGGCGATCACGCGGGCGCGGCGCCGGCTTTATCTATCGCTGGCGCAGAGCCGCATGCTGCACGGCCAGACCCGCTACCCGCTGGCCAGTCGCTTCCTCGACGAGATCCCGCAGGAGCTGCTGCACTTCCTCAACCGGGGCTACGCTCCGCAGGGTGTTTCGCCGGCAAGGGTGGCCAAGCCGCAGGACCCGGGGCACGGCCTGGCCATCGGCATGACGGTGCAGCACCCCAAGTTCGGCGTCGGCGTGGTGATCGACCACGAGGGCGGCGCCACCGGCAATGTACAGGTCAATTTCCGCGACCACGGCGCCAAGTGGCTGGCGGTGGCCTACGCCAAGCTGCAGCCTGTCGTCTAGCCGCGCTACAATCGCGCGCCGCGACGCCCGGTACTGGGCAAAATGGACACTGTAAGCTAGAAATGTAAGACACACGGGATGACCCGCGTCCCGACTCATACCAGGATGGCCATGGCCGATACTCGCCGCCCCCTCACGCTCGCCGGCGGACGCGCGCTGGTGGTCGATCGCGCGAGCGAAATGCGCGCGGCGATCGGGCGCGGGCTGAACGAGCTCGGTGTGGTCGACATCGACTATGCCGCACGCTCCGGCGATGCAGTTGCGCGCCTCAACCAGTCCGGTTACGACATCGTGCTGTGCGAGTTCGATCTGGGGCAGGGCTTCGACGGTGTACACCTGTTCGAAACCTGTCAGCGCCATCAGCTGCTCAAGCCGTCAACCATCTTCATCCTCGTCACCGGCGAGCGCCGCGTGGCGCAGGTGATGAGCGCTGCCGAACTCGCCCCCGACGACTACCTGCTCAAGCCATTTTCTGGCGGAGAGCTGATCGGCCGCATCGAGCGTGCGCTGCGGCGCAAGGGGCGCTTCCGGTTGATCGACGAGGCCGTGCGTGCGGGGGACTACCTGTCGGCACTGACCGCCTGCGATACCGCCACCGCGGGTGACACGCAGGATATTGCCGAATTCCGCAGGATGAAGGGACGGTTGCTGGCGCAGATCGGCGAGCATGCCAGCGCACGAGACCTCTATCGCGAACTGCTGGCCGAGCATGAAACGGTCTGGGCCTTGCTGGGCCTGGGGCGTGCGCAATTCGCGCTGTACCAGTATGGCGAGGCGCAGCAATGCTTCGAGCGGGTGCGTGCTGGTCACGATCTGGTGATCGAAGCCTACGATTGGCTGGCGCGCACGCTGGTGGCGCAAGGCGATCCGGCGGGCGCCCAGGCGGTGCTGGCCGAGGCGGCAGCCAAATCGCCACTGGTGGCGCAGCGCCAACGTGTGCTCGGGCGGCTGGCGCATCGCAACGGCGATCTCGCGGCAGCCGAGGCCGGCATCAACCAGGCAATCGAGCTCGCCCGTACCTCGTTCTGGCGCGATGCGGCGCTCTATGGCGAGCTGGCGCGGGTCCAGCTGGAACGTGATGACCCCGGCGGCGCGCGGCGCACCGCGGCGCGGCTGAAGAATGATTTCCGTGGCGATGCCGCTGCCGGCGTGGTGCATCAGCTGATCGATGCCGCCGTCACCTCGCACCTGGGAGGGGAGAGCCGTGCCGAGCGCGACAAGGCCCGCCAGGTGCTGGAGGAGGCCTGTGGTGTGCTCGATGCCATCGATGATGCGCCCGCATCGGTCCTCCTGGAGGCGGCCCATGCCTGCTATGCGAGCCGCCTGCCCGATGCTGGTGCTGGCTATGCCCGTGCCGCACTGCGTAGCAGCCACGACGATACCGAGTTGATTGCCAGCGTCGAGGGGTTGTACCGGCACATTGGCGATCCGGAAACCGGCGCTGCGCTGATCAAGGCGGCCACGGCTGATATCCTCGAGCTCAACAACGAGGCGGTGCGAGCGGCGCAATCGGGTGATCTCGCCGGCGCTGCCGAGCGCTTTGTCACCGCGCTGGAATCGCTGTCCGGCAATGTGCAGGTGCTGCTCAACGCCGTGAACGCCATCCTTGTGCTGGTGAACCGCGATGGCTGGCACGCCGAATACATGACGCTGGCGCATGGCTATCTGAATCGGGTGCGCAAGCTTGATCCCGGCAACGGCAAGGCACGCCAGCTGCTCGATGCCTATCGTCGCACCTTGCGCCGCTACGGCGTCGATGCTCCGGGTACACTGGTAGCCGCTGCCGCCTAGTTTTCCCACGGAGATCCCATGCAAGCCCTGCTTACCCTCGCGCCGCCGGTTGCCCATGTCCGCCTCGATGGCCAGTTCACCTATGAGGCGCACCGCGCTTTCAAGGAGGCGACCACGCCTGCGCTGGAGGATGCGGCGATCAGCCAAATTGAGATCGACTTCGCCTTGGTGTCCTATCTCGATTCGGCGGCACTCGGCATGTTGCTGTTGCTGAACGAGCGTGCCGGCAGCAAGACGGTGCGGCTGGTCAATGCCAAGGGAACGGTGCGTTCGGTGCTGGAGATCGCCAACTTCGGCAAGATCTTCGAGATCGAATACACCGGCTGAGCGTAATTCTCATAGCAAAAGGCCCGGGCTAGCCGGGCCTTTTGCACGTCCGGTGTTGCTGCCTAGACCTCGCCGTCCATGCCTAGCTCCTGGATCTTGCGCGTGAGGGTATTGCGGCCCCAGCCCAGCAATTCGGCGGCTTCGATGCGCTTGCCGCCGGTGTGCGCCAGCGCGCGCTCGATCACCGTACGCTCGAAGGCGGGCATGATCTCGTCGAGCACCCGGCTCTCGCCACGCGCAAGGCGCGCACCCAGGTCCTCCGCCAGCATCAGCTTCCAGTCGCCGGACGGCGCGAAGTGACCGTTGAGGCTGACGGCCTGCTCGCTGATCTCCGGCGGCAGATCGTCGGCTTCGACCACCGCGCCCGGGGCCATCACGGTGATCCAGTGGCACAGGTTCTCCAGCTGGCGCACGTTGCCGGGAAAGGCGAATGCGGTAAGCCGGGCCATGGCCTCCTCGGACAGGCGCTTGGTCTCGACGCCGAGTTCGGCGGCCGAGCGCACGAGGAAATGCTTGGCCAGCAGCGGAATATCCTGGCGCCGTTCGCGCAAGGACGGAAGGCGCAGCCGGATCACGTTCAGCCGGTGAAACAGATCCTCGCGGAAGGCGCCGGCCTTCACCCGCTCCTCCAGATGCTGGTGGGTGGCGGCGATCACCCGCACATTGGCCTTGATCGGCGCGTGGCCGCCGACGCGATAGTAGAAGCCATCGGACAGCACGCGCAGCAGCCGGGTCTGCAGGTCGGCGGGCATGTCGCCGATCTCGTCGAGGAACAGCGTGCCGCCCTCGGCCTGCTCGAAGCGGCCCTGGCGCCGTGCCTCGGCACCGGTGAACGAGCCGCGCTCATGGCCGAACAGTTCGGATTCCAGCAGCTCCTTGGGAATGGCGGCGGTATTGATGGCGATGAACGGTTTGGCCGAGCGCGGGCTGTGGCGATGCAGCGCGCGGGCGACCAGTTCCTTGCCGGCGCCCGATTCGCCGGTGATCAGCACGGTGGCGGCGGATTGGCTCAGCCGGCCGATCGCGCGGAACACGTCCTGCATGGCAGGCGCCTGGCCGAGAATGTCCGGTGTGGAGACTGGCAGCTCTTCGTGCCCGCTCTGGCGCTCGCCCTCGGCCAGTGCACGCTGCACCAGCGCGATCGCGGCGTCGACATCGAACGGCTTGGGCAGGTATTCGAAGGCGCCGCCCTGAAACGCGGAGACGGCACTTTCCAGGTCCGAGTGCGCGGTCATGATGATGACCGGCAGGCCCGGGTGGTTGCGCTTGACGATGTCGAGGAAGGTCAGCCCCGATTCACCGGGCATGCGGATGTCGCAGACCACGGCCTCGGGCACATCGCGTTCCATGCGCGCCAGTGCCTCGGTGGCGGAGGAGAAGGTCAGGTGAGCGATGCCCTCGCGGGTGAGCGCCTTCTCGAACACCCAGCGGATGGAACGGTCGTCATCGATGATCCAGACGGTACTCATGCGTGGTCTTTTCCTTGTCCATGGGCGACGGGCCAGCCGTTGAGCGGCAGGTGCAGGGTGAAGCAGGTGTAACCGGGGCGGCTGTCGAAATCGACGGTGCCGTGATGTTGGGTGATGAAGGTGTGTGCCAGGTGCAGACCGATGCCGGTGCCGCCCGGGCGGCCGGAGACCAGCGGGTAGAACAGCGTGTCCTTCAGCGCCTCGGGGATGCCGGGGCCGTTATCGACGATCTGCACCACGATGGCGAGCGGGAAGCGCTTGCGGTTCAGCGTCACCTGCCGGGCGATGCGGGTGCGCAGGAAGATCTCGCCGACGCCGGCCATGGCCTGCACCGCGTTGCGTACGATATTGAGCACGGCCTGGATCAACTGCTCGCGATCGCCGATCAGGTTGGGCACGCTGGTGTCGTAGTCGCGTTTCACCGCCAGGCCATTGGGCGTTTCGGCCAGCACCAGGCTGCGTACGCGCTCCAGCACCTCATGCACGTTGATTTCCGACAGCTGCGGCAACCGATGCGGCGTGAGCAGGCGATCGAGCAGGCTTTGCAGCCGTTGCGATTCCTCGATGATGACCTGCGTGTATTCCTTGAGCTGCGGGTTCTCCAGCTCGCGCGACAACAGCTGCGCCGCGCCGCGGATGCCGCCGAGCGGGTTCTTGATCTCGTGCGCCAGGTTGCGGATCAGCTCGCGGTTGGCCTGTTGCTGCGCCTGCAGCCGCTCCTCGTTGGCGATGCGGCGTTGCTGGTCGATCTGGCGGATCTCGACGAGAGCGATGGCCTCGGCGGCCTCGACCGGGCTCGCGGTCAGCGAGACATAGGCTTCGCCTTGCGGCGTCGGCAGCAGGATTTCGTGTTCGGTGATGCTCTGGTTCACCCGGCAGGCATGGCGCACGGCCTGGGTGATGGCGCTGCCGCTGCCAAGGCACGCTTCGAGCGGCAGGCCGAGCTGTTCATCGCGCAGGCCGAGCAGGTCGGCCGCGGCGGGGTTGTGATAGGCGAGGCTACCGTCGCCGGCGATGGCGAGGATGGCCGCGTCGAGAAAATCGAGACCACTGAAGGCGGTATGGGGCATGACAGGGGCCAGGGAGAACGCTTGGGCGCATGCCAAGCAATTTGCGGGCCAGCGGCACAAACGCGCGTGTTTGCGGCACGGCGTGCAAGTGCTTCGCGGATTTGCACCATTGTAGTGCGTGTCGATGTCGGTGTTGGTGCGCGCAGCAGTGGTGGCGCCGTCGCGCGGTGCCCCGAATCGGTTCCGGGGCGCACCGTGTGCAGGGAAGGAGGGGCGGTGCCTGGCTGCGGTCTAGCGTTGGCGGCCGAGTTCGGCGTTGAGCGCGGCGACGTTCTTTTCGTGCATCACTGCTGCTTCGCGCAGCCGTGACAGCCGCTGCACGTACTTCTGCGGGTTCTGCTTTTCCTCGGCTGTCTTGGTGGTCTCGGCGTCGGCCAAAGCCTGGCGCGCCTCGGCCAGCGCACGCTGCTCGGCGGCGAGCTCTTCCTGCAGGATCGCGTTGCGGTTGGTGTCGCGCGCCTTCTGTGTGGCGCTGTCCACCTTAGGGAAGCTGCCCGGCGATGGCGCATTCACGCGCGTTGCACCACCGGCGCTGGCCTTGGTGCGTGGCTTGCTCGGCCCCGGAATCACCGAGATCGAATCCACATAGATGCGCTGTGCGCCTTTCTGCGGGATGTTGGAAAAGGTGACCCGGCCTTCCTCGTCGACGTACTTGTAGATGTCGGCACGTGCCACGGCAGGAGCCAGGCAGACAGCGAGGGCGAGAAGGGCAGGGGTGAGACGCGCGTTCATGGCGAAAACCTTACCACAGCTGCCGTCTATTCGGATTTCCGACGGTCGCTGTGGCCCAGCGACCTGTCGGGCGCGATCAGATCGCGGATGCGTTGCTTGAGCTCGGCGGCCTGGGGAAAGCCATCGTCGCGCTTGCGATCCCAGATCGCCACGTCGTCGCAATCGATGGTGAACACGCCACCGCTTGCCGGGCGCAACGCCACTTCACCCAGCTCCTCGCCGAAGGTGGACAGCAGCTCCTGGGCCAGCCAGCCGGCCCGCAGCAACCACTGGCATTGCGTGCAGTAGGTGATGGTGACGCGCGGTTTCATCGTTTCAGAATTCCAGTCCCAATTCCCGCAGTTGCGCCTCGGTATGGCGCGCATCGACGTGATGGATGCCGTGCCAGCCGACGCGGCGGGCTCCTTCGGCGTTGATGTGACTATCGTCGATGAACACCAGTTCCGCCGGGGTGATATCGGGCAGGTGCCGGGCAATGCGTGACTGCATCAGGGCGTAGATCGCCGGATCCGGCTTCACCAGCTTTTCGTGGCCGGAGACCACGATCTCACCGAAGCGTTGCAGCAGCGGATAGTTGTTCCAGGCATAGGGCCAGGTCTCGGCCGACCAGTTGGTCAGGCCATAGAGCGGAATCCCGGCGGCTTCGAGCTTCTCCATCAGTGCCACGCCTTCGGGCAGCAGCCCGGCCAGCGTTTCCGGCCAGCGGACAAGCCAGGCACGGATGTGTTCGGCGTACTGCGGGTATTCGGCGATCAGTGCTGCCTCGCCGTCGGCGAAGCTGCGGCCGCCATCCTGCTGGATGTTCCAGGCGCCATTGCAGACCTGGCTGAGGAAAAAGCGGCGCTCGGTTTCGTCCGGGATCAGCTTGCGATAGAGATACTCGGGGTTCCAGTCGAACAGGACCCCGCCGAAATCGAACACGACGGCGCGGATGGGCATGGCGGTGATGGTGGCGATGGAAAGCGCGGATTCTACCGTAGTGCGGTGTCGTCGCCGTGGCAGGGCGGTGTGCACCCCTTGCCATCAATCGGTACCGAGTGGCTCGGCATCGATCACCACGCGGTTGCGGCCCGCTCGTTTGGCGGCGTAGAGCGCATCGTCGGCACGCTTGATCAGATCGTCGAGGTCGCTATCGGCAGGGCGCAGCGTGGTCACGCCGATGCTGATCGTCACGGTGATGGGGTCATTGTCGCCATCGGGGACCTGGGCTGCGGCAACGTTGCTGCGCAATTTCTCGGCAACTCGGGCTGCCTCGATCAGCGGTGTGTCCGGCAGCATCACGACGAATTCCTCCCCGCCCCAGCGCCCCAGATTGTCGGTGGTGCGCAGTGTGGCGAGACAGGCCTGGCTCACGGCACGTAGTACCAGGTCGCCGACCAGGTGGCCGTGGTTGTCGTTGACCGATTTGAAGTGATCGAGATCCAGCATCAGCAGGCTGATCGGCTCGCCATTGCGCCGGGCCAGCATCATGGTTTCGGCACCGCGGCGTTGCCATTCGCGCCGGTTGTTGAGCCCGGTCAGCTCGTCGGTGGTCGCCATCTCCGCGAGGCGGGCGTTTGCATGCTGCAGCTCGCGGGTGCGCTCGCTCACCGTGCGCTGCAAGTCGCGCCGCGCCCGGAGCAGCTGCTCCTGCCCCAATGCCAGGTACTGCAGCATGATGCCGACCGAGAACAGGAACAGCTGCAGGTCGACGTGGCGCATGGCGATCACTTGCGCGGCAAAGGGGCCGAAGCCGGCCAGCGTGGCAGCGGACAGCGTCACGGCGACCAGCAGCATGGCGATCATCGCGCCCGGCCAATAGTAGTGGACGGTGACGGCCAGCAATACCGGCAGCAGCAGCACCAGGGCGTTGCCGTGCAGCATCAGCGCCAGCAACAGCACCCCGGGCACGGCCAGCGCCGACCACCACTTGCGCCGCGGCGGCCAGCGCCAGCTCCATTCGGCGCGGTCCCGCCAGGCGACGAGGCATGGCGCCAGCAGCAACGTACCCAGGGTGTGGGCGAGTACCAGATAGGGCAGCTGGTTGAGGTTGGTTGCCGGCAGACTGGGTATGACGAAGCGGAGCATGGTCAGCACGGCGAACAGCAAGGGCAGGCAGAACAGCGGGGGTAGCAGGCAGATGCGCAGCCAGAAGTAGCCCAGTTCGGTCGAGCGCTGCAGGAAGCGGCGGCGGTGCTGGCGTTCGCGTTCACGCCAGGCCCGCGCGGCGAGGCCAGCCTGCAATGTGGCGGCCAGCGCCACCGGCAACTGGCCGATACCCCAGTTGCCCGGTGGGCCACCCTGACCATAGAGCAGGCCATCGGCCAGCAGGCTGCAGCCGAACACCAGCGCGCCACCAACGCGCCCGAAGATCAGAAAGCTGGCCGTCGCGATGCCGGCCGGCAGCCAGTACAGCGGCGGCATGTCGGGCAGGGCCCGCCCCAGCGCCAGGCTGCAGGCGGCGCTGGCGAAATAGGCAACAACGAGGGCCAGCGCGAGGCGCCAGCGCAGCGGCGGGCCGGTCGGGGACGATGGCATGGCGCTTCCCGGTACGGGGGTGCTGCCAGTGTAGCCAATGGAGACGGAATGGGCGTGGCGCTTCAGCGGTTGCTGTTGCGCTGCAGCAGGGCGAGCAAGCGCGCGCCATTCGTGCTGCGGCCACGGTGCCGCATGCCGGCCGGAATCACCAGCAGCGAGCCCGGCATCAGCGTGTGCCGCGCTGTTGTGGTGTCGACGGCGTAGTCGCCTTCCAGCAGCAGGCGCAGCTCGTCGCTGTCCGGATGTGCGTGCCATGGTGCACAGGCGCCGGCCGCTGCGGCATGGACCTCGACATCGGCGCTGTTGAAGCGGGCCAGCAGCGCCTTGTTGTCGTCGGCAAGCGCATGCGCCTGATCGGTGGCGGAAACGGCATGCATGGCATTCCTCGCGACAAAGAAAAACCCGCACAAGCATGGCCTGTGCGGGTTGGCTGGTCCAGCGTGGCCTGCGGGCAGGCCGGATGGATTACAGCGAGTAGTACATGTCGAACTCGACCGGGTGAGTCCACATGCGGATGCGGTTCACGTCGTTCTGCTTCAGTTCGAGGTAGGCATCGATCCACTCGTCGGTGAACACGCCGCCACGGGTCAGGAACTCGCGATCCTTGTCGAGCGCATCCAGGGCTTCGTCGAGCGAGGCGCACACGGTCGGGATCAGCTTGTCTTCTTCCGGCGGCAGGTCGTACAGGTTCTTGTCGGCCGGATCGCCCGGGTGGATCTTGTTCTGGATGCCGTCAAGGCCGGCCATCAGCAGTGCGGCGAAGCACAGGTACGGGTTGGCCAGCGGATCCGGGAAGCGGGTCTCGATACGGCGAGCCTTGTCGGATGCCACGTGCGGGATGCGGATCGAGGCCGAACGGTTCTTGGCCGAGTAGGCCAGCTTCACCGGGGCTTCGTAGTGCGGCACCAGACGCTTGTAAGAGTTGGTACCCGGGTTGGTGATGGCGTTCAGCGCCTTAGCGTGCTTGATGATGCCGCCGATGTAGTACATGGCGGTTTCCGACAGGCCGGCGTAGCCATTGCCCGCGAACAGGTTCTTGCCGTCCTTCCAGATCGACTGGTGCACGTGCATGCCCGAGCCGTTGTCGCCAACGATGGGCTTCGGCATGAAGGTAGCAGTCTTGCCGTACTGGTTGGCCACGTTGTGGACCACGTACTTCAGGATCTGGGTCCAGTCGGCGCGCTCGACCAGGGTCGAGAACTTGGTGCCGATTTCGTTCTGGCCGGCGTTCGCCACTTCGTGGTGGAACACTTCGACCGGCACGCCCAGCTCTTCCAGCACCAGCACCATGGTGGCGCGGATGTCTTGGTGGCTGTCGACCGGCGGAACCGGGAAGTAGCCGCCCTTGACGCGCGGACGGTGGCCGAGGTTGCCGCCTTCGAACTTCTCGCTGGTCGCCCAGGCGCCTTCTTCCGAGCCGATCTTCACGAACGAACCCGACAGGTCTGCACCCCAGCGGATGTTGTCGAAGATGAAGAATTCGGGTTCCGGACCGAAGTAAGCGGTGTCACCGATGCCGCTGGCCTTCAGATAGGCTTCGGCGCGACGGGCGAGCGAGCGCGGATCGCGGTCGTAACCCTTGCCGGTGGCAGGCTCGATCACGTCGCAGGTGATGAATACGGTCGGCTCGTCGTAGAACGGGTCGATCTTGGCGGTGTTGGCGTCCGGCATCAACAGCATGTCGGAAGCCTGGATGCCCTTCCAGCCGGTGATCGAGGAGCCGTCGAAGGCGTGGCCGTGTTCGAACCAGTCTTCGTCCACCACGTGCGACGGCACGGTCACGTGCTGTTCCTTGCCAATGGTGTCGGTGAAACGCAGGTCAACGAAACGGATGTCGTTGTCCTTGATCAACTTGAGAACGTCGGCTGCCGCCATCTTAAGCTCCTTAGCTTGACGATGATGTAATTTGGAATACTGTCCGGTGCGCCTGTCTGACGCGGGATGGCGAATACGTAAGCATGATCCGTGCCAGCCCGGAATTTGGGGACGGATCATTGTGCCACAAACGCTCCACGCTGCCGTGCCGTTTTGATGACGCCCAAGTGAGGTGCATTGCACCGTGTGAGTGCACTTATTTGGTGCGAATTGCCGTCATGGCGGTGCGCGTTAGAATGAAGGCCTCGGCGCACCGGGTGCGCAAAACCGCATGGAGCCAAGCATGACCACCGTCAACGACATCCTGCTGCGAGCCCGCGAGCGCGCGGCCCAGCTCGGCTTACCCTATTCCGGTGCGGTCACGCCTGCCGAGGCGCATGCATTGACCGAAGCGCTGGAGAGCGCGTGCATCGTCGATGTGCGGACCACGGCCGAATGGCAGTTCGTCGGCGTGGTGCCTGGTGCCGAGCTGATCGAGTGGAAACGCTTCCCGGACATGGCGCTCAATCCGGATTTCCTCACGCAACTGCAGACGCGCGTCGATCGGCAGCAGGTGGTGCTGTTCCTGTGCCGTTCCGGTGCGCGCAGCCACGACGCGGCCAACCTCGCGGCCAGCCACGGCTACGCCGAGGCCTACAACATCCTCGAAGGCTTCGAGGGCGACAAGGATGCCGCGCAGCACCGCAACACGGTGAACGGCTGGAAGGCCGCTGGCCTGCCTTGGGTGCAGGGCTGACCATGCGTTACGCCGTGTTTGGCAATCCGATTGCCCATTCCAAGTCGCCGCAGATCCACGCTGCGTTTGCCGCGCAGTTCGGTCTCGCAGATTTCCAGTACGACAAGCTGCTGGCCCCACTCGATGGTTTTTCTTCGGCGGTGCACGAGTTCGTCGCGGCGGGCGGGGCCGGCTGCAATGTGACCGTACCGTTCAAGGAGGAGGCATTCCGCCTTGCCGGCTCGCTCAGTGCCCGGGCCAAGGCGGCGGGCGCGGTCAATACGCTGCAGTTGCTGGAAGACGGTAGCCTGTTCGGTGACAACACTGATGGTGCGGGCCTCGTTGCCGATCTGCTGCGGCACGGTGCGCTGGAGGGCAAGCGCATCCTGCTGCTCGGTGCAGGCGGTGCCGCACGCGGCACGCTGTTGCCGCTGCTGGCCGAGGCGCCGGCGCTCTTGGTAATCGCCAACCGGACGGAGGCCAAGGCGCGCGTGCTGGTCGACGAGGTCGTGACGCCGTGGCTGGCTGCGACCGCGCTGCCGGTGGCGCGGCTGCCGCAGTACGGTGTGGCGACTTTCGATTTCCTGGTCGGTGGCGTCCCGCTGGAACTGCAGGGTGGCGCCGATCCGCTGCATGAACTTGGTGCGCATGGACTGCAATTCGACGTGGTGATCAATGCAACTTCGGCCAGCCTCGGTGGCGCGGTGATCCCGTTGGCGGACGCAGTGTTTGCGCCGGGTGCGCTGGCCTACGACATGATGTACGGCAAGGACGAGACGCCGTTCCTGGCGCAGGCGCGCGTGGCGGGCGTGACAACGTGCATCGACGGGCTCGGCATGCTGGTCGGCCAGGCGGCCGAGGCGTTCGCGCTGTGGACCGGGCGCCGTCCCGATGTGGCCCCGGTGCTGGCCAGCCTGCGCGCTGCGCTGTAACGCAACGTCACGTAGTTCTCGTGCCGGCTCGCCGATAATCGTCGCCGATTCAAGGGCATGGGCGCGCCATGGCAACGCAGGGCAGGCGGGGTTTCGGTTGGTGGTGCAAACGGGTGCTGTTGGCGCTCGTGCTGCTGTTCGTGGTGTGGAATCTGTGGATTCTCGGCCACGTGGTGATGTGGCGTTGGGTCAACCCGTCCGAGACCGCCTTCATGGAGCACCAGCTCGATCGGCTGCGCGACGAGGATCCGCAGGCCGAGCTGCGTCACCAATGGGTGCCCTACGCCAAGATCTCCAATCATCTCAAGCGCGCGCTGGTGGCGAGTGAGGATGCCAAGTTCCTCGAGCACGACGGCTTCGACTGGGAAGGTATCCAGGTGGCCTGGGAAAAGAACCTGAAAAAGGGCCGCATTGTCGCCGGCGGTTCGACCATCAGCCAGCAACTGGCCAAGAACCTGTTCCTCTCCGGGCGTCGCACGCCATGGCGCAAGCTGGAGGAGGCCATCATCACCGTGATGCTGGAGGCGGTGCTCGATAAGCGGCGCATCTTCGAGATCTACCTCAACGTGATCGAGTGGGGCGACGGCGTGTTCGGCGCCGAGGCGGCGGCCCGCCATTACTACGGGGGGCGCGCCGCCAGCCTCAGCCGCGCCCAGTCGGCCCGGCTCGCCGCGATGGTGACGAATCCACGTTATTACGATGTGCATCGCGGCGATCGCCGCCTGGCGCGCAAGGCGGCCATCATCCAGCGCCGCATGGGCTACGCCGACATTCCCTAGGCTGACGAAGGCGCCGCGCTGCCGCCTGTGTGCTTTTCGTCTCAGTTGGTCTTGTTTCCCCGTTTGAAACGCGCGTTGGCAGGCCTATCAATAGTACGATGCGCTTAAAAACAAGGGTGCGGGGCATGGGGATGAAGCGGGGGCTATGGCGGCGGGACTGGGTGGTGGCGCTTGTCGTCACAGCCGTCTTCCTGCCGCTGTGGTTGCTGACGTCGCTGGTGAGCGGCATCGAGAACCGCGCCTACGACATGGGCGTGCGGTTGACGGAGCGCAGCCCCGATCCGCGCATCGCGGTGATCGCGATTGACCAGCAGAGCCTCGACAATATCGGCCGCTGGCCGTGGTCGCGCGAGGTGCATGCCAAGGCCATCCGCCAACTGGCCGGCGGCGGCGCCAAGGTGGTCGCCTTCACCGTATTCTTCACCGAGCCGCAGGCCGACCGCGGCCTGCCCTACCTGCAGCAATTCCAGCGCCGTTTCCGCCAGAACCCTGAAGCGTATCCCGATGGCTTCGGCCGCCAGATCGACGAGGCGCTGATCGCGCTTGACGTCGACAGCCAGCTCGCCACCAGCATCAAGCAGGCCGGCAACGTGGTGCTGCCGATGTTGTTCGCCTTCGGCGAAGGCCAGGGCGAGCCGGACAAACCGCTGCCAGATTACGTCGCCCGTATCGAGCTCGAGCCGGGTGGCGATCCGGCCAACGGCTTGCCATTGCCGGTGAACGCCGCGGTGGTGCCGATTCCGCAGCTCGGCGCCGCGGCGACGGCGGTAGCCAGTGAATCTCTGCTGCCGGACAGCGACGGCGTGGTGCGGCGGGTGCCGCTGGCGGTCAACTACTTTGGCGCACTGTTTCCCACCTATCCGTTGACGGTGGCGGCGCGTACGCTCAACCTCGACACCGGCCGCATCGGCTTCGACCTCGGTCGCAGCGTCACGCTCGGCAATGTGACGCTGCCGGTGGCGAGCGACGCCACCTTCATGCCGTATTTCTACAGCCGCGACGGCAAGCCGGCCTTTACCGTCGATTCTTTCTACGACGTCTACGCCGGCAAGATCCCTGCCGAGAAATACCGTGGCAAGGTGGTGTTGATCGGCGCCACCGCGCTGGGCGTCGGTGCGAGCTATGTCACGCCGGGCTCCGCGGCAACGTCGCCGGTGCTGCTGGCAGCGAACACGCTTTCCTCCTTGCTGCAGCAGCACTATTTCGTGGCACCGCACTGGGCGCCGGGGGCGACGCTGGGGCTGGTGCTGCTGGTTGCGCTCTATCTCACGCTGCTGTTGCCGCGCCTGGGTGCCGGCATGGCGGCTGGCGTCACGCTGGCGCTGCTGGTGGCCTTCCTCGTGGCGCATTTCGCGCTGATGACGCAGGCCATGCTGTGGGTACCGTTGATGGCGCCGGCGTTGCTGTTGTTGCTGGGCCACGCGGTGCTGACCACCAAACGTTTCCTCGTTACCGAGGAGCAAGGCCAGAAGAGCGCTGCCGAATCGGCCGAATCGAACCGCATGCTGGGCCTGGCGTTCCAGGGGCAGGGCCAGCTCGACATGGCGTTCGACAAGTTCCGTCGCGTGCCGCTCGACGACGACGTGATGGAGCTGCTCTACAACCTGGCGCTCGATTTCGAGCGCAAGCGGCAGTTCAACAAGGCCGAGAACGTCTATCGCTACATGGCCAAGCACGACGCCAAGTACCGCGACCTGCCGGAAAAGCTCAAGCGCGCCAAGCAGATGTCCGAGACGGTGATTCTGGGCGGCGGCAGCGCGGCTGGCGGCACGGTGCTGCTGGCCGGCGGCGATGTGGAAAAGCCGATGCTGGGCCGCTACCAGGTGGAGAAGGAACTCGGCAAGGGCGCGATGGGCGTGGTCTACATGGGGCGCGATCCCAAGATCGGCCGCGTGGTAGCGATCAAGACCATGGCACTGTCGCAGGAGTTCGAGCCGGACATGCTGGATGAAGCGCGTAGCCGTTTCTTTCGCGAGGCGGAGACGGCGGGCCGGCTGAGCCACCCCAATATCGTGGCGATCTTCGATGCCGGTGAGGAACATGACCTCGCCTTCATCGCGATGGAGTTCCTCAAGGGACAGGACCTGGCGCCGTTCACCCGGCCAGACCAGTTGCTGCCACTGATCGATACCGTGGCCGTGGTGCGCCAGGTGGCCGAGGCACTCGACTACGCGCACAAGAACGGCGTGGTCCACCGCGACATCAAGCCCGCCAACATCATGTACGAGCCGGAGGGCAAGACGGTGAAGGTCACCGACTTCGGCATCGCGCGCATCACCGATTCGTCGAAGACCCGCACCGGCATGGTGCTGGGTACGCCGTCCTATATGTCGCCCGAGCAGTTGTCGGGCAAGAAGATCGATGGCCGTTCGGACCTGTTCTCACTCGGCGTGATGCTGTACCAGCTCAGTACCGGCCAGTTGCCGTTCACCGGAGAATCGATGGCCGAGCTGATGTTCCGCATTGCCAACGAAAGCCCGGCCGATCCGCGCACGCTCAATCCCCGGCTGCCCGGCATGCTGGCGGCCATCATCATGAAGGCCTTGCAGAAAAAGGCCGAGGAACGCTTCCAGAGCGGCGCGCATTTCGCCGCGGCATGCGCCAAGCTGGAAGCGGGCCTCAAGCAAAGGGCGCAACAGCATGGCTGACCTGAGCCGCATCCTGCAGATCGAAGGCGCGACCGATCCGGGCCTGGTGCGGGACCACAACGAGGATGCGATCGGCTTCGATCCGATGCTGGGCTTCGCCGTGCTGGCCGACGGCATGGGCGGTTACCTCGCCGGCGAAGTGGCGAGCGGCATGGCGATCGAGATGATGCTGCACGTGGTTCGCGGCGCGTTGCAGTCGCGCTCGGCACACCAGCTGGTCGACGCCGAGCCTTACGGCCACCAGGTGCTGGAGGACGCGGTGCAGCAGGCCAATGCTGCCATCTACGGCACCGCGCTCAGCCAGCCGCAATGCGCCGGCATGGGCACCACCGTTGTTGCCACGCTGTTCTACGACGATCGCGTGCTGGCTGCGCATGTTGGCGATTCGCGGCTCTACCGGCTGCGCGGCGAGATGTTGGAGCAACTGACGCGCGACCATTCCTTCCTGCAGGAGCAGATCGACAGCGGCCTGATCACGCCGGAGGAAGCGCGGCACTCGCAGAACCGCAATCTGGTCACCCGCGCGGTCGGCATCGATCCGCTGGCCGAGGTGGAGCTTGCCGAGCATCCGGTCGAGGTCGGGGACCTCTACCTGCTGTGCTCGGATGGCCTGACCGACATGCTGGACGACGAGCACATCGCCGATCTGCTGGTGGCGATGCGCGCCAACCTGCCGCTGGCGGCGCAGCAGCTGGTGCTGGCCGCCAACGATGCTGGCGGGCGCGACAATATCTCGGTGCTGCTGATCGAAGTGAAGAAACCGTTCCCCGGCAAGGGGGCGATCTGGACCAAGGTGTCGTCGCTGCTGCGCGGCACCCGATGAAAACCAGGGCCACGACGGCCCGGAGAGAGAACCATGGCAAAAGTGCTTTTGTGCCTCGATGGCACGGTGATCAAGGAATTTCGCATCACGCGCGATCGCACCAGCGTGGGGCGGCGGCCGAGCAACGACATCCAGATCGAGAACATCGCGGTATCGGGCGAGCATGCGGTGTTCGACCGCGTCGGCCGTGACATCTTCGTCGAGGACCTTGGCAGCACCAATGGCACGCTGGTCAACGGCAAGCCGGTGCAGCGCCAGTTGCTCGCCAATGGCGACGAGATCACCGTCGGCAAGTACACGTTGAAGTACTGGCAGGATGCGCAGCCGGCCGGCGGCGATTTCGACAAGACCATGATCATGCGCCCAGGCCAGGCCGCTGCGCCGCAACCGGCCGCGCGGCCCGCTGCCGCCCCGGTGGCTCACGCGCCGGCTGCACAGGCTGTTGCAGCGGATGCCAACGGCCCGGTCGGCGTGGTCAAGGTGCTGACGGGGGCCAATGCCGGTCGCGAGTTGCTGCTCAACAAGCCGGCCACCACGCTGGGTAAGGCCGGCACCCAGGTGGCCGTGATCAGCAAGCGGCCCACTGGCTATTTTCTGATCCATGTCGAGGGCAAGCAGCATCCCAAGGTCAATGGTGCCGAGATCGGCGCCTCGGCGCGCCAGCTCAAGGAAGAGGATGCCATCGAGCTGATGGGCGTGCAGATGGTGTTCTTCCTGCGCTGAGCTGCGGCAAAGCACCATGCGTCGTCCCGTCCACTGGCCGCAATGGCTGCTTGGCTTGCTGGTGCTGTTGCTGGTTGTCGCGCTGCAGCTCGGCGTGTTGCCGGGGCGCGGCCTCGCAGCGCTCGACGACGATCTGTACGACCTCAGATTGCGCGCCACGGCGCCGGGTGGGATCGACCCGCGCGTGGTCATCGTCGATATCGACGAGAAGAGCCTCGCCGCGCTCGGCCGCTGGCCGTGGCGGCGCGACAAGCTTGCTGGCCTTGTCGATGCGTTGTTCGCACGTTATGGCGTCAAGGCGCTGGGTTTCGACGTGGTGTTCGCCGAGCCCGACGAAAGCGGCCTCTCCCGGCTGCGCGAGCTTGCCGCCGGCCCGCTGGCCGATGTGCAGGGGCTGGCGCCGGCGCTGACCCGGCTCGCGTCGCAACTCGATACCGATGCGCAGTTTGCCGCGTCGTTCCGTGGCCGGGCGGTGGTCACCGGCTTCTATTTCACCGGTAGTGCTGGCGAGCGCTCCAGTGGCGTGCTGCCGCCAGCGGTGCTGCCGGCCGAGGCGCTGGCCGGCACGGCCCAGACGCTGACCTCGGCCAACCACTACGGTGGCAATCTGGCGGTACTGCAGCAGGCCGCGCTGGCCGGCGGGCACTTCGTGCCGGCGATCGATGCCGACGGCGTGACGCGCCGGGTGCCGTTGATCGCGCGCATCGGCGATCACTATTACCCCGCCTTGTCGCTGGCGCTGGTGCGTGCCGCGCTTGGCCAGCCACCGTTGTCGCCGGTGGTGCAGTCGGGCGGTGGGCAGGAGATGCTGGAGGCGCTGCGCGTCGGGCCGATGTCGCTGCCGACCGATGCGCGGGGCTGGGTCGTGGTGCCCTATCGTGGCGAACAAGGCAGCTTCCGCTACGTATCCGCCATCGACGTGCTCGAAGGCAAGGTCGAGCCCGGCTGGCTGCGCCAGCGTATCGTGCTGCTCGGCACCAGCGCGCCGGGGCTGAAGGACCTGCGGGTGACGCCGGTGGGTGAGGCCTATCCGGGCGTGGAAATCCACGCCAACCTGATTGCCGGCATGCTGGACAACGCGTTGCCGCAGCAGCCGGGCTATCTGCTCGGGGCAGAGTTCCTGTTGCTGGTGCTGCTGGCGCCGCTCGCCACCTGGCTGCTGGTGCGCCATCCGCCGCTGACAGCCACCGCGCTGCTGCTGGGGCTGACGCTGCTGGCGGTCGGCTTCAATCTGTGGCTGTGGGCGGCACATCGGCTTGACATGCCGCTGGCGGCAACACTGCTGCTGCTTGGCCTGCTCTACATCGGCAACATGGCCTGGGGCTACGTGTTCGAAGCGCGGCGCAAGCGCCAGCTGACCCGCCTCTTCGGCCAGTACGTGGTGCCCGAGCTTGTCGAGCAGATGAGTGAGGACCCGGAGCAATACACGATGCGCGGGCAGAGCCAGCAGCTCACCGTGCTGTTCACCGATGTGCGCAATTTCACTGCATTGTCGGAAGGCCTGTCGTCCGAGCAGTTGGCGTTGTTCATGAACGAATTCCTCACCGAGATTTCCACGGTGATCCGCAGTCGTTACCTGGGCACCATCGACAAATACATCGGCGATTGCGTGATGGCGTTCTGGGGCGCGCCGGTGTTCGATCCCGATCACGCCGACAAGGCGGTACGCGCTGCGCTCGACATCCAGACCGCCATCGCCGCGCTCAACCCGCGCCTAGTCGCGCGCGGCTGGCCGCAGATCTTGGTGGGCGTCGGCGTCAACACCGGCACGGTGACCGTCGGCGACCTCGGTTCGCGCTTTCGCCTCACCTACACGGTGATGGGCGACGCGGTGAACCTCGCCTCGCGCATCGAGGGGCTGACCAAGGTCTACGGCGTGGGTGTGCTGGTGGGCGAAGACACCCGCACTGCAGCGCCGCAACTGAGTTACCGCGAGATCGATCGCGTGCGCGTACTCGGCCGCGACGAGGCGGTGACGCTGTACGAGCCGCTGCCGCCGAACGACGCGGCGGCACAGGATCGCGCCGCGCTGTTTGCCGAGGCGCTACGCCGCTATCGCGCCCGCGAATGGGATCTGGCCGAACTGCAGCTGTTGCAGCTGCAGGCTGCCGAGCCGCAGTCTGCCGTCTACGCGCTGTACCTCGCGCGGATCAGTCAGTGGCGCGCTGTGCCGCCAGCGGTGGATTGGGATGGGGTTCATAGCTTCGAGCATAAATAAGCGCCTATTCTTGCTGCATGCGGTGGCAGACCACGATTGTGAGGACGATGCGTTGAGGAAGTACGGGGTGGCCGGCAGCTTTGCCGGCGCAGACGGGGCAAGTGGCGGCGCTGGCCGGAGGCGAACATGACGCAGCTGCGTGTGCTCGGCTGCAGCGGCGGCATCGGCGGCACCAATCGCACCACTGCCTTGTTGCTTGGCGATTCGGTGCTGCTCGATGCCGGTACCGGCGTGGGTGATCTGACCTTCGACGAACTGGTGCGTATCGACGATGTGTTCCTCACCCATGCCCACCTCGATCACGTAGCCTGTCTGCCGATGCTGATCGATACGGTGTTTGGCAGCCGCAAGACGCCGATCACCGTGCATGCGACGCCGGCGACGCTCGGCATCCTGAAGCAGCACGTGTTCAACTGGCTGGTGTGGCCCGACTTCACCACCATTCCCAACGTGGAAAACGCCATGCTGCGCTTCGCGCCGATGGACGTCGGCGAATCGCGCGCGGTGCCGGGTGCGGTGCTGACCGCCTTGCCCGCGCTGCACACGGTGCCGGCGGTGGCGTATGCCATCGATTCGGGCAACGCCACCGTGGTGTTTTCCGGCGACACCGCCGATTGCGTCGAGCTGTGGCAGGCCGTCAACGCCATCGACAACCTGAAGACGCTGATCATCGAGACCGCCTTCGCCGATCGCGAGGAAGGGCTTGCCAAGCTGTCGCGCCACTTCTCGCCACGCCTGCTGATCGAGGCGCTGGCCCAACTCGATCGACCCGCCGAAGTCGAGCTGCTGATCACCCACCTCAAGCCGGCCGACCACCAGCTCACCATGCAGCAGGTGCTCGCTGCCGGCCACGCCTACCGCATCGCCCGCCTGGAACAGGGGCAGGTGCTGACCTTCTGAGAGACACGATGAACCAGTCCGTCACCGCCCCCGATGCCCTCGACTTCATGCGCCAGCTGCAGGCGCTGACCACGCGGGTGCATGACACCGCCAACCTCGACGAGATCCTGCTGGAGATCGGCCCGGCCGTGTGCGAGGTGTTCGGCGCCGAGCGCATCACCATCTACATCGCTGGCGACGACGGTAACGAGATCGTCTCCCGGCTCAAGACCGGGCTGGAAGGCTTTCGCGAGCTGCGCATCCCGGTGGATGACCGCAGCATCGCCGGCTACGTGGCCAACCACAAGCGGCTGGTGAACATCCGCAATGTGTACGACGCGCAGGAGCTCGCTGCCTACAGCCCCACGCTGCAGTTCCTGCAGGCGGTGGACAAGCAGACCGGCTTCAAGGCGCGCGAGATGCTGGCCGCGCCCATCCTTGCCGAGGCAGACGGCACGCTGATCGGGGTGATCCAGCTGATCAACCGCCGCAGCCAACAGCCGTTCGACGCGATGGGCGAGGAGGGCGTGCGCCTGTTTGCCAAGACGCTCGCGGTGGCCTTGCGCCAGCGCCAGCAGCCGTTCCCGTTCGGCCCGTACGGCAAGTACCAGGGGCTCGTCACCAGCGGCGCGATGACGCCGTCGGCGTTCCAGGTGGCGGTGCGTGAGGCGCAGCGTGCCAAGCTCGATCTGGAAACGGTGCTGACGCAGAACTACCAGGTGAAGCCGGCGGTGCTGGGGGCTGCGCTGGCGCAGTTCTTCGGCGTGCCCTACGAGCCGTTCCGTGCCGAGCGGGCCAAGCCGCTCGATCTGATGAAATCGATCAAGCGCGAGTACGCGGCCGAGCACGAATGGCTGCCGGTGGAGGGCGACGGCAAACAGCTGACCGTGATCGCGACCGATCCGGAGCGCGTGCGCGCCGGCCACGTGGTCGCCCACGTGTTCCCAGGCCGGCAGGTGGCGTTCCGCATCACCACCCGCGCCGAATTCCAGCAGACGCTGGCGCAGTTCTTCGGCGAGGAAAACGGCATCGGCGGTGGCGACATCGATGCGCTGCTGTCGGGCATGGAAGGCGACGAGATCGAGACGCTGACCAGCGAGGACATCACCGCTGCGCAGGACAACGAGCTGGTGAAGCTGGTGAACCAGATCATCGTTGACGCGCACCGCCAGGGCGCCTCCGACATCCACATCGAGCCCGCCCCCGGCAACGACAAGCTGCGCATCCGCTTCCGCCGCGATGGCGCGCTGTCGGTCTACCGCGAAGTGCCGGCGGCGTACCGCAGCCCCATGGTCACCCGGCTCAAGATCATGTGCGATCTCGACATCTCCGAACGGCGCAAGCCGCAGGACGGCAAGATCAAGTTCAAGAAATTCATGCCGGGCCTCGACATCGAGCTGCGCGTCGCCACCATCCCGACTGCAGGCGGGGTGGAGGACGTGGTGATGCGTATCCTCGCCGCGGGCGAGCCGCTGCCGCTCGACAAGCTGGCACTGTCGCCGTACAACCTGACGACGCTGAAGTCGGTGGTCGCCAAGCCCTACGGCCTGTTCTTCGTCTGCGGTCCCACCGGCTCGGGCAAGACCACCACGCTGCACTCGGTGCTCAAGCACCTCAACACCGACGAGACCAAGATCTGGACTGCCGAAGACCCGGTCGAGATCACGCAGAAGGGCCTGCGCCAGGTGCAGGTGAACGTGAAGGCCGGTCTCACCTTTGCCAGCGTGATGCGCGCCTTCCTGCGCGCTGATCCGGACATCATCATGGTCGGTGAAATGCGCGATGCCGAGACCACCGGCATCGGCATCGAGGCCTCTCTGACCGGCCACCTGGTGCTGGCCACGCTGCATACCAACAGCGCGCCCGAATCGGTGATCCGCCTCCTGGACATGGGCATGGACCCGTTCAATTTCGCCGATGCGCTGCTCGGCATCCTGGCGCAGCGGCTGGCGCGACGGCTATGCAGCTGCAAGAGGCCCTATGTGGCAACGCAGGCGGAGCTGAAGCTGATGCTCGACGAATATGCCAGCGAGCTGCAGCACACCCGGGCCTGGCAGGAGAATCCCAAAGCGAGCTTCGAGGCGATCTACCAGGAATGGATCAAGCGCTTTGGTGGTGAGGACGGCAAGATCACGCTGTATGAGCCGGTGGGCTGCGAGGCTTGCAACAACACTGGCTACAAGGGCCGGGTGGGCCTGCACGAGCTGCTGGTGGGCAGCGACGAAGTCAAGCGGCTGGTGCAGGAGCGCGCCCGGGTGGCGCAGATCCTGGCGCAGGCGCTGGAAGAGGGCATGCGCACGCTGAAGCAGGATGGCATTGAGAAAGTGCTGGCCGGCATCACCGATCTGCACCAGGTGCGCGCCGTGTGCATCAAGTAGCACCGCCGGTCCGAACATCAATGATTGCTAATGTTTGACGGCGTAAGATTAAAGCTTTCGATCTGATGGGGTTGGCTATGCCTTCCGCTGCCCGAGCGGCGCAAGAACCGGTATTGCGACGTGCCACTGTCGGCGTGCTGGCGCTGGTGGCGCTGGTGGCGCTGACGTTGCTGCTGCTGGTCTGGCATGAATACGGCATGAATCGTGTGCTGCGCATCGATGCGCAGTCCAAGGTGGCCTTCCACGCCATTGACGATCGCAGCCAGGGTGGCAGCTCGGTGGCGCGGCTGGTGCGCAGCGAGCGCGGCGTTGGCGTCGACTGCAAGATCGAGATGACCTACCAGTGGCCTTTCTGCGAGCTGAAGATGGTGCTCGCCAAGCCCCCGCAGGGGCTGGACCTCAGCCGCTTCGATACCATTCGCCTCAAGCTGCACTACAGCGGTCAGAGCAAGCGGGTGCGGGTCTATCTGCTCAACCACGATCCGCGCTATTCGCGGGCGGATAACCCGGTCTCCGACAAGATCAACGAGCTCTCGTACGAGCCTGCCCGCTATCCGCAAGGCTTGACGGTGGGCTTGGGCAATTTCTCCGTGGCCGGCTGGTGGCGCGAGGAGATGAACATCCCGCTTGAGCACAGCCAGCCCGATTTTCGCCATATCACTGCCATCGACATCGCCACCGGCGAAATCACCACGCCCGGTGCACACCGCATTGAGGTAGAGTCGATCGAATTCCACGGCAAATGGCTGAGCGCGGCGCAGTTGCGGCTCGCCATCATCGCCATGTGGCTGCTGGCCTCCGTGGTCTACCTGGCGGCCGCTTTCTCGCGCGCCCGGTTGGCGTTGCGATTAGCACGCGATCGCGAAGCCGATCTGCAGGCGCTGAACCAGAGCCTGCAGCTCAAGGGCGAAGAGCTCACCCACATGGCGCATCGTGATCCGCTGACTGGTGCATTGAACCGCGCCGGTGCCCGCGATCTCTTGTACGACGGCTCGGTCGAGGCGCAACAGCAGGGGCGGCATATGTCGCTGTTGTTTGCCGATCTCGACCATTTCAAGCGCATCAACGACAGCCACGGCCACGCCATGGGTGATGCGGTGCTGGTGCGTTTCGTCGAGGTGATCCGCGCCGCAACGCGCGGCCAGGATCAACTGGTGCGCTGGGGCGGCGAGGAATTTCTGCTGGTGCTGCCCGATACCACGCTGGACGCCGCCGCCGCGCTGGCCGGCAAGCTGCGCGATGCAATGCAGTCAGCGCAATGGCCGATCGCCGAGGGCGTGACGGCCAGCTTTGGCGTGGCCGAGCTCAAGCTGGAGCGCATCCAGGATTGCATCAGTCGCGCGGATGCGGCGCTGTACCGGGCCAAGCAGGGCGGTCGGAACCGGGTGGAACTGGCTGACTGACGCTTGCTGGGGACAGGTATGGCGCCAGTAGCAACAGCAGCCGGGCCACGCAGCTGGCGTGATCGAGCACGCTGGTGTCGAGCGCCAGCGCCGCCTGTGGCGGCTCGTACGGCGCATCGATGCCGGTCAGTCCCTTTACCGTGCCGGCACGCGCCGCGGCATACAGGCCTTTGGGATCGCGCGCTTCGCACACGGCCAGCGGCGTGCTGCACCACACTTCGATCAAGGCACCGTCCACTGCCGCGCGCAATGCGCTGCGATGGATTGCACGCGGCGCAATCAGTGCCACCAGCGGCAGGATGCCGTCCTGCCGTAGCTGCTGCGCCATCGCGCCGGCGCGGCGGGCCTGTTCCAGCCGGTCGGCATCGCTGTAGCCAAGATCGGCACAGGGGCCGGCGCGCAGCACATCGCCATCGAGCACCTGGTTGTTGAGGCCGCGCTCGACCAGTGCAAGCGACAGCGCATGCGCCAGTGTCGATTTGCCGGCGCCAGGCAGGCCAGTGAACAGCAGGGCGGGCAGCATGATGGTCACCTCAACGTAAACCCGCCTAGAATGCGGCATCCCCAACCCGATGTCATCCCGAGCATGCCCGCGCTGCCGCTCTGTTCCCGCTTGCCGTTGTCGTTCGATCCTGCGCAGCTGGCAAGCCTCCTGGCCGCCGTGCCCGAGGCGGCATGGCACGCGCACTTCAATACCGGCAACTACGTCGGCGGCTGGTCGGGCGCTGCGCTGGTCGCTCCGGCACAGGCGCCGACGCCACTGGCACCGCCCGGGCGCGACGAGACGGTCATCGAAACGGCGCTGCTACGGGCGCAACCGGGCTGGCGTGCCGTACTGGCGGCATTGCCCGGCACCGCGCGCAGCGCGCGGCTGCTCAAGCTCGCGCCCGGCTCACGCATCCTCGAGCATGCAGATCCGGATCTTGGTGACGCGGACGGCGACCTGCGGCTGCATATCCCGCTGCAGACCGACGACGCTGTCGAGTTCTGCGTGGCCGGCCGGGCCATCCCGATGCGGGTGGGCGAGTGCTGGATGCTCGATCTGTCGTTGCCGCATCGTGTCGACAACGCGAGCCCTCGCGATCGCGTCCATCTGGTGGTCGATGTGCGCCGCGGGCCGGCGCTGCTGGCCGCCATTGCTGCCGGCCTCGCCGGTACCCCGGCGCCACAGCCAGCCCGTGGCGAGCGCGAACTCGCCCGCTTTCGGGATGCGGTATTGGCCGATCCGGCCAGGATGCGGGCATTGGCCGAGCTCACCGACCCATCGGCTTTCCGTGTCGCAGTGCTGGGCGAGGCTGCCGCGATGGACTACCACTTTGGCGAGGATGATCTGGCTGCTGCAATGCGCCGTGGTCGGCGTGACTGGATGACGCAATGGATCGTCTGAGTCCGCCCGCCTTTTTCGCCCAGCCCGGCTGGCTGCCGATCCGCGCCTGGCGCGCCGACGATGCATGGCGTTTCGATTGGGCCTGGTTCGATCGGCAGCCGCTCGATGCGCCGTTCTTTCGCGATAGCGTGGAGGATGCGCTGCGCCTGCCGTTCAACCAGGCATTGCGCCCGTCGTGCACGCCGGAGGCGCTCGCTGCCGGTGACTGGCCGGCGGTGCCGCTGACTGCGCTGGTCTATCATGCCTCGCGCTGTGGCTCGACGCTGATCGCACAAATGCTGGCCAGCCAGCCCAGCCACGCCGTCTACGCGGAGGCCATGCCCATCGACCAGCTGCTGCGGGCGCGCTATCGCGATCCGGGCTGGAGCGAAGCCGAACAGGTCACCGCGCTGCGCCAGCTGGCGCGCGCCTATGGCCGGCCGCGGCGAGGCAGCGAGCGCGCGATGGTGTTCAAGCTCGATGCGTGGAGCGTGGCCGAGGCCGGCCTGCTGCGGGCGGCGTTTCCCGGCGTGCCGGCGCTGTTCGTCTACCGCGACCCGGTCGAGATCGTGGTTTCCCACCTGCACCAGCCCGGCGTGCACACGGTGCCGGGCGTGAACGGCCCGTCGCCGTTGTGGGACGACCTGCCGGTCACCTTGCCGCGTGCCGAATACATTGCCCGGGTGATCGGCCGCATCCTTGCCGCCGGGCTTGCCGAGTGCCGCGCCGGCACCATGCGGCCACTGGCCTATCCCGCGCTGCCGCAGGCGATCTGGGGCGAGCTCGCACCGGTATTCGAGCTGGGCGCGGCTGCGCGCGACGCACTGGCGATCGCTGGCCAGCGCAATGCCAAGCGCCCGGATGAAACGTTCCGCGCCGATAGTGCCGACAAGCAGGCCGCTGCCGATCCGGCGCTGCTCGAGTTGGTCGAGCGCTGGGCCGGCGAGCCCTACCGCGCGCTCGAGGCCCTGCGTGGCGGAGCCAACGGCGGGAACCGACAGGTGGCTGGCTTGCCGTAGCGCAAGGCCGCGCCGCTTCTCCTCGCGTATAACCCCAATGGATTTGTGTGTGCTTCTGTTGTCCGCACGCCGACGAGACGGGATAATGGCTGGTTTTCGCGCGCACGCGCCGCGACCCGTTTTACATCACCAACACTGAGGATTTTCAATGGCTACGCGTACCGATCTCGCCAATGCCATCCGCGCCCTGGCGATGGATGCCGTCCAGAAAGCCAACTCCGGTCACCCCGGCATGCCCATGGGCATGGCCGAGATCTCCGTGGCGCTGTGGGGCGAGGGAAACTACCGCCACAACCCGCAGAACCCGAAGTGGGCCAACCGCGATCGCTTCGTCCTCTCCAACGGTCACGGCTCGATGCTGCAGTACGCACTGCTGCACCTCACCGGCTACAACCTGCCGATCGAAGAGCTGAAGAGCTTCCGCCAGCTGCACAGCAAGACTCCGGGCCACCCGGAATATGGCTACACCGACGGCGTGGAAACCACCACCGGCCCGCTGGGCCAGGGCATTGCCAACGCCGTGGGCTTTGCGCTCGCCGAAAAGCTGCTGGGCCAGGAGTTCAACAAGCCGGGCCTCGATATCGTTGACCACCGTACCTGGGTGTTCCTGGGCGACGGTTGTATGATGGAAGGCGTGAGCCACGAAGCCTGCGCGCTGGCCGCCACCTGGGGCCTGAACAAGCTCGTCGCCTTCTGGGACGACAACGGCATCTCCATCGACGGCCACACCGACAAGTGGTTCACCGAAGACATCCCCGGCCGCTTCGAAGCCTATGGCTGGAACGTGATCCGCTCGATCGACGGTCACAACACCGAAGCCGTGCTGGCTGCCATTGAGCAGGCCAAGCAGGAAAACCAGCGTCCGACGCTGATCTGCTGCAAGACCATCATCGGCAAGGGCTCGCCCAACAAGGCCGACAGCCATGATTCGCACGGCGCACCGCTGGGCGACGCCGAAATCGCCGCCACCCGCGCTGCCATCGGCTGGAACCATGGCCCGTTCGAAATCCCGGCCGATGTCTATGCCGGCTGGGACAAGAAGGAGCTGGGCACCAAGTGGGAAGGCGAGTGGAACGCCCTGTTTGCCAAGTACGAAGCCCAGTTCCCGGAACTGGCTGTTGAATTCAAGCGCCGTAACGCCGGTGAGCTGCCGGCCAACTGGGCCGACGTGGTCAAGGCATCGGTCGCCGAAGCCAACAGCAAGGCCGAGACCGTGGCCACCCGCAAGGCGTCGCAGAACGCACTGAACGCCTACGCCCCGGCGCTGCCGGAATTCCTCGGTGGCTCGGCCGATCTGACCGGTTCCAACCTGACCAACGTCAAGACCAGCGTGCAGCTGACCCGCGAAGCGGACAACTCGCTGTCGGGCAACTACATCAGCTACGGCGTGCGCGAGTTCGGCATGTCCGCCATCATGAACGGCATCCTGCTGCATGGCGGTTATCGCCCGTACGGCGCCACCTTCCTGATGTTCAGCGAATACGCCCGCAATGCGCTGCGCATGGCCGCGCTGATGAAGATCCCGCAGCTGTTCGTGTTCACGCACGATTCGATCGGCGTCGGCGAAGACGGCCCGACCCACCAGCCGGTGGAGCAGACCGCCACGCTGCGCTACATCCCGAACATGGACGTGTGGCGCCCGGCCGACACCGTGGAAAGCATGGTGGCATGGGCTCATGCCATCGAGCAGAAGGCCACGCCGTCGACGCTGATCTTCACCCGCCAGAACCTGCAGTTCCAGGCTCGCAATGATGAGCAGATCGCCGCCATCGCCAAGGGTGGCTATGTGCTGCGTGATGCGGCCAACCCCAAGGTCGTGATCATTGCCACCGGTTCGGAACTCGATCTGGCCGTGAAGGCCCACGAAGCGCTGGCTGCTGAAGGCGTCGCGTCGCGTGTGGTGTCGATGCCGTCGACCAACGTGTTCGACAAGCAGGACAAGGCCTACCAGGCCAGTGTACTGCCGGCCGGTGTGCCGCGTCTGGCGATCGAAGTGGGCGTGTCCGACTTCTGGCGCAAGTATGTCGGCCTCGAAGGCGACGTGCTGGGCATGGACCGCTTCGGCGAATCCGCTCCGGCACCGCTGCTGTTCAAGGAATTCGGCTTCACCGTCGAGAACGCAGTCGCCAAGGCCAAGGCCATCATCAAGTAAGTCGTATCGCTTGATGCAGAACGGGCAGCCTGCAGGCTGCCCGTTTTGTTTTGTCGGTGCAAAACCGGCTCAGCGTGCCTTGCGCGCGAACTCGGCAAAGCCCGCGACAAAGGCACGCAGCTGCTCGCGGGTGCGCTCGTCCACCAGCTTGCCATCGTCGTCGAACGCCTGGTTGGCGCGCGACAGCATCAGTCGCCCACCCGCCCACTGCTGTGCGCCCAGCGTGCGCAGGATGGGCAGCCATGCCGCCTGTGCCAGGATGGTGCCGAATCCGCCGGGCGAGGCGCCGATCACGGCGAACGGCCGGCCCTTGAATACCTTCTCGCTGTCGGCCGGTGGTCGTGACAACCAGTCGATCGCGTTCTTGAACACGCCGGGCACGCCGTTGTTGTATTCGGGCGAAACCAGCAGCACGCCATCTGCCGCGATCACGCGCGCCTTCAACGCCTCGACCGCCTCCGGCATCCCGGCCGCCTCCACGTCGCCGTCGTACAGCGGAATGCCATGCAGCGTGGCGACGTCGAACTCGACGTCTTGGCCGGCCAGCCGCTGGGCCTCCTTCAAGAGCGAGGTGTTGTAGGACTGGGCGCGCAGGCTGCCGGATATGCCAAGAATGCGGGTCATCGCTTGCTCCGAAAAGGAATGGTCGAACCAGACTAGAGCACGCCCCGGCGGGCAGCATGTGAAGATTGCCCGGTGCCGTGCCGGGCGGCGTGTGGCGGGAGCACGACGCTGCCGTCGGCGACGGGCGCGGAGTGGTCTCAAACCGGATACCATCGCGCTACCACTTGCATCCCCTCGTCATGCACCGCTTGCGTCGCCCCTTCTACGGCTGGTTCGCTCTTGTCGCGCTGGCCCTGCACCTGCTGTTGCCGCTGGTCCATGCTGGCACGGCCAGCAGCGGCACGCTCGCGCTTGCCATGTGTTCCAGCATGGGCCAGCAGGTGCAGCTGGTGCCCTTGTCGGGCGACGATGGTCAGGCCGGGCAGGCGCTGGTCAAGACCTGCCCGATCTGCGCCGCGCAGGCGGCACACGGCGTGCTGCCGCTACCCAGCAGCACGCAGGTGGTGCCGCTGGCCACGCACCTGCCGCCGCCCGTAGCGGCAACGGTGGCGCTCTCCGACAGCCATCCCGAACACCACCACCCCCCTGCCCAAGGCCCGCCCGGCGCCTGATCGACCGTTCCCGTTGCCGCCCCGGTTTGCCGCTGCGCCGCGTTCGCGTGTGTCGGCGTTGCTGACCTGTGGGCGGCCCACCAGATCATGGCCGGGCCCAATGAGCCCCGGCCGAGCAGGGGAATACCATGTTTTGCCGTCCCAACCTGGCGGTGCGCGCGCTGGCGCTCGCCGTTGCCTCGAGCTGCGCCCACGCCGCGGATAGCACGCTCGATACCGTCATCGTCTCCGCCGAGCGCGGTGGCGCCGCACTCAAGGACACTGCCGCTGCCGTCGGCGTGGTCAATGCGCAGCAGCTGGAGCAGCTGAAGCCCACCTTCATCGGCCAGGCGCTGAACCAGACGCCGGGCGTGCTGATGCCCAATCTGGGCAACGAGCAGCACAACCTCTCGATCCGCCAGCCGATGACGTACAACGCCTACTACCAGTTCCTGGAAGATGGCGTGCCGATCCGTCCTGTCGGCATCTTCAACCATAACGCGCTCTACGAAGTGAACCTGCCCGGTGCCGACGGCATCGAGGTGGTGCGCGGACCGGCTTCCAGCCTGTTCGGTGCCAATGCCGTTGGCGGTGCGGTCAATTTCAACACCCGCGCGCCGCGGCCGGGATTCGGCGGCGAGGTGGCCGTGCGTGGCGACGATCACGGCTACTGGCGCGGCGACGTGGTGCTGGAAGGCGGACGCGACGATCTCGCGGCCCGTTTTGCCGGCTATGTGGCGCGCGGTCGTTCGGATTGGCAGGACTACGCCGACTTCGACAAGGAAGGCGGTACCTTGCGAGTGGACAAGTGGTTCGGCGACACGCTGTGGAAGACCACCGTCACTGCCAACCACCTGTACACCGACATGGCTGGCAGCCTGACGCCATCGCAGTTTGCCGACGATCCGAGCTTCAGCCAGCAGACCTTCACCTATCGCGAGGTCGATGCGCTGCGCGCCACCACCCAGCTCTCCGGCAGTTTCAACGAGGGCGGCACCAGTACCGCCACGCTGTACCTGCGCGACAACCGCACCGAGCAGCTGCCGAGCTACCTGATCTTCAACACTGGCGCGAACACCGCGTCCGGCCGCACCACCGACAACCGCTTCACCTCCTACGGCCTCGATGCCCGCCATGAACAGGCGCTTGGCGACTGGCGGCTGGTCGGCGGTGCCACGCTGGAACGCAGTCCGGACGAGCAGACCGAATACAACCTTGCGGTGAGCCGCGATGCGGCCAGCGGCAAGTACACCGGCTATACCCGGCTCGGATTGCGCCGTGACTACGAGGTGATGCTGGACAACAGCGCGCTCTATGGCGAAGCGCACTGGCAGGCCGCCCCGGCTTGGCGCGTGTCGGCCGGCCTGCGTTACGACCATATCGGCTACGACTACGAAAACCGGCTGCAGCCCTCAAGCCAGACCGGCGCACCCAGCCAGGACAAGACCTTCTCCGCCGTATCGCCACGCCTGGGCGTCACCTGGCAGGCGAGCGAGGCGATCAATGTCTACGCCAGCATGTCGCGCGCCTTCACCCCGCCCGAAGTCAGCGCGCTGTTCTCGTCCTTGGATGCGCCGGATTTGAAGGAGTCGACCTTCGACAACCTGGAGGCTGGCATCCGGGCCGAGCCGCTGGCGGGCTTGGCGCTGGAAGCCACCGTGTACCGGCTGACCGGGCACGACGAGGTGGTCAACTTCAGCATCCAGCCGGGTCGCTCCGAGCCGCGCAATGCCGGCAAGACCCGCCATACCGGCGTGGAATTCGGCGCGTCGTGGCGCGATGCCCGCTGGGACGCGCGTGTCAGCGGCGCGTGGGCCCGGCACGAGTTCGTCGAGTACCAAGCCTCACCGACCCTGTCCTACGACGGCCGCGACATGCCGGCCGCACCGGACTGGATCGCCAACGCCGAGCTCGGCTTCAAGCCGCTGCCCGCTGCCCGCATCGCGCTGGAAGCGCAATACGTCGGCGAGTACTGGATGAACAACGCCAATACCGAACGCTACGGCGGCTACACGCTGCTGAACCTGCGCGCGAGCTGGCAGCTCAGCCAGTGGGAGCTATGGGGGTCGGTCAGCAACCTGACCGACCGGCATTACGCCGAGATCGCCGCATCCACCTACACCGGTGTCGGCGCCCGCAATCCGGAAGCACAGGACACCTACACCGCTGGCGCACCGCGTACCTTCCTGGTCGGCGCCCGATATCGTTTCGGAGGAGCAGGGCAATGAGCGCACGTGAACCCATTTCCATGGTCGCCCCTGCCCGGCAGCGGACCGTACCGGCCTGGCTGACGCGCTGGCATCGCTGGCTGGCGTGGCCGGCCTTCATTGCAGTGCTGTTGTGGGGCGCCACCGGGGTGATGCACCCGGTGATGTCGGCGCTGACGCCCAGCCCGGCGCGGCTGGCGCCACCACCGGCGCTGCCGGCCGACCTCCAGCCGGTGCCGCCGCCAGCGGTGAAGACGCTCGCCGCGCTACGGCTGACCATGCTCGATGGCCGGCCGGCCTGGCGGCAGCACGGTGATGGCCAGGTGCGCTGGTTCGATGCGGCAAGTGGTGGGGAGATCGCCGGTGCTGATCAGCGCGAGGCCGAGCGGCTGGCGCGAGGTTTCGCTGGCGATGCCGTGAGTCCCATTGCCCGCATCGAGTCGGTCACCCGCTTCGGACCGGACTACCTGCCGATGAACAAGCTGCTGCCGGTCTGGCGCGTTGATTTCGCCCGTGAGGACGGGCTGACCGCCTTTGTCGATACCGACGGCGGGCGGTTGGCGGCGCTGACCAATGACAGCAAGCGCGTGCTGTCGACGATCTTCGTGTTCGTGCACAGCTGGGCCTGGGCGGGGGACGGCGTGGCCAAGCAGGCTGGCATCAGCCTGCTGGTCGGTACGGCTTTCGTCACGTTGCTCGGCGGCTTCACGCTGTACGCATTGCGCTGGCGGGCCGGCACTCTACGCGCAAATCAGCCCACGGGCCGCCGTGTGCATCGCACGCTGGCACTGCTGGTGGGTGCGGCCGGCCTGCTGCTGACAGGCAGCGGCTTGATCCACTTGTGGTTCTCCCGACCCAATCCCCCCGCACCGGCCATCGCGGCGCTGCCTGCCATTCCAGCGCTGGCGAGCGTGCCCGAGGGCGTGACGGCACTGGTTGCGGTCTCGCTTTCCGGTGCGCCAGCCTGGCTGGCCGCTGCGGCGCCGCTGCCGGCGGGTGGCGAGCACGCTCACCACCATGACCATGCCGCGATGTCCGCGCTACCGCGCTATCACGACGGGCGGGCCTGGCTGCCGGAAGGCACGGCCGAGGCTCACGCCGGCCAGCTGGCACGGGCGGCTGGGGCGCCGGATGCACCGATTGCCAAGGTCAGCCTGGTGAGCGAGTTCGGGGGAGAGTACGGCTTCTTCCAGAAGCGGTTGCCGGTCTATCGCGTCGATTTCGCTGCACCCGGGCATCCGGCCTGGTATGTGGAGCCGGCGACCGGTGCCTTCTCCACCCGGGTGGAGGATGCTGATCGCAATGAAGGCTATGTGTTTGCCACGCTGCACAAGTGGCACTGGCTTGATGGTCTCGGCAAGACGCCGCGCGATCTGATCCTGGCGAGCTTCGCCGCGGCGAACGTGGCGGCGGCGGTGGCAGGTATCCTGCTGTGGCGCAGGCGGAGACGCTGATGGGGCAGGGCGGGCTGGTGTCGCCCTAGTTGAACTCCGCGTATTGCGGCAGCGCGTCGGTAATCTCGAACCAGGGCGCCTTGGAGCCGACGAAGATATGCGCCGTGGGGCGCAGGCTGGGCGCATCCTGCAGCGTGCCCAGCGTCACGTGCACGTAGGTGCCGTCGTGCACCACCGAATAAAGCAGCGAGCCGCACCGGCCACAGCGGATGTCGTGATCGGCACCGTCGCCGTAGCGCAGCAGCGCTTCGCCACTACCGTGCACGGTGAGCTTGTCGCGTTTGATGCCGGCGAACGACTTGAACGCGGCACCGGTGGCGCGGCGGCACTGCGAGCAATGGCAGTTCAGTGCGTATTCGAAGGCATCTTCGACCGCGTAGCGTATGGCGCCGCATAGACACTGGCCGAATAGGGTTCGGGTCGGGGCTTGGGTCATTCCGTCAGTGTAGCGCTCGAAGGCTCGCCATCATCGCGAGGCGAGTCGTTCCATCACTCGCGTTGTTCGTGGGGCAGGAGCTGTAGTCGGCTCTGGTGCATGTCCGAAAGTCTGCTGATGCCTGATGCCTGATGCCTGATGCCGACAGCTCAAGGGCGTGGCCGTAGGCTTCGAATAAACCGCAAAAACAATGGCCCGCAGCGCGGGCCATTCCGGGCGGATGCGCGTGTGGTCAGCCTGGTGGATCCTTCAACCGGGTTCGTGATACCGCCACCATGATGCCGATACCGAGCACGATCACGCTGGTGATGCCGACATAAACGGTAGCGACGCCAGCGGTGATCAGGCCCCAGGCGACACCGCCGACCAGTAGCACCAGCCCGAGCAGAAACAGCACGAATGACATGGCGAGACTCCTTGTACCAGCCGGTGACCCGGCAGCCTTCCCACTTTAAGCAGGCGGAGGGGGATGACGGATCGGTACGCTGCTGAGCCTCACGTAGGCAGGGTCCTACTGCGGTCACTGCTTGGGATATGCACGCGGCAATGCCGTATCGCACGGTGCTGGCTCAGCGCGGATTCAGCAGCTTCCAGTTGGTGACGCGGCTGTTGAAGAAGCCGCCGGCCTCGTAGGCCTGACGGATACGGCCTTCGGCACGCAGCCTTGAGAGGCCGATGTCGAGCGCGCGGGAGACGCGCTGGCCGGTGGGTGTGGCGGCGATGGGGAAATGGCGGCTGCCCGGCATTGCCACCTTGTAGCCGGCCAGCGGCATCAGCTTGATGCCTTCCAGCTCGAAGGAAAGATCGGGCGTGGGCTTGAACGAGACCAGCGTGATGTCGGCGCGGCTGGCCTTGAGCATGCGCGCGATCATCGGGAAGGTGGGGGCGCTCTCGATATGATTGAAGCCCAGCCGTTGCAGCGTGGCCACGTCGTTGGTCCACGCCTTGTTGGTGATGGCGGTCTTCTGCGGGAACTGCGCCGGTGGTGTGGCGAGCGCGGCGGGGTTGCCGGCATAGGCATACAGCCCGACCACGTACTCGCCTTCCTCGATCAAGGGGCGCGATAACCGGATCGGGCGGTCGACCACGTCCGCGGCCCATACCGAGGTGCCGCCAGCGACGATGCTGCCGTTTTCCACTTCCTGCAGGATGCGGGCGTAGCTGTTCAGCGTGGAGAATTCCACCGGCTCGTGTTCCCCGCCGAGGCGCAGCGCCTGCTGGAACAGGATGAGCTCGACCGTGTCACGCCGTGCGCCGGGGCCGCTGTAGTCGCGGATGCTGGCGACGCTGCGGCCGGCGACCAGCTTCTCGTAGTCCACCAGCACGTCGTGCGGTACGGCGATGCGCAGCACGGCGTGGGCCGGGCCGGCGCCGAGCGCGAGCAGCGCGGCAAGCATCAGGAAGGTGGAACGGAGCGGACGCATGGCTGCAGTGTAGCTGGCTTACAGGGGATCGTGTCCGCGTGCTGAGCGCGGCCAGAAAAAAGGGCACCGCAGGGGTGCCCTTCACAACGCAGGACAGCCGCGCTCAGCCCTTGGACGAGCGCAGGTTGCCCGGCTTCAGGCGGTTGAACGCCATGCCATCGCGGTCGAACACGTGGAACGAGGCGGCCGGGGCCGACATGGTGATCGCCTGGCCCAGCTCCACTTCGCGCTCGCCATTGCCGCGTACCACGATGTCCTGACCGGTCGACAGCGTCACGTACAGGTAGTTGGCTTCACCCAAGTGCTCGACCAGGTTGACGGTGCCGGCGAAGCGTTCGCTGCCCTCGCTGTTCTCCCACAGGTGCTCGGCGCGGATGCCGATGGTGACCCGATCGCCGATGGTGGCGCGGCTGGCATCGACCTCGGCCTTCAAGAGCTGGCCGCCGGCCAGCGTCACCGTCACGCCAGTGGCGGAGGCTTCGGCGACCACGCCTTCGAGCAGGTTCATCTTGGGCGAGCCGATGAAGGTGGCGACGAACAGGTTGGCCGGGCGCTGGTACAGCTCCAGCGGCGTGCCAGCCTGCTGGATGTGGCCGTCGTGCATCACCACGATCTTGTCGCCCAGCGTCATGGCTTCGACCTGATCGTGCGTCACGTAGACGATGGTGGCGTTGAGGTCGCGATGCAGCTTGGCGATCTCGAGCCGGGTCTGTACGCGCAGCGCGGCATCGAGGTTGGACAGCGGCTCGTCGAACAGGAACAGCTTGGGTTCGCGCACGATGGCGCGGCCGATCGCTACACGCTGGCGCTGGCCGCCGGACAGTTCGCGCGGCAGGCGGGTCAGCAGGTGGTCGATCTTGAGGATGCTGGCGGCGTGCTTGATGCGGCGCTCGATCTCATCCTTGCTCGCGCCATGGATCTTCAGGCCGAACGCCATGTTCTTGTACACATTCATGTGCGGGTAGAGCGCGTAGCTCTGGAACACCATGGCGATGCCGCGTTGGGCCGGCGGCAGGTCGTTCACGCGCTTGTGATCGATCTCCAGGTCACCACCGGAGATTTCCTCCAGGCCGGACAGCATGCGCAGCAGCGTCGACTTGCCGCAGCCCGATGGGCCGACCAGCACGACGAATTCGCCGTCCTCGATTTCCAGGTTGATGCCGGCAAGCACATCGGTCTTGCCGTCGTAGCTTTTCTTCAGGTTTTTCAGCGATACGTGGGACATGGTGGTCTCCATTGTGGGGCGCTGCGCGCTGGCAGCGCCCGGTCATTCTTGAAGCGGGTGGAAGCGTGTTTACTTGACGGCGCCGGCGGTAATGCCGCGGATCAGCTGGCGCGAGAAGAACATGTACAGCACCAGCACCGGCAGCACGGCGAGCGAGAGCGAGGCGAGCACGGCGTTCCAGTCGGTCGCGTACTGGCCGATGAACTGCTGCACGCCCAGCGTGATGGTCTGCGTTTCCTCACCCGGGGCCAGGATCAGCGGGAACCACAGGTCGTTCCAGATCGGCACCATGGTGAACACGGCCACGGTGGCGACGGCCGGGCGGATCAGCGGCAGGATCACCTGGAAGAAGATCTTGAATTCGCCCACGCCGTCGCAGCGCGCGGCTTCCTTCAATTCCTTGGGGATCTGCTGCATGAATTCACTGAGGATCATGATCGCCAGCGGCAGTCCCTGCGCGATGTAGACCAGGATCAGCGCAGTCAGCGTGTTCACCAGCTCCAGCGATACCATGATCTTGAGGATGGACACGGTGCCCAAGCGGATCGGCACCATGATGCCGAAGGCGAACAGTGCCATCAGCCAGCGGTTGCCGCGGAACTTGTATTCCGACAGCGCCCAGGCTGCCATCGCGCCGAACAGCAGGATGAAGAACAGCGAGGTCACGGTGACGATCATGCTGTTGCCGAAGAAGCTGAAGAAGTGCGCGTTCTTCATCGCTTTTTCGAAGCCGATCAGCGACCACGACTCGCTGTTGGGCAGCGCCAGCGGCGAATCGAAGATCGAGGCGCGGTCCTTGAAGGCGTTGATCGCGATCAGCACGATGGGGAACAGCGCCATGATCGAGTAGCCGGCGAGGATCACGTGGGTGAACGTCGATCCGGCGAAGCGGGTTACCTTGTGTTGCATGGCCGGCTCCTCAGAAGCTGAAGCGCTGCAGCTTGCGCTGCACGAAGAAGAAGTACACGCCGACGCCCGCAAGGATCACCAGGAACATCAGCGTGGCCACTGCGGCGCCGAGCGTCGCGCTGCCCAACTGGCTCTGGTAGCCGAAGAAGGCGCGGTAGAAATAGGTGCCGAGGATGTCGGTGCTGTAGTTGGGGCCGGCGAGTGCACCCTTCACCGAGTAAATCAGGTCGAAGGCATTGAAGTTGCCGACGAAGGTGAGGATGGTGACGAGGCCCAGCGTGGGCAGGATCAGCGGCACGCGGATGGTCCAGAAGATGCGCCAGGCCGAAGCGCCTTCCACCACGGCGGCTTCGATGATCTCGTCCGGGATCGCGATCAGCGCGGCGTAGATCAGCATCATCGGGATACCGACGAACTGCCACACCGACATCATCGACAGCGTGTAGAGCGCGGTTTCCTCCTGGCCGAGCCACGGCTGGAACCAGTCGGCGAGGCCAACATAGCCGAGCAGCGTTTCGGAAACGCCCCACAGCGGCGACAGGATCAGCTGCCAGATGAAGCCGATGATCACCACCGACAGCAGCGTCGGCAGGAACAGCACGGTCTGGTAGACCTTGGCACCACGCACGCCGCGCATGCTCAAGAGGGCAGCGAGCAGCAGGCCGATCGGGTTCTGGATCAGCATGTGCACGAGGAAGAACTTCAAGTTGTTCCCCATGGCGTTCCAGAAGCCTTCGGACCAGTGCGGGTCGAACATCAGCATCTTGTAGTTGGCGAGCCAGGCGAAATGCTGGCTGCCGGTGTCGCTCGTCACGTAAAAGCCGAGCCGCAGCGTGTCGATCAGCGGCCATGCGCTGAACACGACATAGATCAGCAATGCCGGGGCGAGGAAGACCACGATATGCCAAGGCAACGGCTTTTTCATGGCAGGTACTCCGAATTCATGGTGCGATGGTTATCAGGCTAGAAGCCCACGTCGCAACAGGCAAAAAAAGGGCCGGCGGCTGGGCCGCCGGCCAAGACGAGTTGAATGGAGAGGAAGACCCATTCGATGCGCCGTGACGCCGCGCTCCAGTACGCGACATCATTGCTCGGTAGGCGGCAGCGCCGCGGGGCGCTGCCGCATGCGGCCGATTACTTGGCCGGCTTGTACCACTTGGAGAAGCCGTTCTGGATGCGGTCGGCGGCTGCCTTCGGCGTCATCTTGCCGTTCAGCACGGCCGAGTTGACGGTCCAGAGTTCGGTTTCCATGTTCGGCTCGCCACGGTTCAGGATCTGGGCGTTCAGGCGGATGGTCGAGCCGCAGGTCTTGCGCCAGTCGATCATCTGCTTGGCCACCGGGTCCTTCACGGCGATCAGGTGGTTGGACAGCGAGAAGAAGCCGGTCACCTTGTTGGTGTAGAGATCGGCGAATTCCTGGCTACCCACCCATTCCAGGAATTTCTGCGCGTCGGCCTTGTTCTTGGACTTGCTGTTCACGCCCAGACCGATGTCGGTGTGGTCGGAGATGTAGCACTTGTCACCGGCCTTGGCGACCGGGGGCGGGAAGGCGCCGAAGTCCACGCCTTGCTGGTTGTAGTAGCCGATGTCCCACGAACCGGCGGCAACCATGGCGGCGCGGCCCGAAGCGAACAGGTTCTGGGTGTCGCCGTAGGTCTGGGCGCTGTAGCCCTTGGCCAGGTACGGGCCCCACTTGCTCATTTCTTCCCAGGCTGCGACGAATTGCGGATCGGTGAACTTGGCCTTGCCGGCGATCAGCGCCTTGCGGCCTTCCTCACCCTTCCAGAAATTGGGGCCGATGCCGGTGAACACGATCTGGCTCGATTCCCACTGGTCGGCGGTACCCAGGGCGATCGGGGTCTTGCCGGCCTTCTTCACGGCCTCGGAAACCTTGTGCAGCTCGTCGATGGTTTTCGGCGGTTGCAGGTTCAGGTCCTTGAAGATCTTCTTGTTGTAGAAGAAGCCATGGATCACCGACGCCATCGGCATGCAGAAGGTATCCTTGCCGTCGTCGGTCTGCCACGCCACCTTGGCCGAGGCCGGGAAGTTCTGCATGCCACCCTTGCCGTCGAGCTTGTCGAGGTTGCCCTTCTTGTAGAGGTCGAGCGACTTGTCGAACGGGCGGCAGGTGATCAGGTCGCCTGCGGTGCCACCGTTCAGGCGGGCTTGCAGGGCGGAGTCGTATTCGGTCGGAGCGGTCGGCGAGAATTTCACCTGGATGCCCGGGTTCTTCTTCTGGAACGCGGGGATCAGCACGTCTTCCCACAGGCCCTTGTCGTCGACGCGCCACGATTCGATGGTCAGCGTGCCTGCCTGGGCGGCACCGGCTGCGAGCATGGCGGCGATCAGGGCGCCTTGGGTCAAGCGAATGTTCTTCATTTCAGGGTATCTCCTCAGATCCTGTAAAAGCCCGCGGATCAATGCGGGACGATGCAACTTAGCACCCGGGTTTTCGTGACGCCATGCGGCGTATCATTAGCTGCTTATTGTTGTTAAGTGTTTGTTATTGAAGGTTTTTGTGTTTGGATTGCCAATGGGGTATGTTGCATTTCTTTACACGGTGCAGCCAGACGAATGGCAAGCACGGTGATGCCACTGGCGTTTGGCTGCGTTGCAAGGAACGGATAAAGCCGCACAAGTGCTGCGTTGACGGACCGTTCATGCAGGGTGGACGCCGTCTTGCAGCGACAAGTGGAAGATTTCCTCCCAGCACAATGCTGCGCAAGAAAATGCAAGGTAATGTTACAAATATGCCGGGATGATTACGCTATGCTCGGCGCCGCAACGGCGGGCAGGCGACAGGTTCAGAACAATGCATGCGATGGGGAGGGCGGGGCAGTGGCTGTGGCGTATGGGCGCCGGGCTGCTGTGCCTGCTGTGGATCACGACGGCTTCGGCCGCGCAGACGCTCGACGTGCTGCATTGGTGGACCTCGCTCAGCGAGCGTCAGGCCGCCAATACGCTCGCGGGTGCGCTGCAGGACGAAGGCATCGTCTGGCGTGACGCCGCCATCCCCGGCGGCGCCGGCATCGGTGCCTTCAAGGTGCTGAAGAGCCGCGTGCTGTCCGGCCGAGCGCCGGATGTGGCGCAGCTGATCGGCCCTACGCTCGACGACTGGGGCGAGCTTGGCCTGCTGCTGGAGCTCGACGATGTGGCGATGGATGAGGGCTGGTCGGCGGCCTTCTTCCCCACCATTGCCGCGCTGGTGCGGGTGCAAGGGCATACGGTGGCAGTGCCGGTGGGCCTGCACCGGATCAACACCCTGTATTACCAGCCCAAGCTGTTTGTCGAGCAAGGCCTGCGCCCGCCGCGCAACTGGGCCGAGTTCGAGCGGGTGGCTGCGCGGCTGCAGCGCGCCGGCATCACGCCGCTGGCCCAGAGCAGCGAGCCGTGGCAGGTGGCGACGTTGTTCGAAACCCTGCTGCTGGCGGAGACCGGTGCCGCCTATTACAAGCAGCTGCTGCAACTGCGCCGCCCGGACGACTGGTTCGATCCACGGGTATTCCGTGCTTTGGAGCGCCTGCGCAGCCTCAAGCGCTGGATGGCGCAACCGGTGCCGCAGCGTGGCTGGGAGGAAGTGGCGCGCAGCTTTGCCCGCGGCGATGCCGCGATGTGGATCATGGGCGATTGGGCGCGGGGGGAACTCTTGAGCCTGGGGCTTGATGTCGACCGCGAGTTCGCTTGCATCGCGGTGCCCGGCACCGGCGGTGCGCATCTTTACAGCGTCGACACCTTTGCCATGATGGCGGGCGGCTACGGCAAGCAGCGCGAGCAGGAAACGATGGCGCGCAGCTTGGCGAGCGTGCCGCTGCAACTGGCTTACAATCGCATCAAAGGCTCGGTGCCGGTGCGGCGCGACATCGACCCGGCCGCGCTCGACAGCTGCGGCCGCGATTCCTGGCAGACGTTCAGCCGTGGCGCAGCGGTACAGGCGCCGAGCATCGTCCACCGCATGGCGACCGATGAAGCGATGAAGGATGCCATCATCGCCCAGATCTACCGTTACTTTACCGATGACCAAGTGGCGGCGACCGAAGTACAACGCCGGCTCGCCACCATCATGCGCGCCCTGCAGAACGATACAGGCGTGCGGAGAACGCCGCGATGAACCGCAAGATCCTGATCGTCGACGACGACCAGAAGACCCGCACCCTGCTCAAGGCCTATCTGGAAAAGAACCAGTTCGAGGTGCGCCTGGCGCAGGACGGCGCCAGCTTCATGCAGGAGTTCGAGCGCTATCGCGACGAGCTCTCGCTGATCATCCTCGACGTGATGCTGCCCGATACCGATGGCTTCCAGCTCTGCGCCTACATCCGCAAGCGCTCACAGCTCCCCATCATCATGCTGACCGCGAGCGCGGACGACACCGACAAGATCGTCGGCTTGGAGATGGGCGCTGACGACTATCTGGGCAAGCCGTACAATCCGCGCGAACTGTTGGCGCGGATCAAGGCGATCCAGCGCCGCAGCGGCCTCGACAACGCCGCACCGCCACGCTATTTCCGCTTCGCGGGCTACGTGCTCGACGTGGTCGGGCGCACGCTGACCGACCCGGACGGCGTCGAGATCAAGCTCACCGGCCTCGATTTCCAGCTGTTGAAGTACTTCGTCGAGCATCCGGGCGAGGTGCTTGATCGCAGCATCCTCGCCGAGGAGACGCGCGGGCGTGATCTGGGCCCGCTCGATCGCTCGCTCGACGTGCAGGTCAGCCGGCTGCGCCAGCGCTTGAACGACGACGGCCGCCAAGCGCAGCTGATCAAGACCGTGCGTGGCAGCGGCTACGTGTTCTCGGCCGAAGTCGCCGCCGAACGGGGCTGATTGCCGGTGCGCTGGTTGCCGCGTTCGCTGTGGGGACGGCTCACGCTGGTGATGCTGGCGGGCGTGCTCGTCACCCAGCTGATCGCCAACCTGATCTGGGCACAGCAGATCCGCGCCCAGGCCGAAGGCGAGGCCACGGCAGCGGCGCAGCATCTCGGGCGCTCGGCGGCGGCGGCGGTACGTTTCTTCAAAAGCCTGCCGGTGAACTACCGCCCGCTCCTGATCGAACAGCTGCGCGAAATGGGCGGCACCCGCTTCTTCGTCAACACCAATGGTGGCGAGATCCCGGTGACGCCGATCGCGCCGACCGAGCTGTCGCAGGCGGTGCTGACGACGCTGGACGCCACGCTCAAGCGTGAATTGCCGCGCCTCGTCGACTACCGCATCGCCTTCGCCTCACCGCAGGACCTGCAGGTGGGCGACAACGGCGTGCTGCTGTCGGATCTGCCGGACGACTGGGTGCAGCACACGCTGATCGTCAAGCCGCGCCCGGCGCCGATCCTGGTGATCCAGGCCGAGCTCGCTGCCGGCGAGTGGGTGTATCTGGCCGCGCTGATGCCCGATCCCTACTTCATGGACAGCGACAACCCGCTGACCGCCGACCGGCTGGCCTTGCAGCTCGCCACGCTGGTTTCGGTACTGTTGCTGTCCTTGCTGGTGGTGCGCTGGTTGACCCAGCCACTGGCCAAGCTGGCCGATGCGGCGCAGGCCTTCGGCCAGGGCGGGCTGACCGAGGCGGTGCCCGAGGAGGGCAGTCGCGAGTTCGTCGCCACGGCGCGCGCGTTCAACGCGATGCAGGATCGCATCCAGCGCTTCATCGACGACCGGGAGCGGCTGTTCTCGTCGATCTCGCATGATCTGCGCACGCCGATCACCCGGCTCAAGCTGCGTACCGAGCTGCTGGATGACGACGAGGCACGCCAGGAATTCCACGAGGATCTCGATGAGCTCGACGTGATGGTGAAGGGCGCGCTGCAAAGCGTGAAGGACACCGACATCCATGAGAACCGTACTGCCATGCGGCTCGACAGCCTGATCGAACGGCTGGTGGCCGATGCCAAGCTGGCGGGGCAGGAGGTGGCGTTCGCCGGTGGCGCGGTTACCGTCGAGGCCAAGCCGCTCGCGCTCAAGCGCGCCATCACCAACCTGATCGACAACGCCGTCAAGTACGGCGGCCGTGCCGAAGTGTTGCTGTCCGAGGCCGGTGACACCGTCGAACTCACCATCCGCGACTATGGCCCCGGCGTGCCCGACGAGGTGCGCGATACGCTGTTCCAGCCCTATGTGCGGCTGGAACATGGCCGCCAGAGCAACAGCGGCGGCATGGGCCTGGGCCTCGGGATTGCCCGCAACATCATCCACGCCCACGGTGGCGAACTCTCCCTCGCCAATCACCCGGACGGCGGCCTCGTCGCCCGCCTGCTGCTACCCGGCCGTCACAGCTGATCCCGCTGTCTTGTTGCGTGCTTGCTGCACCGCGATGGCGCGTATTGCCGTCAAATATTAGTGCGTGTTTATATTTGATCGGCATGGCCATGCCGAAGCATTCTCGCTGTCGTGCACCGCTGAAAAAGCCTGTGAATTCTGCCGAACGGGACTAAGGTGAAAGCGGGCCTGCGGGCCCATACCAGTGCCGGTCTCCGCTTATCTCTAGATGCTGACAAATCCATGCGTATCCCCTCCCTGGTCCTCGCCCTGGTTCAACTCGTCGTCTTCCTGTTACTGGCATCCGTGTGGTGGTGGGGGCTGATCGCCGGCCTGCTGTTCGGCGGCGCATTGCTATGGCTGACACGGCCTGAACCCGCTGCTGTCGTCGAGCCGAACCGCTACGAGCCGGCGCGGCCGGAAGTACCGGTGACGGCGCCACTGGCGGACCTCGTCGAAGGCGTGTTGCCGCTGTGGCACCGCCATGTCGGCCTTGCCCGCAGCCAGACCCAGGATGCCATCGACAATCTGGCCATGCGCTTTGCCGGCATCAACCAGCGTTTGTCCGGCACCGTCGCGCTGGCTGGCGGTGGGCAGAGTGGCGAGGTGATGGACGTGATCCACGACGCCGAGGGCATGCTGGGCCGCATCGTCGACGCGCTGGAGCAGGTGCTGGCGGCACGCGAGGCGCTGCTCAAGGAGATCGAGGGCCTGGGGCAGTTCAACGACGAACTCAAGCGCATGGCGAGCGATGTGGCCGAGATTGCCGGCCAGACCAACCTGCTGGCGCTGAACGCGGCCATCGAAGCGGCCCGTGCCGGCGAGGCCGGTCGTGGTTTTGCCGTGGTGGCGGACGAGGTGCGCAAGCTTTCCAATATGTCGGGCGAGACCGGCAAGCGCATCCGCAGCAAGGTGGATTCGATCAACCAGACCATCGGTGGCGCGCTGGCCACCGCGCAACGGCTGTCGGCCGACGAGGTCTCGATGATCGGCGAATCGAAGAACGTGGTCGGCCAGGTGCTGGGCCGCTTCCAGCAGGCGGCCGAGCACCTGTCGAGCACCGTGGCCCAGCTCGAGGGTGAGAGCCGCGCGGTCGAGCAGGAGGTGCAGGACGTATTGGTCAACCTGCAGTTCCAGGACCGGGTCAGCCAGATTCTCGATCATGTGCAGCGCGACATGGACAAGCTCAATACCTTCGTCGCCGGGCGCGGCACGCTGCCGGCGCGCGAACAGTGGCTTGCCGAGCTCGAACGCACCTACACCACCATGGAGCAACGCCAGGCGCATGGCGGCCGGCAGAACGCCAACGTGGCGAGCTCGCAGGTCGATTTCTTCTGAGCCTTTTCCCGTTTTCCGGTTATTTCTCGCAAGGGTAATTCATGAGCAAGACCATTTTGATCGTCGACGATTCGTTCAGCCTGCGCCAGACCGTGGGCATCGCCCTAAAGGGCGCCGGATACGAGGTGGTCGAGGCCAGCGACGGCCGCGATGCACTCGGCAAGCTCGACGGCCGCAAGTACAACCTGATCATCTCGGACGTGAACATGCCCAACATGGACGGCCTGTCGTTCGTGAAGGCCGCCAAGCAACTGCCCAACTACAAGTTCACGCCCATCATCATGCTGACCACCGAGGGCGACGAGACCAAGAAGCAGGAAGGCAAGGCCGCCGGCGTGCGCGCCTGGGTGCTGAAGCCGTTCCAGCCGCCGGTGCTGCTCGACGCCGTCGCCAAGCTGGTCCTGCCCTGAACCCCAAGCCGGGAGCCGCCATGCCGCTGACCGCGTTAGCCGAAGGTGAAAGCGCCCAGTTCCGCCTCGATGGCGAACTCACCATCTTTCATGCCGCAGAACTCAAGGATGTGCTGCTTGCCGCACTCGGCGAGGGCGGCGGCCCGCCGCTGACCATCGATCTGTCCGGCGTCGACGAACTCGATACCGCTGGCGTGCAGCTGCTGCTGCTCGCCAAGCGCGAGGCGGCGCGGCACGGCCGGGCACTCGCCTACAGCGGCCACAGCCCGGCGGTGATCTCGGTACTGGAGCTTCTCGACCTGGCGGGCACGCTGGGCGATCCGGTGCTCATTCCCAACGCTAGCCGCTGAGGTCGATCATGGACATGGACAACGCACGCGACGCGCTGGTGCAGGAGGCGCGCGAACTCTTGGCCGCCATGGAAATGGCGCTGATGCAGATCGAGGCCGAAGGGGCCAGCAGCGAGGCGATCAACGCGATCTTCCGCGCCGCGCACACCATCAAGGGCTCGGCCGGGCTGTTTGCATTCGAGCGCATCGTCAGCTTCACCCATGTGGCCGAGAGCGTACTCGACAAGGTGCGCAACGGCAGCCTGCCGCTTGATACCAACCTGCTGTCGCTGCTGCTCGAATGTGGCGACTACATTGGCGAGCTGGTCGAAGCCATTGCCGCCCGCCGCGAAGAGGAGGAGCCGGATCCGGTCAAGCGCGGCCGGCTGGAGCTCTCGCTCAACGCCCTGCTCGGCGTAACCGCGGCGGCCCATCCCGCCGTGCATGCCATGGGTGCAGCCGCCGACACCGCGCAGATCGAAGTGGACGACGGCAGCGCCGTCAGCAGCGACAACTGGCATCTTTCGCTGCGCTTCTCGCCCGACGTGTTGCGCAACGGCATGGACCCGCTGTCCTTCCTGCGCTACCTCGGCACCATCGGCCGTATCGTCCATATCGTCACGCTGCCGGATGCATTGCCCGATGCGCGGGTGATGGACCCGGAAGCGTGTTACCTCGGCTTCGAGGTGGACTTCGCTTCGGACGCCGATCGCCAGACCATCGAGGGCGTGTTCGAGTTCGTGCGCGAGGACAGCGAGATCCGCATCCTGCCGCCGCACGGCAAGATCGCCGAATACATCGGCCTGATCCAGTCGTTGGCCGAGCCGGCCGGGCGGCTCGGTGAAATTCTGGTCAAGGGCGGCGCGCTGACGCCGTCCGAGCTCGACAACGTGCTGGCGCAGCAGGCCGCCGAGCCGGTGCCGGCCAAGCCGCTCGGCACGCTGCTGGTCGAGCAGGACAAGGTGCCGCAGGCCGTGGTGGCCGCGGCGCTCACCAAGCAGAAGCAGGGCGAGGAAAAGCGTACCCAGGAGCAGAAGTTCATCAAGGTCGAGGTCAGCAAGCTCGATGCGCTGATCGATCTTGTCGGCGAGCTGGTGATTGCCGGTGCCGCTGCCAACCTGGTGGCCCACCGTGAGAAACACGCGCGTTTCGAGGAGGCCACCCAGGGCATTTCCAGCCTGGTCGAGCAGATCCGCGATGCCGCGCTGACGCTGCGCATGGTGCCGATCGGCGAAGTGTTCCAGCGCTTCCCGCGCGTGGTGCGCGACATCTCGCGCGAGCTTGGCAAGGAAATCCAGCTGCTGGTGACTGGCGCCGACACCGAGCTCGACAAATCGATGGTCGAAAAGCTGTCCGATCCGTTGATGCACATCGTGCGCAATGCGATGGACCACGGCATCGAGAGCAAGGAAGCGCGGGTGATGGCCGGCAAGGCGGTGGAGGGCACGCTCCGGCTCAACGCCTACCACGAGTCCGGCAGCATCGTGATCGAGGTCTCCGACGATGGTCGTGGCCTGGATCGCGACCGCATCCTGGCCAAGGCCATCGAGCGCGGCCTCGTCAGCGCCGAGCAGCAGTTGTCCGATGGCGAGATCTACCGGCTGATCTTCGAGCCGGGCTTCTCCACGGCCGAGCAGGTCACCAACCTGTCCGGTCGCGGCGTCGGCATGGACGTGGTGAAGAAGAACATCGAATCGCTGCGTGGCGAGGTGGAGATCGTCAGCCGCCAGGGCCAGGGCACTACGGTGCGCATCCGCCTGCCGCTGACGCTCGCCATCATCGATGGCTTCCAGGTCATGGTCGGCGATTCGCAGTTCGTGATCCCGCTCGAGCTCGTGATCGAGTGCATCGACATCAGCAGCCACGACATGCGGCACAACATCGTCAAGCTGCGCGGCGAGCCCTTGCCCTTCGTGCGGTTGCGCGAGCTGTTCGATCTGCCCGAAGCCGAGCACGTGCGCGAGAGCCTCGTCGTTGTGCAATACGGCCAGCAGCGCGCCGGCCTTGTCGTCGACAAGCTGTTGGGCGAATTCCAGGCGGTGATCAAGCCGCTTGGCCTGCTGTTCGGCGAGGTCAAGGGCATCAGCGGCTCGACCATCCTCGGCGACGGTCGCGTGGCGCTGATCCTCGACGTGCCGCATCTCGTACAAAGAACCATGCGCGCCAATGTGGCGCAGCTGGCCCACCAACATCACATAACGGGCTGATTTTCAGGGGGAATTGATCATGGGTTGGTTCATGCGGTTGAAATTGGGCACCAAGTTGCTGGCTGCCTTCCTGGTGGTGGCCTTGCTGACGCTGCTGATCGGTGTCTGGGCGCTCGTCAATATCGAAAAGGTCGGCGCCGGTGGTGAATCGATCTACAAGACCAACCTGCTGGCGATCAGCAACATGGATCGGGCCAATCTGTTCATCCTGTTGCATAGCCGTGGCGTCGTGAGATCGATGACGCAGGTCAGCGATCCGGCGGTCTACGCGGAAACGGTGAACCGCGGCAAGAGCCATATCGAGAATTTCTATAAGTACTGGGGCATCTACGCCAAGACCGAGCCGTCCGATGTTGAGGCCAAGTTGCGCGCTGACCTTGATCGGCTCCTGCCCGAGTACCTGCAGCTGTCCGACAAGGTCGATGGCCTGGTGAAGCAGGGGCTGAACGACGAGGCGGTACAACTGGTCAACGGCGATCTGCGCAAGAAGCTGGGCGAGCTCGACGACGTGTTCGAGGGCATTGCCGTAGACAACGAGAAGCAGGCCGATGCCGCCAACGCCGCCAATGCGGCACAGATCGACACGGTACGCACCACCACCATTGCCATCATCGTTGCCTCCTTCCTGCTGTCGGTGGTGCTGGGCGTCCTGCTGGCGCGCATCGTCACCCGCCAGGTCGGTGGCGAGCCGGATGAAGCGGTGCGCATCCTGCAGCAGGTGGCCGATGGCGACCTGACGGTGAATGTGCATCTGCGCCAGGGTGATCAGACCAGCATGCTCTACAGCATGCAGCAGATGATCGCCAAGCTCACCGATGTGCTCGGCGATGTGCGCGGCGCCGCCGGCTCGATCGCCTCAGCGTCGGAAGAGGTGTCCGCGTCGGCGCAGGCGCTGTCGCAGAATGCGTCTGAGCAGGCGGCCAACGTCGAGGAGACCAGCGCCTCGGTCGAGGAGATCTCGGCCACGGTGGCGCAGAACGCCGAGAACGCCCGCGTGACCGACGGCATGGCGACGCAGAGTGCGCAGCACGCGGTGGAAGGGGGAGAGGCGGTGAAGCAGACGGTTTCGGCGATGCGGCAGATCGCCGGCAAGATCGGCATCATCGACGACATCGCCTACCAGACCAACCTGCTGGCACTGAACGCCGCGATCGAAGCCGCGCGGGCCGGCGAGCACGGCAAGGGCTTCGCCGTGGTGGCGGCCGAGGTGCGCAAGCTGGCCGAGCGCAGCCAGGTGGCGGCGCAGGAGATCGGTGAAGTGGCCGCCAACAGCGTGACGCTGGCCGAACGCGCCGGCACGCTGCTCGACCAGATGGTGCCGTCCATCCGCAAGACCGCCGATCTGGTGCAGGAGATCACCGCCGCCAGCCGCGAGCAGACCACCGGTCTCGACCAGATCAACACGGCCGTGAGCCAGCTGGCGCAGACCACGCAGATGAACGCATCAGCCTCGGAGGAACTGAGCTCCACGGCCGAGGAAATGAGCGCGCAGGCGATCCAGCTGCAGGAGCTGATCCAGTTCTTCCGTATCGGCAGTGCGCCGGTGGCGCGTGCTGCTACCACGCGCCGTACGGCGTCGGTTGGCGCCGTGTCGCGCCGCATGCGCAGCGACGACGAGGGCGTGGACGAATCGTCGTTCACCCGTTTTTGAGGGAGGTGACATGGCCAACTATCCGACCACCGCAGGCGGCACCGCACTGGCAGAGCGTGGCATTCCGCGGCAGTACCTCACGTTCACGCTGGCGGGCGAGCTGTTTGCCATGCCGATCGAACGCATCCGCGAAATCATCGAATTCGCCGGCCTTACCGAGATCCCGCTGATGCCCACGTTCCTGCGCGGCGTGATCAATGTGCGCGGCGCCGTGGTGCCGGTGATCGATCTGGCGGTGCGCTTTGGTCGTGAGCGGACCGAGATCGCACGCCGCACCTGCATCGTGATCATGGAGCTCGAGCAGGAAGGCCAGGTGTTGTTGCTGGGCGTGCTGGTCGATGCGGTGAACGAGGTGCTGGATGTGGAGCCCGGCCAGATCGAACCGCGGCCATCGTTCGGTGCGAAGATCCGCGCGGAGTTCATCGAGGGGATGATCAATCTCAACGATCGCTTCGTGATCGCGCTCGATATCCATCAGGTGCTGTCCGTCGACGAGCTTGCCACGCTGATTGGCGTGGCCGCCGGCGAGCCGGAAACGCTGGAATAGGAGGAGGTCGTGGTCGTGATGCAGGCGCCCCCTCTGGTCAGCGACGAGGAGCTCAAGCTCTTCCAGGGCCTGTTCAAGCAGCATATCGGCCTGCACCTGTCGCGGGAGAAGAAGGCGCTGCTGGCGAGTCGGCTCGCCAAGCGCATTGCCGAGCTCGGGCTCGACAGCTTTCGCGACTATCACCGGCTGATCGCCAGCGAACACGCCGAGGCGCAGGCCGAGCGCCAGCGCGCGATCGATCTCATCACCACCAACGAGACCTACTTCTTCCGCGAGAAGAAGCACTTCGATTTCCTGCGCGGCCAGATCCTGCCGCGGCACCCGCGTGACAAGGCCTTCGCGGTGTGGAGCGCGGCGAGTTCCAGCGGCGAGGAGGCGTACAGCATCGCCATGCAGCTCGACGATGTGCTGGGCGAGGCGCCGTGGAGCGTGTTCGGCTCGGACATCAGCCAGCGCATCCTCGCCAAGGCGCGACGCGGGCTCTATCCGATGGTGCGCTGCGAGCAGGTACCGCCCGAATATCTGAAGCGCTACTGCCTGCGTGGCCAGGGCGAATACGCCGGGCAACTGCTGGTCAGTCGCAGCGTGCGTGAACGGGTGAGTTTTTCCCAGCTCAACCTGATGGCGCTGCCGCAGCGACTGGGGCCGTTCGACGTGGTGTTCTTGCGCAATGTGATCATCTATTTCGACCTGCCGACCAAGATCGAGGTGGTGAAGGCCGTGACCCGCCATTTGCGGCCTGGCGGGCATCTGTTCGTCGGGCATTCGGAATCGCTGCACGGCATGCCGTTGCAGCTCGAGACCGTCGCGCCGTCGATTTACCGGAAGCCACCATGAGCCGCCGCGTGTTCCTCAATCCGGGCGAGCTGTATTTCGGCAGCGGCGATGTCGTTGTCGAAACGCTGCTGGGCTCCTGCGTTGCCATCGTGCTGCGCCATCGCGAGCGCGCGGTCGGCGGCGTCTGCCACTTCCTGTTGCCTGAGCGCATCGTGGCGCCCAAGGGAGTGGCCTCCCTCGATGGGCGCTATGGCGAGGATGCATTCCGCCTGCTGCTCGCGCAGCTGCGCCGCGCCGGCCACGGCCCGGAGGATTTCGAGGCCAAGCTGTTTGGCGGTGCGCGGGTGTTCGATACGCCCACCGTCACCGAGAGCGTGGGCGAGGGCAATGCCCGCTTCGCGCGCCAGTTGCTGAAGCAGTCGGGCATGAAGCTGGGTGGCAGCGATCTGGGCGGCAGCGGGTATCGCTACCTGCGGGTGGATGTGGGTCGCGGCGAGGTCTGGGTGCGCTACGGCGGCGCGATGCCGACATCGGAAAAAACCAAGACGGGAGTGAGCGGATGATCAAGGTGATGATCGTCGACGACTCGTCGGTCGTGCGGCAGGTGATGCAGGACGTGCTGGCCAAGCATCGGGACATCGAGGTGATCGCCACCGCGTCCGACCCGATCTTCGCTATGCAGAAGATGAAGGCCAACTGGCCCGACGTGATCGTGCTCGACATCGAGATGCCGCGTATGGATGGCATCACCTTCATGAAGCAGCTGATGACCATCCGCCCGACGCCGGTGGTGATCTGTTCCACGCTGACCGAGCGCGGTGCCGACGTGACCATGCAGGCGCTGGCTGCTGGCGCGCTCGGCATCATCACCAAGCCCACCATCGGGCTGAAGGATTTCCTGCAGGATGCCTCGGCGGATCTGGTCTCGGCGATCCGTGCGGCATCGCAGGCCAAGGTATCGCGGCTGCGGCTCAATCCCGGCGTGACTGGCGGCAGCGCCATGCCGCTGCCTGCGCCAGCGGCTGGCCTCGGCGCGCCGCGACGCGAACCTCCGCCCTCGCACGAACGCATGGGTGGCACCAAGCTCACCGCGGATGCCATGCTGGATGCGCCTTCAGCCAACCAGCACCTGCCCACCACTGACAAGCTGGTGGCGCTGGGCACCTCCACTGGCGGCACGCAGGCGCTGGAAGTGGTGCTGACCGCGCTACCCGCCACCAGCCCCGGCATCGTGGTGGTGCAGCACATGCCGGAGAAGTTCACCCAGAGCTTTGCCGCGCGGCTCAACAGCCTGTCCAAGGTCGAGGTACGCGAGGCCAAGCACGGTGACCGCGTTGCCGCCGGCATTGCGCTGATCGCACCAGGCGGCAAGCACATGATGGTGAAACGCAGCGGGGCGCAATATTACGTGGAGGTGGCGGATGGTCCGCTGGTGAGCCGTCATCGCCCATCGGTGGACGTGCTGTTCCGCTCGGTGGCCAAGGCCGCTGGCCGCAACGCCATCGGCATCATCATGACCGGCATGGGTGACGACGGCGCACGCGGGCTGAAAGAGCTGCACGACACCGGTGCCACCACCTACGCGCAGGACGAGGCGACCTGCGTGGTATTCGGCATGCCCAAGGAAGCCATCCAGTTGGGCGGCGTCAGCGAGGTGCTGCCGCTGGAACGCATTTCATCCGTTATCGAGCGCCTCGCGCGCTGAGTACCCTTTTCATGCAACTGGAAAACCAGCCCCTGTCCCTGCAGCTCGACGCCATTCTGGTGGTCGACGACAGCACCGTGCAGCGGGCGCATACGGTGGGGCTATGCCGCGAGCTGGGTGTTGGCGTCATCTACGAGGCCGGCAACGGCGTCGAGGCGCTGGAAATGCTGGTGCAGCTGCCGATCCCGCCCAACGTGCTGGTGATTGATCTGGAGATGCCGGGCATGGACGGCGTCGAGCTGATCCAGCAGCTGGCGCAGCGCAGCGTGCATGTGCCGCTGATCGTGGCCTCCAGTCGCGAAAGCGCGCTGATCAGCTCGGTGGAGACCATGGTGCAGGCGCTTGGCATGCAAGTGCTGGCCGCGCTGCAAAAGCCGCTGAACCTGCCGCAGCTTGCCGCGGCGCTGCAGCGCTACGGCCGCTCGCAGGCGGCGCGCCCCAGCCGCAAGGAAGCCACCTTCGGCGTGGAGGAGCTACGCACCGCGCTGGAGGCCAACGGCATCGTGCCGTACTACCAGCCCAAGGTGGACGTGCGCACCGGCGTGATCAAGGGGGTGGAGGCGCTGGCGCGCTGGCCACAGGCTGATGGCAGCATGATCCCGCCGGACCGCTTCATCCCGATGGCCGAGCAGCATGGTCTGATCCATGCGCTGACGATGCAGATCGCTGAACAGGCCTGTGGCCAGATCGCCCGCTGGAACAAGCATGGCTTGCGGCTCTCGGTGGCGATCAATCTGTCGCCCATCCTGCTCGATTCGACCAACTTCGTCGGCGAGGCTGCCGAGCTGTTGGAGCACCATGCACTCGGCGCAGACCAGGTGGTGTGGGAGATCACCGAAAGCTCGGTGGTCGCCAATCTTGGCGCGGCGCTGGGCATCCTGGCGCGATTGCGGCTCAAGGGCTTTGGCCTGTCGATCGATGATTACGGCACTGGTTTCTCGTCGATGCAGCAACTGGCACGCATCCCGTTCACCGAGCTCAAGATCGACCGCTCCTTCGTCAATGGCGCGGCCGAGCGGCATCACTTGCGGGTGATCCTGCAATCGGCCTTGGACATGGCCAATCGCCTCAGCCTGATCACCGTCGCGGAAGGCGTGGAAACGGTGGAGGACTGGAAGCTGCTGCAGGATTTTGGCTGCACGCTGGGCCAGGGCTACCTGATCGCCAAGCCGATGCCGGGTGACGAGCTGCCGATCTGGCTGCGCAAGCACACCCAGCACCTGCGCGCACTGCGCGAAGGGCGACTGCACGACAAATCCGACGGCCTGTCCTGAGCCTGCTGCGCGGGTGACCGACACAAAAACGCCCCGCATGCTGCGGGGCGTTTGTCCATCAATGCCTTCAGTTCAGCTGCAGCGTCACGTCGCCCTTGCTGTTGTCGGCACTGATCCGGTAGCGCCCCGGGGCCAGCGTCTGCACCGGCAGCGTGGCGCCAGCCTGGACGGCTTTGGCGGTCGTCACCGGCTTGTCGCTGGTGAATTCCAGCGTCAGCACGGTGGCGTAGCGCTGGCAATCGGCGTTCTGCGGGAAGCGCAGCGTATCGCCGTTCACCACCGACGGACCGCAGGCTTCGCGGGCAAAGCGATAGCGGATCACGTCGGACGGCGGTGCCATCCACAGCTCACCGGCATCGACCTTGGACTTCACGTAGTCGAGGTGGGCGGTGTAGCGGGCCAGCGGGATGGTCTCCCAGGAGCCGTCCTCGACGCCGTGCGCGGTGCGTAGCGCCCAGCCGCCCTGGGCGATGGCGGCATCGACGTGCAGGTTGAGGATTTCGCTGCCCTGCGGATAGAGCGACCAGATGCCCGATTGGGTGAACAGGTCCCACTTGATCGCGTACGGGTCGGCGAAGTTGGCCGCGTTCACGCCAGCGGCGGTGCCGTACTGGATGTTGCCGTTCTCGTCGACGCGGTTGGCGGCGCGGCCACCGAGGTAGCCGGGCTGTGACTTCAGGTAGGCCAGCGGCGCATCGGGCGTGATATCGGACGGCCAGGCGAAGAAGCTCGGCGTATAGCCGTCGAGGTGGGCGGCGATGTCGGCGGCGGAGCCGGCGATCTCGGCCTCGTTGTTCCAGGCAGTGGTATTGCTGTTCACATGGTTGCGGCTGTGGCTGAAGATTTCGTGGCCGGCGGCGACGAAGGATTTGGCCGCTTGCCAGTGGTAGGGCGCGCAGGTGGCGCTGATGATGCCGAAGGCCGCGCGCAGCCCGCGCTTGTCGAGCTCGGGTGCGGCGTGGTGGATCTGGCCATCCGTGATGTAGGCGCACAGGTCATCGTGCACCAGGCTGTAGGCGCCCTTGGCACCACCAGCCCAAGTGGTGGGAGCGACCGCTGTCGCCTGGGGCGGGTTGCACAGGTCGCCGACGCTGCTGGTGCAGCTGCCGAGCGTTTTCCACAGCGACACGGCTGCCACCGGGTTCCAGCCTGCACCTTGCCAGGCAGTGTGCGCCTGCAGTGTCTGATAGCGCTGACCCTGGTATTGCACCACGTTGCCCACGGCGTAGCTCACGCCTTCCTGCCACTGCGGCAAGGCTGCCGCGCCGGCGACACCGGTCGCCAGTGCGGTCAGCACGCCCAATACACCCATCTTGTTCATTCGTCTTCTCCATCCTGTTGTGATCTATGCCGTCATGCTGCGGCAGCGCTGACTATGGCAACGGCATCGTCACAAAGTAAGGGCTGATCACCGGTTACTTCACGAATGGCGAAGGTGAGATTGGCAAGTGATTGATAGGAAAGAAGAAAGGTGTTCTGGAAGACCCACCGTAATTCACGAATTGCAGGCCGGCTGCAATGCAAACCAGTGCGGAAATCGCTGCTTCAGCCCGGCAAGATAAGGCCGGGCGATCGGAATGCGGTGCGGGCCGACCTGCAACTCCATACCACCACCGCGTGCCCGCTGCGCGCCGTCAACGGCGTCGGGTCGCACCAGGTAGGAGCGGTGCACCTGCAGCAGCAATCCCTCGTCGAAGTAGAGCCGCAGTGCCCGCAACCGCAGGGTGATATGCACCGGGCAGGTCAGGTCGGTGGCGTGGATGCCGCTGTAGCCGCGATCCGCGCGGATGAACAGCAGCTTCTCCTTGCGGCAGGCCACCTCGTAGAGCTCCGCGAGCAGTTGCGGCTGGCGGGCCAGCGTCTGCAGCTGGCTGCGGATCAGCACCACTTGGCTCGCCAGGCTGCGGAAGTAGATTTCCTCGGTCTCGGTCAGCGGGGCCTTGAATTGCACCGCGACGTGGTAGTCGGCCAGCGTGGCGTGGCGCACCAGCGCCTCCTGCCGGGTGGCCGACAGCGTCAGCACATCGTCGTCACTGCCGATGGCGACCGTCTCTTCGGGCTCCATCAGCTCGGCGGCGGCCACGCGATCGTCGTCGGACAGGTAGCGCAGCAGCGCTTCCAGCATGCGCTCCAGGCTGCGCTCGCCAGCGAGCTCGGTGGAGAGCTTCTGCAGTTGCAGCAGGTCGTCGCTGGCGGTACGGCGCCCGGCCACACTGCTGGACAGTGGCAACAGCTGGCGGCACAGCACCATGCTGTCGTCGGCCAGCCGGGCAAGCTGGCGCTGTGCCGGTGGCGGCAACACCGCGCGTGCGCGTAGCCGCTGTGCCATATGGGCTGCCATCCGCAGCTCGTCGGGCAGGGTGATCAACGTGCCGACCAGCACCTCCGCAGTCTGCTGCTCCTGGCGCAGTACCAGGCGCCGGCGCCGGCTGGCATGCCAGAACAGGCCGGCTGCCAGCGCGGCGAGGCCAACGAAGGCAAGCACCAGCCAGATCAACCCGTTGCCGGCCCAGCCGCGTAGCGCGAACCAGGCCGAGCGCCAGGGATGCTGGTGGCGGAACACTTGGCCAGTCAGCCCGTCGAGGCCGGGCAGGTCGCTGCTTACCTCCCATAGCGCGATGCCGCCAAGGCCCTGCTCGTCGGCCCACGCCAGTTTCCCGGCGAGTGAGCGCTCGCTTTCATACGACAGCAGCAATCCATCCTGTGCCCGATACAGCGTGTTGGCCTGTGCCAGTTCGTCCCAGTGCTCGACGAAGGCGGGGTCGGCGCGCATGTCGAGCACTTCGCGATAGGTGAAGATACCCGAGGGACCCGTCTTCTCGTTGTCCCAGGTGCCCCAAGGGGAGCCCTTGTGCAGCTGGCCGAGGCCATGGTTGCCTGCCGGCGCGCCCTGCCAGCTGCTGGCCTGCGCCGGCAGCATCAGCACCAGCTTGTCGGCAGGCACCCCGAGCTTGCGCAGGCCGGCAATGCCGGCCGAGATCGAGGGCTGGCCGGTGGGGGCATGGAGGGGGGACTTGTGGCCGGTCTCGCCGCTCCAGCTGCCGCGGAAATCGGTGGCGATCAGCGAGATGAAATCGGCTTCGCGGCTGAGCGCGGCCCAATCGCCGGGGGGGCGGGCCTCCGGTTGCGGGCTGGCGGTCAGCGCCAGCTCGCAGGCCTGGTGCCGTGCCTGGCAGGCAGCGCGCAGCTCGCGCAGCAGCCGCTGGAAGTTGACGAAATCGTCCGGCCGCTTGCCGGCATCCGGATGGCCGCCGACCACGGGAAAGCGCCAGTCGAGCTCGAAACCGTCGAAGCCGTGGCGGCGCGCCAGCGTCAGCGCGCTATCGATGAAGCGCTGGCGTTTGGCTGCATCGGCTGCCACATCCGAGAAATGCAGCGACCAGTTCCAGCCGCCGATCGACAGCAGCACCTTCAGTTGCGGGTTGCGCTGCTTCACCAGCGGGATCAGGCCGTAGTTGCCACGGTAGAGCTGCTTGTCAGCGCCGATGCGGATGCGTACCTGGTCGGCGAAGAAGTCGCCGGGCAGCAGCGTGCCGTCGGGCTGCAGCTTGCCGAAGGCGTAGACCAGGTGGGTAAGCGCTTCGACCGGCGCATCGCTGAGTGCGGCACCGTGGCTGTAGCTGGCCCAGAATGGGAAATAGGCGATCAGCCGCTGCGGCGCGGCGAAGGCGGCAGGGCAAAGCAGGCAAACGAGGAGCAGCAGCCGGTACACCGTCACCATCCCTGAGTCGCAATTGGGTGGCGTCCGATTGTAGTGGCCGTCCCGCCACTACGGCGTTGCGGGCGGCGTGCGCGGCCTAGTCGGTGTGACGGATGGTCGGCAGACGCACCGCCATGGCCAGCACCAGCACTGCCATGGTCAGACCGAACACCGGCATGATCCAGGCGATGCCGACGTGCAGCGACAGCAGCAGGGTCACCAGCGCATAGGAGATTGGCGACAGGCCCATCGAGGCCATGGTGTTGAGGCTCATCACCCGGCCGATCTTGTCCCGATCGGTGTAGTGCTGGATCAGCGACATCATCGGCACGTTGTTGGCCGCCACGCCGAGCCCCAGCAGGAACTGCAGGCATACCGCCACCGGCGTCCAGTGGGTGTGGCCGAGCAGGCCCAGTACCACACCTTCCGCTGCGATCACCAGCACGATCATCAACAGCCGCTTCTTCATCGGCGGGTATACGGTGAGCAGCGTGCCACCGGTGACCATGCCAGCAGCGAACGCGCTTTGCAGGAAGGACAGCGTGCTGGCCTCGCCGGCGAGGTTGTCGGTGACCACAATGGGAATGCCCAAACCCAGCGGCCCCATGAACAGCAGGTTGGCGATGGCGTAGATGATCATCAGCGAGCGCAGCACCGGGCTCGCCAGCGCGTATTTCACGCCTTCCTTCAGCTCCGCCATCATGCGGCTCTCGCCGCGCCGACGTACCACCTCCGGCTCCTTGAGGAAGGCGACGCAGCCGGCGCCGATCGCCAACATTACGCCGGTGAGCGAGAACACCGCTTCGTACGACAGCAGCGCCAGCAGGATGCCGCCCAGCACCGGGCCGAACACCAGGCCGATCTGGTTGGTGGTCAGCATGATGGAATTGGCGCGGGTCAGGTCGCTGTCGCGCACGATGCCGGGCATCACCGCGTCGCGCGCCGGCCAGAAGAAGGCGTCGAGCGCCCCATAGAGGAAGGCGAAGGCCGTGAGCACCCAGATATTGAGGTCGCCCAGCGCCAGCAGCGCCACCAACGCAAACAGCAGCAGCACGCGCACGCTCATCGATACGGCGATGATGCGGCCACGCTTCATGCGATCGGCGATCACGCCGCCGACCGCCATCAGTGCGATGCGTGGCACCGAGCCTGCGATCATCACGAAGCCAAGGTCCTCCTTCACGCCCAGCGTCTTCACCACGTACCAGGTCTCGGCCAGCATGGCGATGGCGAGCGCGAGGTTGCCGATGATGCTGGCAAGCCAGATCAGGAAGAAATTGCGGTTGCGCAGCAGCGGCGCGGCCTGTGGCGAGGCGGGGCCGGCAAGGGGCATGGAGGCGGAGGAATCGTGCATGCCAGCATGTTAAGCGGGTGCTCGCGGCGCTGCGAGACGCACCCGGCGCTAGCGCAATTTGGGCAAAGGTAGCATTGCCACCGCGCAGGCGTGCTCCATGCTGCGGTAACA